>JAWRKD010000001.1:0-40483 GCA_040307135.1 Desulfovibrionaceae bacterium
GCGCCGCCGTTCTCGTTTTTCAGGCCTGCATCTTCTGGGTCAGTATCATGGCCTGGAGGTGCTTGGTGATCTCCGGGTCGTAGCCGCCGTCCTGGGCCAGGGCCGTGGCCGCCTTCATGGGGTCCATGGCCTCGGCGTAGGGCCGCTTGGTGATCATGGCGCAGTAGGAATCCACCACGGCGCACAGCCGCCCCACCGGGGTCACGGCCGCGCCCACGCGCTTCTGGGGGTAGCCCGTGCCCGTGAGCCGCTCGTGGTGCTCCAGGATGCAGGCCTCCACCTCGGGGAACTTGAGGTCCAGCTTGGCGAGCATCTCCGAGCCGTGCATGGGGTGCTGGAGCACCTTGTTGCGCTCGTCGGGCACCAGGGGCTTTTCCTTCTCGCGGATGAAGGCCGCCACCTTGGTCATGCCCATGTCGTGCAGGAAGAGCCCGGCGGCCAGGTGGTCGAAATTCTTGCGCTTGACGCCGCCCTCCTCGAAGTTCTTGGCGTTCATGCGCATGTAGAGGGCCAGGCCCATGATCCCGCAGTTGAAGGAATGCCGCGCCAGACTGTAGGTGGCGTGCAGGCGCCGGGTCAGGGCCTTGATCCGCAGGGGGTCGTGCCAAAGGTACTCGGTGAGCACCAGCAGGTCGGCCCAGAACTTCTGGAAGACCAGGAGCACGGGCTGGTCCAGGAACTCCTCCAGCCGCCGGGTCAGGGCCTGCTGGAAGATGTCCGCGATCTCCCGCTCCTTGAGGTTCTTGTCGATGAGCACCAGGTCCAGCTGGTAGCTGATGTGCTTGACGTACACCGGGTGGTCGGCGCGGGAGACGAAGATCAGACCCTCTTCAGTGAGCGCGGCCAGTTCCTCCACCTGCTCGTTGGAGAGCCGCTCGCCCACCTTGTAGTAGGGCATGATCCGGGCCACGTCCTCCTTGAAGCGGAAGATGTTCAAGGGAGGACGGTACTTGTTGAAACTGCCCAGAATGTCCGTGTTGATCTGGTAGTATTCTTCGGAAAGCCCATTGGGCGCGTCCATCCGCGGCTTGGCGCTCATGCTCGGCTCACTTTTCGAAAATCTTCACCACGTTGGTCTGGGTCTGCATCTGGTTCTTCTTGGGCTGGCCTGCCGTGATCACCACGCAATCCCCGGCGGCGAAGGCCGGGGACTCGCAGACGAAGGTCTCGGCCCGGTCCTGGTGGGAATCCTCGCTCTCCTTGGGGGCCTCGGGCACCACGCCCCAGGACAGGTTGGTGAAGTGCCGCACCCGGGGGTCCGGCGACAGGGCATAGACCGGCTGCTTGGGCCGGCAGGCCGAGAGGATGCGGGCCGTGGCCCCGGAGGTGCTGTGGCAGACGATGGCCTTGGAGCGGGTCTTCTGGGCCAGGAGCGCGGCGGCGTAGGCCAGGAAACGCGCCGGGTGCTCCTGGTCGCCGGGCGCCCGCGGGCCGGGCGAGGACTCGAAATGGAACTCCTCGGCGGTCTGGGCGATCTTGCGCATGAAGGCCACGGCCTTGTCCGGATACTTGCCGATGGCCGTCTCCTCGGAGAGCATGATGCAGTCCGCGCCGTCCAGGATGGCGTTGGCCACGTCCGTGGTCTCGGCCCGGGTGGGCAGGGGGCTGTTGACCATGGACAGGAGCATCTGGGTGGCCACGATCACCGGCTTGCCCGCCGCGTTGCAGGCGCTGATGATGCGCTTCTGGATGGCCGGGATGTCCGAGAGCTCGCACTCCAGGCCCAGGTCGCCGCGGGCCACCATGACGCCGTCGGTCTCCTCCAGGATGCGCTGGAGGTTCTGGATGGCGCCGCGGCGCTCGAGCTTGGCGATGATGGGCAGGGTCTTGCCCAGCTGGCGCATCTCGGCCTTGAGCGCGCTGATGTCCTCGGCGCTCTGCACGTAGGACATGGCCACCACGTCCACGCCGATCTCCAGGCCCAGGGCCAGGTCCACCTTGTCCTTGGCCGTGAGGGCGTCCAGGGGCGTGGTTTTGCCCGGGAAGGCGATGCCCTTGCGCGGCGGCGCGATGCCGGAATTCTCGGCGGTCATCCGCACGAGCAGCTCGTTCTCGCGGCCCGTGACGTGGAACTGGAGCATGCCGTCGGACAGGGCCACGGTGTCGCCCACCTTGAGGGTGCGGATGACCGCGGGCAGGTCCAGGCAGATGACCGGCTCGCTGCGC
This sequence comes from Desulfovibrionaceae bacterium, assembly GCA_040307135.1. Lineage (GTDB taxonomy): Bacteria > Desulfobacterota > Desulfovibrionia > Desulfovibrionales > Desulfovibrionaceae > Aminidesulfovibrio. Next base: position 2,167 of record JAWRKD010000001.1, read on the forward strand.
CCCTCCTCCTGGCCCGGCACGCCCAGGAGCACCTCGTCGCCGCGGGATATCTCCAGGGTGCCCAGGCCGATGTCGCAGGTGCGGATCTTGGGGCCGGAGAGGTCCTGGAGGATGGACAGGGTCTGGCCCAGCTTGCGCTCCAGGCCGCGGATGATGTCCACCATGCGGATGAAGCCTTCCTTGCCGCCGTGGGAGAAATTGAGCCGGAAGATGCGCGCCCCGGCCTCCACCAGGGAGCGGACGGAGTCCTCGTCGCTGGTGGCCGGGCCCAGGGTGGCGATGATCTTGGTGTGCATATGCGGCTTCCTTTCGCTTCAGGAGTTTTCCCAGTGTTTCGGAATAGTTGCCGCCAAGGTTCAAAACTGTAGGCTCCCCCCTCCGCCGTGCTTTCCAGGCCCTGCGGCCTCCTGCGGGGAGCCCTCGGAAGCCAGTCATATCCTCATTTTTCTTCGATGAAAATGGATTTTTAATCTTGACATCTCCTTGCGTTTGGCGGAAGGGTGGCATTACGTATAAAAAACGTGGGAAAAAGTGTCGGAAGGTGGAGTCAGATGAAGTTCCGCGGGCATGCGCACCGCAGCCTGGACCCCAAGGGCCGCATCATCCTGCCGCCGGAATTCCGCGACCAGATCTTCGCGGAAGTGGCCGACGGCCGGATCGTGCTGACCATCTTCGAGGGCCACGTCATCGGCATCACCCCGGCGCAGTGGGACAGGCTCGAAGGTGAGCTGCAGAAGAAATCCAAGAATCCCAGCAGGCAACTGCGGGACTTCATGCGCATACTCTACTCCGGCTACGAGGAGGTCCAGGTGGACCCCCAGGGCCGCATGCAGCTTCCGGCGCACCTGCGCAAAAGCGGACGGCTGAACAAGGAGGTCGTCCTGCTGGGCGTGGGCGAGCGTTTCGAGATCTGGGGCGAGGAGAGTTACCAGGGTCTGCTGGAGCAGGACTACAGCGATGTCTCCGACGAGCTGTCCGAAGCCGGCGTCATCCTGCCCTTCTAGCGAGGGCGGCGATCCCGGCGCGGCGCACGTCAGCGTGCTGCTGGCGGAGACCCTGGACTGGATCGGGCCGAAACCGGGCGGGCGCTATCTGGACGGCACGCTGGGACTGGGCGGGCACAGTCTCGGAATCCTGCGGGCCGCGGACGGACGCGCCGACGTCCTCGGGCTGGACCGGGACCGCGAGGCCCTGGCCCTGGCCCGGGAGCGGCTGGCCCCCTTCGGCGGGAGGGCGCACCTGGAGAACACGTCTTTCAGCGGCTTCGAGGCGGCCATGGACCGCCTCCAGTGGGACGCCCTGGACGGCGCGGTCCTGGACCTGGGAGTCTCCTCCCTCCAGCTGGACCGGCCCGAGCGGGGCTTCAGCTTTTCGGCCGACGGCCCCCTGGACATGCGCATGGACCCGGGTTCGGGCTTCAAGCCGGCCAGGGTCCTGGTGAATAAGGCCCGTTTTGAGGAACTGCGCCGGATCATCGGCGAATACGGAGAGGAACCCTTGGCCGGCAGGATCGCCAAGGCCATCGTGCGCGAGCGCGAGCAGGCCGAGATCGACTCCACGGCGCGGCTGGCCGAGATCGTGGCCCGGGCCTACCCCCCGGACCGCCGCCGCCAGGCCCGCAACCATCCGGCCACCAGGACCTTCATGGCCCTGCGCATGGCCGTGAACCGGGAGCTGGAGGAGCTGGAGACCTTCCTGGCGCGCATCCCGGAACGGCTGAAACCCGGGGCGCGGCTGGCGATCATCTCGTTCCACTCCCTGGAGGACCGCATGGTCAAGCTGGCCTTCCGCGGCCTGGCCAAGGGCTGCATCTGCCCGCCGCGCCAGCCGCTGTGCACCTGCGGCCGCAAGCCCAGCATGAAGGTCCTGACCAGGAAGCCGGTGGTTCCTGGCGAGGCCGAGATGGAACGCAACCCGCGCAGCCGCAGCGCCAAGCTGCGGGTGGCCGAGCGGCTGCCCCTGGAGGGCGCGGCGTGAGCGGTGGGGTGCGCGGCGGCTTCTGGCTCCTGCTGCCCCTGTTCGGGCTGGCCCTGTGCCTGGGCCTGGCCTCGGTCTGGATGAACATCGAGCGCGTGGACCTGGCCTACACGCTCAAGAAGATGGAGTATGAACTGGGCGAGCGCAACGCCCTGGCGGACAAGCTGGGCGTGGAGCGGGACAATCTCATGGCCCCCTACCAGCTCAAGCGGCTGGCGGACAAATTCGGACTGGGTCCTGCGGGTCCCGGGCAAATCCGGCGCCTTCCGGCGGCGGAGACCAGGCCCGCACCCGAGAAGCCCTGAGGCCACCGTATGGTGAAACAGAAAAAGAAAGGCCGGGACTTCAGCAGATTCAAGCTGGCATGCGTCGCCGGCCTTTTCGTCGTTCTGCTCGGGGCGCTCTGGGTCCGCGCGGGCTACATCCAGCTCTGGCGCGGCCCGCAGCTGGAGGAGCTGGCCTCGCGCCAGAGCTACGCCGCGGAGTTCGAGCGCGGCCAGCGCGGCCGCATCCTGTCCAAGGACGGCGCGGTGCTGGCCACCAGCGTGGAGGCCCAGTCCGTCTACGCCCGGCCCCTGGACGCGGCCAAGTCGCCCAAGACCCCGCGCGTGCTGGCCTCCATCCTGGGCCTGTCCGAGGCCGAGGTGCGCAAGGACCTCTCGTCCAAGAAAAACTTCGTCTGGATCAAGCGCCAGGTCAGCGACGCCCAGGCCAAGGCCGTGGCCGAGGCCGGGCTGCCGGGCGTGCACCTGACCTCGGAATACAACCGGCTCTACCCCAACGGCCACCTGGCCGGGCAGATCCTGGGCTTCGTGGACGTGGACGGCAAGGGCCTGGAGGGCGTGGAGGCGGCCTTCGAGGACCGCCTGGCCGCGGGCCAGGCCAAGCTCGTGGTCCAGCGCGACGCCTCGGGCCGCCGCCTGTACCTGGACGACCAGGGCCGGGAAATGGACATCAACGGCCACGACGTGCGCCTGACCATCGACTCGCACGTGCAGGACCTCACCGAGCAGGCCCTGGCCGAGGCCGTGCGCAAGTACGAGGCCCAGAGCGGCATGGCCATCGTGGTCAAGGTGGACAGCGGCGAGATCCTGGCCATGGCCAACTACCCCTTCTTCAATCCCAACGTGAGCCGCACCACGGCCGCGGGCCTGCGCCGCAACCGCGCGGCCCAGGACGTGTTCGAGCCCGGCTCCACCATGAAGCCCTTCCTGGTGGCCGCGGCCCTGGAGGAGAAGACCGTCACCGCGGACCAGCTCTTCGACTGCGAGAACGGCAAGTGGAAGCTGCGCAACAAGATCATCCGCGACGACCACCCCCACCGCTGGCTCACGGTGAGCCAGATCGTGCGCTACTCCAGCAACATCGGCGCGGCCAAGGTGGGTCAGACCCTGGGCTCGCAGCGCTACTACGACTACCTCACCCGCCTGGGCTTCGGCTCCCGGCCCGGGGTCACGGCCCTGTCCGGCGGGGTGGGCATCCTGCACCCGGCCCAGGCCTGGACCGAGATCGACCAGGCCGCCATCTCCTTCGGCCAGGGCATCGGCGTCACGGCTCTGCAGATGGCCAAGGCCTACCTCTGCATCGCCTCGGGCGGCGAGGCCAAGCCGCTCAAGCTCATCGCGGAGCCGGCGCAGGACCAGCCCGAGGCCTCGGGCCGCGTGTTCAGCAACAGGACGGCCCAGGCCGTGCTGGCCATGATGCGCGAGGTGGTGGAGATGGACGGCACGGGCAAGATGGCCCGCATCCCGGGCGTGCCCGTGGCCGGCAAGACCGGCACGGCCCAGAAGGCGGGCAAGGGCGGCTACAGCGACGAGCGCCTCTCCTCCTTCGTGGGGCTCATCCCCGGCGACAAGCCCGAATACCTGGTCCTGGCCCTGGTGGACGAGCCGCAGAACGTCTCCTACGGCGGCATTGTGGCCGCCCCGGCGGTCAAGGAGATCGCCTCGCGGGCCCTGGCCTACTACGGCCGCCTGCCCGAGGCCCCGGCCCTGGCCGAGGCCGCCCGGGTCGAGCCCGACCCCTCGCAGGTCATGGGCGAGGTGCTGCCCGCGGGCCAGCCCCGCACCGCGGGCGAGCGCGTGCCGGACCTGCACGGCCTGCCCCTGCGCCGGGCCGTGGAGCTGCTCGTGCAGAAAGGAATCGTCCCGGTGCTCAAGGGCCGGGGCATGGTGGTGAGCGGACAGAAGCCCGCCGCGGGCGATCCCTGGCCCGAAGGGAGGGACGGCGACAATGATGTTTTTGTTCTCATCCTCTCCTAGCGGGAGGCGCAAGGCGGAGATGGACGCACCCGTGGAAGGCCCCTGGCAGGCCCTGCTGGACAAGGTTCGCGCCGGACTCATGGTGCGCACGGACTCGCGGCTGGTGAACCCGGGCGAGGTCTTCGTGGCCATGCCCGCGGCCGGGGACAAGCGCGCCCAGTTCATCCGCGACGCCGTGGCCCGCGGCGCGGAGACCGTGGTCAGCGCCGAGCCCGTGGAGCCCGAGCTCCTGGGCGGGGCCGCGCTGCTGCCGCGGCCGGACGCTGCCGAGGCCCTGGGCGAACTGGCCCGGGCCTATTTCAAGACCGGCCAGGCCGTGATGAAGACCATCGGCGTCACCGGCACCAACGGCAAAACCACCACCAGCTACCTCATCGAGCACATCCTGGCCGCGGCCGGGCTCAAGGTGGGCGTGCTCGGCACCGTGACCTACCGCTGGCCCGGCTTCAGCCTGGACGCCAGCCTGACCACCCCGGGCTGCTGGCAGCTGCACGACCTCTTCGCCAACATGGCCAAGAGCGATGTGGACGTGGTGGTCATGGAGGTCTCCTCCCACGCCCTGGACCAGAAGCGCGTGGCCGGGCTCTCCTTCGACGTGGCCGTGCTCACCAACGTGACCCAGGATCATCTGGATTACCACGGGACAATGGAAAGTTATTTCCAAGCCAAATCTAGACTTTTTCGTGATTGCCCGGCCGGGGACAAGCGCTGCGTGCTCAATTGGGACGACCCCTACGGCCGCCGCCTGCTGGCCGAGGTCCACCCCTCCCTGGGCTACGGCCTCACGGACGAGCCGTTGGGGGACGCCAGCCTGGCCGGGACCATCCTGTCCTGCACCGGGGCCGGCCTGCACCTGCGCATGACCTACAAGGGCAAGAGCTGGGAGCTGACCTCGCCGCTGGTGGGCGCGCACAACGCCCAGAACCTCCTGGCCGCCCAGGCCGCCTGCCTGTCCCTGGGCCTGTCCTGCAAGGAGGCCCGCCGCCTTGCGGAGTTCCAGGGCGTGCCCGGCCGCCTGGAGCGCGTGCCCAACGAGCACGGCCTGGCCGTGTTCGTGGACTACGCCCACACCCCGGACGCCCTGGTCAACGTGCAGAAGACCCTGCGCTCCCTGGACTTCCGGCGGCTCGTCACGGTCTTCGGCTGCGGCGGCAACCGCGACCGCGGCAAGCGGCCGCTCATGGCCCGGGCCGTGGCCGACTACGCCGACGTGGCCGTGCTCACCTCGGACAACCCGCGCTTCGAGGATCCGCTGGAGATCATGGCCGACGCCCGCCCCGGGCTCTTCTCCGGCCCGCGCAAACCCGAGATCGTGGAGGAGCCGGACCGCTATCAGGCCCTGTGCAAGGCCGTGGGCCTCATGGCCGAGGGCGATGTGCTCCTGGTGGCGGGCAAGGGCCACGAGAGCTACCAGCAGGTGGGCGACCGCAAACTGCCCTTCAGCGATGTGGAAGCCGTGCAGCGCGCCATCCGGGAGGTGCTCGGGTGAAGCTCACCCTGCGCCAGCTGGAGGCCTGCCTCCTGGGGGCCCCCGAGACCCCCGAGGGCCAGGATCGCGACGTGTGCGAGATCCGCACGGACAGTCGCGCCGTGGGCCGGGGCGACGTGTTCTTCTGCCTCTCCGGCGAACGGTTCGACGGTCACGAGTTCGCGGCCCAGGCCGTGGGCCAGGGCGCCCTGGCCGTGGTGGCCGGACGCCCCCTGCCCGAGATCACCAGGGTCCCGGTGCTCGTGGTGCGCGACACCGTGGCCGCCCTGGGCCGGCTCGGCCGCTGCCTGCGCGACGCCACCAGGGCCAGGGTGGTCTGCGTCACCGGCACCGCGGGCAAGACCACGGTCAAGGAGATGCTGGCCCAGGTGGCCGGACAGCGCTTCAGCGTGGCCAAGAACTACAAGAACTGGAACAACCAGATCGGCCTGCCCCTGTCCATCTTCGCGGCCTCCGGGCAGGAGGACGTCTGGGTCCTGGAGGCGGGCATCAGCAAGCCCAACGACATGGACGAACTGGGCTTCATCGTGGCCCCGGACCTGGCCGTGATCCACAACATCGGCCCGGCCCATCTCCAGGGCCTGGGCGACCTGCGCGGCGTGGCCCGGGCCAAGGCCTCCCTGCTCAAGCACCTGCGGCCCGGCGGCGTGGCCTTGGTGAGCCGCGACTATCCCCTGCTCCTGGAGGAGGCCATGGCCCTCAAACCCGAGGCCGTGACCTTCTCCACGCGGGACCAGGACGCGCCCTTCTACTGCGCCTTCGAAGGCCACGCGGGCGGCGACTCCGGCCTCTACCTGCTGAAGACCCCCCTGGGCGAGGTCCAGACCGTGCTGCCCTTCTGCGGCGCGCACTTCGCCGAGAACGTGGCGGCTGTGGCCGCCGCCGCGCACCACCTGGGCCTGTCCGGGGCCGAGACCGTGCAGGGCCTGGCCTCCTTCCAGCGGCCGGACCAGCGCTTCTGCTGCCTGACGGGCGGGGGCTGGACGCTCATCGACGACTCCTACAACGCCAATCCCCTGTCCATGACCCGGGCCGTGGAAGCGGCCAAGGCTCTGGCCGGGGACCGCCCCCTGGTGCTGGTGCTCGGGGCCATGGGCGAGCTGGGCCCGGACGCGGCCCAGGCCCACGAGGCCATGGGCCGTTTCCTCAAGACCGTGGCCCCGGCCCAGGTCCTGTTCCAGGGTTCCTACGCCGCGGACGTGGCCCGGGGTTACGGCTCCAACGGCGTCCCGGCCCCGGTGGCCGCCGTGGCCGACGCCGAGGCCACGCTGGCGGCCTGGCGGCGGCTCCGTCTTTCCGGCGGCGTGGTGCTGGTCAAGGGCTCGCGGTCCGCGCGCATGGAACTGCACGTGGCCGCCCTGTCCCGCGAACTCGGATGCGGCCCCCAGGGAGGCGCAGGCGCATGATCTACCATCTGCTCTACCCCCTGGCCGGCCAGATCGGGGCCTTCAACGTCTTCCGCTACATCACCTTCCGCTCGATCTACGCCCTGCTCACGGCCCTGATCCTCACCGTGCTCTGCGGCCCGGCCATGATCCGCTGGCTGACCAAGCTCAAGTGCGGCCAGTACATCCGCGAGGACGGCCCGGCGCACCAGTGCAAGCAGGGCACCCCCACCATGGGCGGCCTGCTGGTGGGCCTGGCCGTGGTGGGCAGCACCCTGCTCTGGGCCGACCTGCGCAACCACTACATCTGGCTGGCGCTTTTCGTGTTCGTGGGCTTCGGGTCCGTGGGCTTCGCCGACGACTACATCAAGGTGGTCAAGAAGCGGAACAAGGGCCTTTCGGCCCGGGCCAAGTTCCTGGGCCAGCTCCTGGTGGCGGGCCTGGCCGTGACCGCGCTCATCTTCGAGCCGGTCTATTCCACCAAGCTCTCGGTGCCCTTCTTCAAGTACTTCGTGCCGGACCTGGGCTGGTTCTACCTGCCCTTCGCCCTGGTGGTGCTCATCGGCGGGTCCAACGGCGTGAACCTGACCGACGGCCTGGACGGCCTGGCCATCGGCCCCATGGTGGTGGCCGCGGCCACCTTCGCCATCTTCACTTACGCCGCGGGCCACGCGGGCATCGCGGACTACCTGAACATCGCGCACCTGCCCGGCGTGGGCGAGGTGACCGTGATCTGCGGCGCCCTGGTGGGCGCGGGCCTGGGCTTCCTCTGGTACAACGCCTATCCGGCCCAGGTCTTCATGGGCGACGTGGGCAGCCTGTCCATGGGCGGTCTGCTGGGCTTCATCTCCGTGCTCTGCAAGCAGGAGCTCCTGCTCCTGCTCGTGGGCGGCGTGTTCGTGTTCGAGACCCTCTCGGTGATCCTCCAGGTGGGCTACTTCAAGGTTTCTGGCGGCAAGCGCATCTTCCGCATGGCCCCCCTGCACCACCATTTCGAGATGAAGGGCATTCCGGAATCCAAGATCATCATCCGGTTCTGGATCCTCTCCATCCTCATGTCCCTCATGGCCCTGAGCACACTCAAGCTGAGGTAGCGGAAATGGCGCCGGCACAGACAGAGCGCGTGGCGCAACGGGTCCGCAACAGGCAGGTCGTGGTGGTGGGCGCGGGCAAGTCCGGCCTGGCCGCGGCGGAACTCCTGCTGCGCCTGGGCGCGCGCGTGGCCCTGGCCGACGCCAGGACCGACCTGGACCCGGCCGCCCTCGGCCCCCTGGCCGGGCAGCTGGAGCTGCGCCTGGGCGCGCACACTCCGGCCCAGTTCGCGGACGCCGGCCTGGTGGTGCTCTCCCCGGGCGTGGCGGCCAAGAAAATCGCCGCGGCCCTGGCCCCGGTGGCCCCCGGAAACGTGGTGGCCGAGCTGGAGTTCGCCTCCTGGTTCCTGGAGGCCCCCATCCTGGCCGTCACCGGCACCAACGGCAAGACGACCACCACCACGCTCATCTCCGCCATGCTCGAGGACGCGGGCAAGACCGTGTTCACCGGCGGCAACATCGGCACCCCGCTCTGCCGCTTCCTCCTGGACGGCTCGCGCGCCGACGTGGTGGTCCTGGAGGTCTCCAGCTTCCAGCTCCAGAACTGCCAGACCTTCGCCCCCAAGGTGGGCGTGCTCCTCAATTTCGCGGCCAACCACCTGGACTACCACGCGGACATGGAGGAGTACCTGGCGGCCAAGCTGAACCTCTTCGCCCGCATGGACGAAACCGGCCTGGCCGTGCTGCCCCAGGAGATGCGGGCCGAGCTGGAGCCGCGCGATTTCACGAAAGCCCGCAAGGTCTGGTTCGGCCCCACGGACCGCATCCCGGCCCCGCACCTGCCCGGGGCGCACAACCGGGCCAACGTGGAGGCGGCCTGGCAGGCGGTGAGCGCCTTCGGCGTGGACCTGGCCAGCGCCCGCGCCACGGCGGCCGCGTTCCAGCCCCTGGCCCACCGGCTCCAGGCCGTGGGCGAGAAGAACGGCGTGCTGTTCGTGGACGACTCCAAGTCCACCACCCTGGACTCCACGGCCGCTGCGGTGAAGAGCTTCGAACGGCCGGTGCGCCTGCTCCTGGGCGGGGTCTTCAAGGGCGGCGACGTGGCCGGGCTCATCCCGGCTTTTGAGGGCCGCGTGGTGGAGATCGCCTTGTTCGGCGCGGCCCGCGAGGTCTTCGAGCCCGTGCTGGCCGGGCGCTTCCCTGTCTCCTGGGAACCGGACCTGGAGCGCGCCGTGCGCCGCCTCTGGACCTCGGCCCGGCCCGGCGACGTGCTCCTGCTCTCCCCGGCCACGGCGAGCTTCGACGCCTACAAGGGCTACGCGGCCCGCGGCGACCACTTCCAGCGCATCGTCAAGGAGCTGGCATGAACGACCTGGGCAGAACCCCCGAAACCACGGGCCATCCGGACTGGTGGCTGCTCATCTCGGCCCTGCTCCTGGCGGGGTTCGGGATCATCATGGTGCTCTCGGCGAGCGGCATCATGGCCGACCGCTACTACGGCGACTCCTACCTCTTCTTCAAGAAGCAGGCGTTGTTCGGGGGCCTGGGCGCGCTGGCCATGCTGGCCATCGCCCGCATGCCGCGCAAGTTCTTCTACAACACCACCTACCTCTGGGTAGGCGGTGTGGCCCTGCTCCTGCTGCTCTGCGTGTTCACGCCCCTGGGCGTGTCAGCGGGCGGCGCCAAGCGCTGGCTGCGGCTCGGCCCCGTGGCCGTGCAGCCCCTGGAGTTCGCCAAGCCCGCCCTGGTGCTCTATCTGGCCTACTTCTTCTCCAGGAAGCAGGAGATGGTGAAGACCTTCAGCGTGGGCTTCCTGCCGCCCTTCTTCGCCACGGGCATGCTCTGCCTCATCCTGCTCCTCCAGCCGGATTTCGGCGGAGCCGTGTGTCTGGCCATGATCCTCTTCTTCATGTGCTTCGTGGGCGGCACGCGCCTCATCTACCTGCTCCTCTCGTTCCTCTTCGCCTCGGGCGCGGGCTGGCTGCTCATCACCTCCTCGCCCTACCGTTTCAAGCGCTGGACCGCCTTCCTGGACCCCTTCAAGAGCGCCCAGGCCGAGGGCTACCAGCTGGTGCAGTCCTTCTACGCCTTCGGCTCGGGCCAGCTCTTCGGGGCCGGGCTCGGCGCGGGCAAGCAGAAGCTCTTCTACCTGCCCGAGGCCCACAACGACTTCATCATGGCCGTGGCCGGGGAGGAGCTGGGCTTCATCGGGCTCTCGGCCGTGCTCCTGGTCATCGGCGTGCTCCTCTGGCGGGCCTTCCGGGTGGCCTACCGCCAGGAGGACCTGCAGGACCGCTTCACGGCCTTCGGCATGGCCCTGGTCCTGGCCCTGGGCAGCGTGCTCAACCTGGCCGTGGTGCTCGGCACGGTGCCGCCCAAGGGCGTGCCCATGCCCTTCATCAGCTACGGCGGCAGCAGCATCCTGGTCTCCTTCATCTGCGTGGGCTTTCTCCTGAACCTTTCGCGGAGCGCGGTGCGGTGGAGAAAATCGTGATCACCACCGGGGGAACCGGCGGCCACATCTTCCCGGCCCTGGCCGTGGCAGGGGAACTCCGGCGGCGCAATCCGGCCTGCCGGGTGCTCTTCCTGGGCGGCCCGGGGCCCGAGGGGAATCTCGCCCGCAAGGCCGGGCTGGAGTTCCTGGAGCTGCCGGCCAAGGGCGTGGTGGGCCGCGGCCTCAAGGGGCTCTTCGCCTCCACCTGGCTCGTGCGCGGCCTGGCCAAGTCCGTGTCCGCGCTGCGCGCCTTCCGGCCCCAGGCCGTGGTCGGCTTCGGCGGCTACGCCGGGTTCTGCCCGGTGCTGGCGGCCCGCATCCTGGGCATTCCCACGGCCGTGCACGAACAGAACTCCGTACCGGGCGTGACCAACCGCATCCTGGGCCGGATGGCCCGCCGCGTGTTTTTGTCCTTCCCGGACCAGGGCCGGGCCTTCCGCGCCGCCAAGACCCGGCTCACCGGCAACCCGGTGCGGCCCGAGATCGCGGCCGTGGGCCGGGACGACTCCCGCGCGCCGGGCCGCCACCTGCTGGTGCTGGGCGGCAGCCAGGGCGCGCGCGCCGTGAACGACGCGGTGCTGGCGGCCCTGCCGCTTTTGGCCGCGGCCAAGGTGACCGTCACGCACCAGGCCGGACCCGCGGACGAGGCGCGGGTGCGCCGGGGCTACGAGGCCGCGGGACTGCCCGGGGACTGGGTCAAGGGCTTCATCGAGGACATGGCGGCGGCCTATGCCCAGGCCGACCTGCTCCTGTGCCGGGCCGGGGCCACCACGGTGTTCGAGGCCGCGGCCGCCGGACGGCCCGCGGTGCTCGTGCCCTTCCCCCACGCCACCCACGACCACCAGACCGTCAACGCCCGGGCCCTGGCCCAGGCCGGGGGCGGCGTGGTCCTGCCCCAGCGCGACCTGAACCCCGGCCTGCTGGCCGGCACCGTGACCGGACTTCTGGACGACCCCGTGCGCCTGCGCCACATGGGCCGCGCGGCCCGGGCCTTTTCCCGGCCCGAGGCGGCCTCGGCCATCGCCGATGGGATCGACGAACTTCTGGCTGCCTGAGGAGGAAATGATGACCGCGGCCCAAGGACCCAGCGTACCGGCCTCCAAGGCCTCCGCCACGCCCATCATGCGCAGCCGGGTGAACACCATCCACATGGTGGGCATCGGCGGCGCGGGCATGAGCGGCATTGCCGAGGTCCTGCTCAACCTGGGCTTCTCGGTCACGGGCTCGGACCTCTCGGCCGGGGCCGCGGTGCGCCGCCTGAAATCCCTGGGCGCCACGGTCTTCATCGGCCACGGGGCGGAGAACGTCACCGAGGCCGACGTGCTGGTGAAGTCCACGGCCATCGCCGAGAACAACCCCGAGCTGGTCAAGGCCCGCGAGCTGGGCATCCCCATCATCCCGCGGGCCGAGATGCTGGCCGAGCTCATGCGGCTCAAGACCGGCATCGCCGTGGCCGGGACCCACGGCAAGACCACCACCACCTCGCTGCTGGCCACCATCTTCACCGAGGCCGGGCTGGACCCCACGGTGATCATCGGCGGACGCCTGAACACTTACGGCTCCAACGCCCGCCTGGGCGAAGGCGAATACCTCATAGCCGAGGCCGACGAGTCCGACGGCTCGTTCCTCTGCCTCTCACCCATCATCACCGTGGTCACCAACGTGGACAAGGACCACATGGATTTCTACCCGGACCTGGCGGCCATCGACCGCTCCTTCACCGAGTTCATGAACAGCATCCCGTTCTACGGCATGAACGTGGTCTGCGGCGACGACCCTGGCGTGCAGCGGCTTCTGCCCGCCATCAAACGGCCCGTGCTGACCTACGGCCTGGGTCCCAAAAATCGCCTGCGCGGCGAGATCGTGGCCTCGCACCTGCGCAGCGTGTTCAAGGTCAGCCTGGACGGCGAGCCCTGGGCCGAGGTGACCCTGGCCCATCCGGGCCAGCACAACGTGCAGAACGCCCTGGCCGCCATCGGCGTGGCCCTGGAGGCCGGGCTGCCCAAGGAGGCCATTCTCCAGGGGCTGGCCAACTTCGGCGGCGTGGGACGTCGCTTCGAGAAGAAGGGCGAGCGCAAGGGCGTGCTTGTGGTGGACGACTACGGCCACCATCCGGCCGAGATCAAGGCCACCCTGGACACGGCGCGGGCCTGCTACCCGGACCGCCGCCTGGTGGTGGCCTTCCAGCCGCACCGCTTCACCCGCACCCAGGCCCTGTTCGGCGAGTTCTGCAAGGTTTTCGAATGCGTGGACCAGCTTCTGCTCACCGAGATCTACCCGGCCTCCGAGGCCCCCATCCCCGGGGTCAACGGCCTGTCCCTGGCCCAGGGCATCAAGCAGGTGAGCAAGACGCGGGTGCGCTTCTTCCAGGATTTCGCGGCCATGGAAAAGGCCCTGCCCGAGATCCTCAAGGCCGGGGACCTCTTCCTGACGCTCGGCGCGGGGAGCATCTGGCAGGTGGGCGAGAACTGGCTCAACGCAGCGGAAGGCCAGGAGTAGGGACGTGACTCTGGACGTGCGCATGCAGCCGCTCCTCCGGGAGCTGACCACCCTGGGACTGGGCGGGACCGCCCTGGCCCAGGCCGTGCTGCGCGCGGAGTCCGACCTGGACGAGCTGGGCCGCTTCCTGGAGCGGAGCGGCGGCAGGCCGTTCGTCCTGGGCGGGGGCAGCAACCTCCTGGCCGAGGACCACGACCTGGACCTGACGCTTTTGGCCGTGCGCAACGAAATTATGCCCAGCGTCTGGACAAGCAGTGAAGGCCCCGTGCTCCTCACATTCGGCGCGGGCCTGCGCCTGCCCCGCCTGCTGAGGTTCTGCGAAACCGCCGGACTCGCGGGCCTGGAGCCCCTGGCTGGAATCCCGGGCAGCGTGGGCGGGGCCGTGGCCATGAACGCGGGCTCCTACGGCGCGGAAATCAAGGACGTCCTATCCCGGGTGCGGCTCTGGACGCCCCAGCGCGGGCTGTTCTGGGTCGAGGCCGCGGACTGCTCCTTCGGCTACCGGCGTTTCAGCCCGCCCGAGGGCACGGGCCGCCCCCTGGTCTGGGAGGCCGAGTTCGCCCTGACCCCGGCCGAGCCCGGGGCCGTGCGGGCCAGGGTGCGCGAGACCCTGGAAAAGAAGAAGGCCACCCAGCCCATCGCCGCGCACAGCGCGGGCTGCGTGTTCAAGAACCCGGAGGGCCGCAGCGCAGGAAAACTCCTGGACGAGGCCGGGTTCAAGGGCAGACGGCTGGGCAACATGGGCTTTTCCGAGCTGCACGCCAACTTCCTGGTGAACCTGGGGGGCGGCCGCAGCGCCGAGGCCCTGGAGCTTCTGGAAACGGCACGGGCCGCCGTGCTGGAGCGCTTTGGAACGCGCCTGGATCTGGAGGTCATCGTCCTGTCATGAGCACCATCGCCCTGCGCAACAGCGGCCGGCTCAAGGTCGGCGTCAAGCGGAGCAACCGTTTCAAGAAGGCCTCCCGCCCCGAGGGCGCGCCCTCGCGCCTGGCCGGGGGCATCTCCTTCCTGGGCGGACTGATCAAGGGTCTGGCCTGCCTGACGCTCTTCCTGGGCCTGCTGGGGGTCCTGGGCTTCGGCCTGCTCTACGGCTACCGCTACGTGACCACGCACCCCTATTTCGCCCTCAAGGACATCCAGGTCACGGGCAACAGCCGCCTGAACTACGGCGAGGTCCTGGCCCTGGCCGACATCGCCCTGGGCCAGAACGCCCTGGACGTGAACGTCTCCGAGGTGGAGCGGGCCCTGGCCCAGAACCCCTGGGTGGCCAAGGCCTCGGTGCGGCGCGAGCTGCCCGGCCGCCTGGAGATCCGCCTGGAGGAGCGCCAGCCTGCCTTCTGGGTCCAGGCCGAGGGCAAGATCTTCTACGCCGACTCGGCCGGGACCATCATCGCCCCGGTGGAGCCGGGCCAGTTCCGCTCCCTGCCCCTGCTGGAGGTGGACCAGGACGCCTTCGCCGGGGAGACCCTGGCGGCCATCGTGGGCATGATGCAGAGCCGCGACCTGCCCTTCGGCCTGGGACAGATCGCCTGGGTCCACATGACCTCCTCGGGCGATGCGGAATTCCAGCTGGACACCGAGGGCTTTTCCCTGCGCTTCCCCATGCGCGACTGGCGCGCCGAGCTTGCCAGGATCAGTGCGGTCTGGCAGGACCTCCAGCGCCGCGGGGAACTGCCCGGCGTGGCCGCCATCGCCGCGGTGGAAGGCATGGTCTGCGTGCAGAAGAAGACGCCGCTGCGGCCCTCCTGAGGCCCGGCGCGAGACATACGGCAAAGAATCGGGCCGCAGGCCCGGAGCGAGTCAACGGAAGGAGAGAGAGGCATGGCCAAGAGCGACATCGTAGTGGGTCTGGACATCGGGACCACCAAGATCGCGGCCGTTGTCGGCGAGGTCACGCCCGACGGGGTGGACATCATCGGCATCGGCACGAGCCCGTCCACGGGGCTGCGGCGCGGCGTGGTGGTGAACATCGAGCAGACCGTGCAATCCATCAAGAAGGCCCTGGAAGAGGCCGAGCTCATGGCCGGGTGCGAGATCCGCTCGGTCTATGCGGGCATCGCCGGAAGCCACATCAAGGGCTTCAACTCCCACGGCGTCATCGCGGTCAAGGGCGGCGAGGTGACCCAGCGCGACGTGGACCGGGTCATCGAGGCGGCCAAGGCCGTGGCCATCCCCCTGGACCGCGAGGTCATCCACACCCTGCCCCAGGAATTCATCGTGGACGACCAGCGCGGCATCGCCGACCCCCTGGGCATGGCGGGCGTGCGCCTGGAGGTGAAGGTCCACATCGTCACCGGCGCGGTGACCTCGGCCCAGAACATCGTGCGCTCCTGCCACCGCGCGGGCCTGGACGTGTCCAACATCGTGCTGGAGTCCCTGGCCTCCAGCAAGGCCGTGCTCACCGCCGAGGAGCGCGAGATCGGCGTGGCCCTGGTCGATATCGGCGGCGGCACCACGGATCTGGCCATCTTCTCCAAGGATTCCATCAAGCACACTTCGGTGCTGGCGCTGGGCGGCAACAATCTGACCAACGACATCGCCTTCGGTTTGCGCACGCCCATGATGAGCGCCGAGAAGATCAAGGTGGAGCACGGCTGCGCCATGGCCGAGCTTTTGTCCGACGACGAGGTCATCGAGGTGCCCAGCGTGGGCGGCCGCGACTCGCGCGGCATGTCCAAGAAGGTCCTGGCCGAGATCTGCGAGCCCCGCTGCGAGGAGATCCTGGCCCTGGTGGACCAGGACCTCATCAAGTCCGGCTACAAGAACCTCATCGGCGCGGGCGTGGTGCTCACGGGCGGCACCTCGCTCATCCACGGCCTGCAGGACCTGGCCGAGCAGATCTTCGACCTGCCCGTGCGCATCGGCTACCCCTCGGGCATCGGCGGTCTCAAGGACGTGGTCAACAGCCCGAAGTTCGCCACCGCCGTGGGTCTGCTGCTTTACGGAGCCGAGGAGGAACGCGGCCACGAAAAACCCTTCCGCATCCGCGACGACAACGTGTTCAACCGCATCCTGGGCAAGATGAAGAAGTGGTTCACCGACATCGCCTGATACGGGGAATTTTTGAGGGGAATCGAGGACAACCAGCAAAGGGAGAGGAGGACATCATGAATTTCGAGATCGTTCACGACACCAGCGCCAAGATCAAGGTCGTGGGCTGCGGCGGCGGCGGCGGCAACGCGGTGAACAACATGATCCAGTCGGCGCTCAAAGGCGTCGAGTTCATCGTGGCCAACACCGACGGCCAGGACATCAACAAGTCCCTGGCCGAGCAGAAGCTCCAGATCGGCGAGCGCCTGACCAAGGGCCTGGGCGCGGGCGCCAATCCGGACATCGGCCGCGAGGCCGCAATGGAGAGCATCGAGGCCATCCGCGAGCAGGTGGCCGACGCCGACATGATCTTCATCACCGCGGGCATGGGCGGCGGCACCGGCACCGGCGCGGCCCCCGTGGTGGCCCAGGCCGCCCGCGAGTCCGGCGCGCTCACCGTGGCCGTGGTGACCAAGCCCTTCTTCTTCGAGGGCAAGCGCCGCCTGGAGCAGGCCGAGCGCGGCATCGCCGAGCTGCGCAAGTCCGTGGACTCCATCATCACCATCCCCAACGACCGCCTGCTCCAGCTGGCGGCCAAGAAGGCCAGCTTCCAGGAGATGCTCAAGAAGGCCGACGAGGTCCTGTACTACGCGGTGAAGGGCATCGCTGACCTGATCACCGTGCACGGCCTCATCAACCTGGACTTCGCGGACGTCAAGGCCGTGATGTCCAATTCCGGCCTGGCCCTCATGGGCACCGGCATCGCCTCGGGCGAGGGCCGCGCCAAGGAGGCCGCCATGCGGGCCATCACCAGCCCGCTCCTGGAGGACGTGTCCATCGAGGGCGCCAAGGGCGTGCTCATGAACATCACCTGCTCGCCGGACATGACCATCGAGGAGGTCTCCGAGGCCGCCAACATCATCTCCAAGGAGGCCGACGACAACGCCCAGATCTTCTTCGGCACGGTCTTCGATCCGGACGCCGGGGACGAGATGCGCATCACGGTCATCGCCACGGGCATCGACAACATCCACGCCGAGGTGGAGCGCCCCGGCCGCAGCGGGCTCACGCTCATCAATCCCAAGTCCGGCATCGTGGCCCCGCCCACCCGCCGGATGCACAAGGTGGTCATGAGCGAGGACCGCAACATCCCGGCTTATCTGCGGGCCAATCCCGTGGAAGAGGCCCCGGCCGAGCCCCAGGCCCTGCGCCGCGCCGCGGGCGGCAACGCCGGTCCGGGCGAGGAGGAGTTCATCTTCGAGGAGGACGAGCTGGACGTGCCGGCCTTCATCCGCAAGAAGGCCGACTAGCCGGGGCCCTTGGACGGGATCGGCATGGCCCCGGCGCGCGGCCTCTACTACGGGCGGAAATCCCCGCCGCCCGCGGAGCGTGGAGGCAGGCTGCCCGTGGCCCTGGCCGTTCCCGGGGACAAGGGACCGGCGCTCTCCAGCCTGGGCTGGCAGGCCGTGTATCGCCTGCTGGCCGCCGAGCCGGACCTCTCCGTGGAGCGGTTCTTTCTCGGCAAGGGCCGCAGCGCGCCGTCCTCGGAAGAAAGCAAGGCTGCACTGTCCTCATTCCCCGTTCTGGCCTTGAGCGCCTCGTTCGAGGAGGATGTCCTCCACCTCCTCAGGGCGCTCAAGGCCGCGGGAATTTCCCGCTTCCGGAGCGACCGGCCCGATCCGCCCCTCATCGTGGCGGGCGGGCCGCTCTGCTTCCTGAACCCCGCGCCCCTGGCCCCGTTCTGCGACCTGATCTGGGTGGGCGAGGCCGAAGCCGGATTCGCCGCCCTGCTCTGCGAACTCAAGGCCCACCTCTTCGCCGGGGGCGGCAAGGACGAATTCCTGTCCGCCGTGGCCCAGCGCCCCGGGGTCTATGTGCCGGGCCGGAGCGCGGGGCCGGTGCGCCGCGCCGTGGCCCAGGCCGGGACGCTCCTCAACGAGCCCGCCTTCTCCTGCTTCACCGGACCCGAGGCCACCTTCAAGGACTCCCTGCTCCTGGAGGTGAACCGCGGCTGTCCCTACGGCTGCCGCTTCTGCGCCGCGGGCTACGTCTATCGGCCGCCGCGCCAGGCGGCCATGGCCGAGCTCCAGGAAATCGTGGAGCAGACCGACCCGCCCAAGGTGGGACTGGTGGGCACGGCCCTCACCGACTGGCCCGGCCTGCTGCCCTTCCTGCGCTGGCTGCACGAGCGCAAGGCCAAGTTCTCCCTCTCCTCCCTGCGGGCCGACGGGCTTTCCGAGGAGCTGCTCGCCTTCCTGCGGGTCTGCGGGGTGCGCACCGTGACCCTGGCCCTGGAGGCCCCCAGCCGCCGCCTGCGCCGCGCCGCCAGCAAGAAGCTGGACGAGGCCGACTTCCTGGCCGCGGTGGAGCGCTGCGCCCGGCACGGGGTGAACCATTTGCGCATCTACTGCATCGTGGGCTGGCCCGGCGAGACCGAGGCCGACTACGAGGAATTCTCCGGCTTCCTGGCCGAGATCGACGCGGCCCGCAGCCGGGGCCAGGCGCGCAAGAAGGAGTTCATGCGCATGACCCTGGGCGTGAGCTGCCTGGTGCCCAAGCCCTGGACCCCGTTCCAGTGGGCGCCCATGGCCTCGGAGGAATACCTGGAAACCGCGCTGCGCCGGGTCAAGGCCCTGCTCAAGCCGTACAGAGGCTTCGCCCTGTCCGGCGACGACCCCTTCCTGGCCCGGGTCCAGGGCCTGGTCTCGCGCGGCGGCGAGGACCTGGCCGAACTCCTGGTCCTGGCCGCGGACCATGGCGGATGGAAAAAGGGGCTGGCGCTCTGGAGCGGCGACCCCTCGTCCGTGCTGGACCGGGAGCGCGGCCGGGACGAGGCATTTCCCTGGGAGGTCCTGGACCTGGGCGTGGACCGCGCCCACCTCTGGCGTGAATGGGAGAAAAGCCGCCAGGGCCGCCCATCCCCGGGCTGTCCGGCCGCGGGCTGCGAGAGCTGCGGCGTGTGCGGGCTCAAGGACTGGCTCCGGACCGGGGCCGTCCGGGATTCCTCCGGCTGAGGCCGTCGGGGCGCAGGCCGTGCAGGGCAGCTTGCACATCCTGCAAAAAAGGTGCATATTTTTGCACAAATGAACCCCGGGCGTTTATTATACTACCCTGAATTCATGAAACATTTTTACATGGCACGGGTTCTGCTTATCCTCCTCCAAACAGCACGCGCAGCACGCGCGGAACGTCATGGAGGTTTTTGACTATGAAGAAGCGTTCGATCATCGTTGTGGCGGCCCTGGCCGCCGTCCTGGCCCTCTCGGCCGTGTCCTTCGCGGGTCCGGGTTACGGCCACGGCAGGGGCCCGGGCATGGGTTTCTACGACAACCTGACCCCGGAAAAGC
The DNA here is from genome assembly GCA_040307135.1 of Desulfovibrionaceae bacterium. Classification (GTDB taxonomy): domain Bacteria; phylum Desulfobacterota; class Desulfovibrionia; order Desulfovibrionales; family Desulfovibrionaceae; genus Aminidesulfovibrio. The sequence goes on from JAWRKD010000001.1 coordinate 21,680, forward strand.
AGGCCGCCGTGGACAAGATCTTCGACAAGCACGAGAAGAAGATCGTGGAGTTGAGCGACCAGTACTGGGCCAAGAACACCGAACTGGAAGCCCTGACCGCCTCGGGCAAGGCCGAGCGCGCGGACATCCAGGGCCTGGTGGCCGACTTGGCCAAGGTCCGCGCCCAGCTCCGGCAGGAGCATGACGCCCTGGCCACCGAACTCTCCAAGGAGACCGGCATGAAGTTCGGCCCCGGCATGGGCATGGGCCGCGGCATGGGCATGGGCCCGGCCGACTGCCCCTGCGTCAACTAGGTCCAGCGGTATTTGAGAACAACGGGAACGCGGCAGGGCGGTCCGGGATGGTCCCGGGCCGCCCTTTGCGGCCTCTTCCCGGCCTGACGGACGACGACATGGAAATCCGCCGCTCGAACAAGGAAAAAGGGCCCGTGGTGGCCGCGGTCCTGGCCCTGATCCTCCTGGGCCTGGGCAGTCTCTTCCTCACCTGGCAGAGCATCGAGCGGCAGCGCAACATCGTGGACGAGCACATGGTCCTCTCGGGCCGGGCCATCCTGGCCGGAGCCGAGGGCAACCTATCCCGGGCCATGCGCGGCCTGCGCCAGAACCCCAACATGGCCAACGCGGCCCGCTCCCTGATCAAGGAGATGCTCCAGGAGTTCGCCGCCTCCGAGGACATCGTGTTCGCAGGCATCTACGGCCCGGACGGCCGCCTGCTCCTGTCCTCGGCCGCGGACTCCGAGGAGAACAAGCCCGGCCTGCCCGAGGAGGCCCTGGCCAGCCTGGAGCGCGACGGCTTCTGGTTCGGCCTGGCCCGCATCGGCAGCCACCGGGTCCTGCTCTCCGGGCTCCAGGCCCGGCCCGCACTGTCCATGCTCTGCGATTTCGCGGCCCGGCCGCCGATCCCCGTTCCGGGCCCGGGCCCGGGCATGGGCCTGGGTCTGGGCCGGGGACCCGGCATGGGCCTGGGCCACGGCCGCGACCCCGACCCCGACGGCCCCCAGGGTCCGCCGCCCGTGTACCTCGTGGTGGGGCTCAACGCCGAGCGCCACCTGGCCCAGTTCGACCAGTACCGCCGCGCCGCGCTCATCCAGACCGGCTATGTCTTCCTGGCCGCGGTGGTGCTCTGGTCCCTGGCCTTCGCCTACCTCCGCCGCCGCGAACAGGCCCAGCGCCTGGTGCGCCTGGAGCAGTTCCAGGCCAAGCTCCTGGACCACATGCCCGACGGCCTGGTCATCCTGGGCCGCGGCGGCGAGATCCTGGCCGCCAACGGCTCGGCCGCGCGCCTGCTCTCCGGCGACGACAGCCAGGAGTCCGGCGGGCTGGTCGGCCGCAACTGGTCCGCCTTTCCCTTCCCGGCCGGACACGGCCGCCCCGAATGGACCCAGCACGAACACCAGGGCCAGCTCCTGGAGATCCTCTCCCTGCCCTACGAGGACAGCGGCGGCGAGGACGAGGCCGACCGCCTGGTGCTCGTCCGCGACCGCACCGAGATCCGCGCCCTGGAGGAGGACCTCAACGAGGCCCGCCGCCTGGCCGCCATCGGCTCCCTGGCCGCGGGCGTGGCCCACGAGGTGCGCAACCCGCTCAGCTCCCTGCGCGGCTTCGCCCAGCTTTTCGCGGACAAGCTCAAGGGCCAGAAGCCCCTGGATGCCTACGCCGCCACCATGGTCCAGGAGGCCGACCGGCTGAACCGGGTGGTCACGGACCTGCTCTTCCTGGCCAAGCCCCGGGCCCTGGCCCCCCGCGACCTGGACGTGGAGGCCGCGGCCCGCGACCTCTTCGGCCTGCTCAAGCTGGACCTGGAGCACAAGAAGGTGGAGACCTCGGTGGACCTGCTGGCGCCCGCGGTCTTCGCCGACCCCGACGGCCTGCGCCAGGTGCTCCTGAACCTGGCCGTGAACAGCCTGGAGGCCCTGCCCGAGTCCGGCGGCCGCATCCGCATCCTCTCGCGCCCGGCCGCTGGCGGGGTCTGGCTCACGGTGGAGGACAACGGACCGGGCATGCCCGAGGACGTCCGCCGCCAGGCCCTGGAGCCCTTCTTCACGGCCAAGCAGCAGGGCACGGGCCTGGGCCTGGCCATCGTCCAGAGCATCCTGCGCGGCCACAAGGGTCGCGTGCTCATCGAGTCCGAGCCGGGCCGGGGCACGGCCGTGCGCCTGTTCTTCCCGGACCACGCCCCGCAGAACGAAGCACCGGAGGTTTCATGAACGACGACATCCGCAGCGTGCTCGTGGTGGACGACGAGGCCGGACACCGGCTCATGGTCCGGGCCGTGCTCGAGGACGCGGGCTGGAACGTGCTGGAGGCCGACTCCGGCGACGCGGCCCTGCGCGTCCTGGCCCAGCAGCCCGGCGGCCTGCCCCACGTGGCCCTGGTGGACATGCGCATGCCCGGCATGGACGGGCTCACGCTCCTGCGCGAGCTGCACGCCCGGCGGCCCGGCCTGCCCGTGGTCCTGCTCACGGCCTTCGGCTCCGTGGGCACGGCCGTGGACGCCATGAAACAGGGGGCCTTCGACTACCTGACCAAGCCCGCGGACAACGAGGAGCTCAAGGCCGTGCTGGACAAGAGCTACGAGTACCGCCGCCTGCTGGACGAGAACGACCGCCTGCGCCGCCAGGCCTCGGGCGACGGCCCCGTGCTGGTGGGCGCCAGCCCGGCCATGTCCCACGTGCGCGAGCTCATCGACCAGGCCGGGCCCAGCGAGGCCTCGGTGCTCATCCTGGGCGAGTCCGGCACGGGCAAGGAGCTGGTGGCCGAGGGCCTGCACCGCGCCAGCCTGCGGGCCAACCGGCCGCTCATCAAGGTGAACTGCGCGGCCCTGCCCGAGAACCTCCTGGAGAGCGAACTCTTCGGCTACGTCAAGGGCGCGTTCACCGGCGCGGTCAAGGACAAGCCCGGCCGCTTCCAGCTGGCCAGCGGGGGCACGCTCTTCCTGGACGAGATCGGGGAGATGCCCGCCGCGCTCCAGGCCAAGCTCCTGCGCGCGCTCCAGGAAAAGACCGTGGAGCCCCTGGGCGGCATCAAGGCCGTGGAGACCGACGTGCGCGTGGTGGCCGCCACCAACCGCGACCTGGCCGCGGAAATCCGCGCGGGCCGCTTCCGCGAGGACCTCTTCTACCGCCTGGCCGTGCTGGAGATCGCCATCCCGCCCCTGCGCGACCGGGTGGAGGACCTGCCGCTTCTCGTGAGCTTCCTCCTGGGCAAGCTCGGCAAGAAGAACAACAAGGAGATCCGCAGCGTGACCCCGGCCTTCCTGGACGCCCTCTCGGGCTACCGCTGGCCGGGCAACGTGCGCGAACTGGAGAACGTGCTGGAGCGCGCCCTCATCCTCTCGCGCTCGGACGTGCTGGGGACGGAGCTCCTGCCGCCCCAGATCATCGGTCCGGCCGCCCCCTGCGCGCCCGAGGCCGCGCCCGCGGCCCCCGCCTCCCTGGAGGAGGCCGAGCGCGACGCCCTGGTGCGCGCCCTGGACTCCCACGGCGGCCACCGCGAAAAGACCGCCGACGCCCTGGGCATCTCCCGGCGCACGCTCCAGTACAAGCTCAAGAAGTTCGGGCTGACCAGGCGCTAGGCGGTTTGACAAGAACCCCGGGTCCGGCTACTTCCTGGCCCACATTTCCCGCGAGGAGGTTCCCCATGCGCGAACAGGTGGAAGCGGCCATCGCCAAGATCCGGCCCATGCTCCAGAACGACGGCGGCAACATCGAGCTCGTGGACATCACCCCGGACGGCGTCGTCAAGGTCCGGCTCCAGGGAGCCTGCCGCGGCTGCCCCATGTCCCGCATGACGCTGAAGAACGGCGTGGAGCGCATCGTGCTCAAGGAAGTGCCCGGCGTGAAGGCCGTGGAGGCCGTGGAGTGAGCATCGTCACCCGCTTCGCGCCGAGCCCCACCGGATTTCTGCACATCGGCGGCGCGCGCACGGCCCTCTTTTCCTGGCTCCTGGCCCGCAGCAGGGGCGGGCGGTTCCTCCTGCGCATCGAGGACACGGACCGCGAGCGCTCCACCCCCGAGGCCACTGAGGCCATCCTCCAGTCCATGCGCTGGCTGGACCTGGAGTGGGAGGGCGAGGTGGTCTATCAGAGCGCCCGCGCCGAGGCCCACAACGCGGCCATCGACACGCTCATCGAGAGCGGCCGGGCCTACTGGTGCTCCTGCTCGCCCGAAGAGGTGGAGGCCATGCGCGAACAGGCCCGCGCCGAGGGCCGCAAGCCCAAGTACGACGGCCGCTGCCGCGAACGCGGCCTGGGTCCCGGCCCGGGCCGGGTGGTGCGCTTCAAGGGCCCCCTGGAGGGCACCACGGCCTACAAGGACATGGTCAAGGGCGCCATCGCCGTGGACAACGCCGAGCTGGACGACATGATCCTGCGGCGCTCCGACGGCTCGCCCACCTACAACCTGGCCGTGGTGGTGGACGACCACGACATGGGCGTGACCCACGTGCTGCGCGGCGACGACCACGTGGCCAACACCCCCAAGCAGATCCTGCTCTACCAGGCCTTCGGCTGGCCCGTGCCGGAGTTCGGCCACGTGCCCATGATCCTGGGGCCGGACAAGAAGAAGCTCTCCAAGCGCCACGGCGCGCTCTCGGTCATGGAATACGAGAAGATGGGCTACCTGCCCGAGGCCGTGATGAACTACCTGGCCCGCCTGGGCTGGTCCCACGGCGACCAGGAGATCTTCTCGCGCGAGGAGCTCATCGCCTGCTTCAGCACCGAGAACCTGGGCAACTCGCCCGCGGTCTTCGACACCCAGAAGCTGGAATGGCTCAACGGCCACTACATGAAGCAGGCCGAGCCCGTGCGGCTGGCCGCGCTGCTGCGCGAGTTCCTCTCCCGCGAGATGGAGCCGGCCGAGCTGGAGGACGTGCCCCAGGCCCTGCTGGAGGCGGTCACCCCCCTGCTCCAGCCCCGGGCCAAGACCCTGACGGACATGGCCGAGATGGCCCGCCTGTTCCTGGTGGACGCGCCGTTCCTCCCCTTTGACGAGAAGGCCGTGGCCCAGCACCTCGGCGAGGCCAACAAGACCCTGGTCCTGGAGTTCGCCGACGCCCTGGAGGCCCACGCCGGCCCCTTCGAGGAGCAGGACCTGGAGGCCCTGGCCCAGGCCTTCGTGGCGGCCCGGAACATCAAGTTCAAGGCCCTGGCCCAGCCCCTGCGCGTGGCCCTCACCGGCCGCAGCGTGAGCCCGGGCCTGTTCGAGACCATGCGCGTGCTCGGCAAGGAGCAGTCGCTCAAGCGCCTGCGCCGCGTCACCGAGCTGTAGCTTCCGCGCCCTTGCCTCGGGTCCGGATCGGCGCTAGTCTGACCGCAGACGAGCCCCGGCCCCGAGACAAAGGACGCCGCCGTGTTCGGATTCCTCTCGCGCAAGAAGACCTGCCATCTCCTGGCCCGGACCCAGGGCCGCCACGTGGAGATGTACGCCCGCTTCCGGGCCTTCCTGACCCACAACTACGAGGCCCTGGCCGCCCTGGCCCGGCTGGAGCAGATCTACCACTCCGGCGACCCCTTCGGCATGGCCCAGGTGCGCCGGGCCTACGCCGGGCTGGCGGCGGCCTCCCGCGGCCTGGTGCAGGCCCTCATCGACCTGGCCCAGGGCCGCTTCGCCGGGCTCCTGCCCGCGTTCGAGCGCATCGACGCCGAGGCCCGCGCCCTGCTGGAGGCCGCGCCCCGCTGCCGGGACTGCCCCCTGGTCCTGCCCCTGGAAGAGGTGCGGGCCGAGGATTTCCCGGACGTGGGGGCCAAGGCCGGCAACCTGGCCCGGCTGGGCAACGAGCTGGGCCTGCCCGTGCCCCGGGGCTTCGCGGTCACGGCCCGGGCCTTCGAACTCTTCCTGGAATCCGGGGACCTGGGCGCGGACCTGGCCGGGCTGCTGGAGCGCCTGCCCCTGGAGGACCCGCGCGCCCTGGATGCGGCCTGCGCGGCCATGCGGGCCAGGGTCCTGGCCGCGCCCCTGCCGGAGGAGCTGGCCCGCGCCCTGGACGCGGCCTGCGCCGCCCTGGAGTCCCGCACCCGGGCCGGGGTGCGCGTGGCCGTGCGCAGCAGCGCCGCGGGCGAGGACACCGAGGCTTCCTTCGCTGGCCAGTACGCCACGGTGCTCAACGTGACCCGCCCGGAGCTGGCCGCGGCCTACAAGACCGTGGCCGCCAGCAAGTACACCCCGCACGCCGTGCTCTACCGCACCCGCCACGGACTGGAGGACGCCGAGACGCCCATGTGCGTGGCCGTGGTCGAGATGGTGGACGCGGCCGCGGCCGGGGTGGCCTACAGCCGCGACCCGGCCGACCCGGCGGGCGAGGGTTTCCGGGTGGCCGGACTCTGGGGCCTGGGCGAGCCCCTGGTGGGCGGCGAGGCCTCGGCCGACGCCTTCGTGCTCCACCGCCGCACGGGCGAGGCCCTGGAGCGCCGCGTGGCCCGCAAGCGCACGCGGCTGGTGAACCTGCCCCGCGGCGGCACGGCCGAGGAGCCCGTGCCCGAGGACATGCAGGACAAACCCGTGCTGGACCCGGCCCAGCTGCGCGCCCTGCTGGAGTACGGCCTGGCCCTGGAGCGCTTCTTCGGCCAGGCCCAGGATATGGAATGGGCCGTGGACCGCGACGGACGCCTGGTGCTCCTCCAGTGCCGGCCCCTGGGCCTGGAGCCCGCGCGCGGCAAGGACGAGGCCGTGCGCACGGCCGCGCCCCTGCTCCTGTCCGGCGGCCAGACCGCCTCGCGCGGCGCGGCCTCGGGCCTGGTCTTCCTGGCCGAGGGCCACGACCTGGCCGAGCTGCCCGAAAACGCCATTCTGGTCACGCGGGCCACTGCGCCGGGCTACGCAGCCCTGGCCGGGCGGCTGCGCGGCCTGGTGGCCCGGGTGGGCAGCACGGCCAGCCACCTGGCCTCGGTGCTGCGGGAATACCGCGTGCCCGCCCTGGTGGACGTGGGCGACGCGGCCCAGGCCCTGGCCCACGGCCAGGCCGTGACCCTGGACGCCGATGGCCGGGCCGTTTATGCGGGCGAGGTTGAGGAAATCCTGGCCGCCCGTGCGGCCAAGCCCGCCGCGGCTTTCGAAACTCCGGCCCACCGGCGGCTGCGCGCTCTGCTGGACCGGCTCTCGCCGCTTAATCTCACGGATCCGCGCGCCCCGGAGTTCACGCCCGAGGGCTGCACGACCCTGCACGACATCATCCGCTTCGCCCACGAAAAAGCCATGAAGGCCATGTTCAGCCTGCCGGACCGGCTCGCCGGGGTCCACACGGCCAGGCTCAAGGCCCAGATCCCCTTGGACATCCGGGTGGTGGACCTGGGCGGCGGCCTGCGCGAGGGGCTCACGGACTGCGACGAGGTGCTGCCCGAGGACATCGTGTCCGCGCCCATGCGGGCCGTGTGGCGCGGCTTCACCCACCCGGGCGTCACTTGGTCCGGGGCCGTGGGCATGGACTTCCGCAACCTGTTCACCCTGTTCGCCTCCTCGGCCGCCGGGCTCACCGGGCCGGACCTGCCGGGCGGGGAGAGCTTTGCGGTGCTGGCCGCGGACTACATGAACCTGAACGCCAAGTTCGGCTTCCACTTCGCCAACGTGGACGCCCTCTGCGGCGAGGAGGCCGAGAAGAACTCCATCACCGTGCAGTTCGCCGGGGGCGCGGGCGGCTACCTGGGCAAGTCCTTGCGCGTGAGCTTCCTGGCCGGGGTGCTCCAGCGCCTGGGCTTCAGCGTGGACCTCTCCGGCGACCTGCTGGAGGCCTCGCTCGCGGGCCTGGGCCGCGCGGACACGGAAGCGGCCCTGGACCAACTGGGCAGGCTTCTGGGCTCCAGCCGCCTGCTCGACGTGGCCATCTCCCGCCAGGCCCAGGCCGAGGCCATGGTGGAGGCCTTTTTCCGCGAGGACTACGGGTTCCTGGACCAGGCCGCCAGCCCGCCCCTGCCGGGATTCCACGCCGTGCTCGGCAACTGGAGCCGGCTGGAGGAGGACGGCCGGGCCTGGATCGTGCAGGACGGCTCGGCCTGGCTGCCGCGGCTCTCGGCCGGGCTCTCGGGCTTTTTGACCCGGCTGGTGGGGCCGCGCTACCAGGAGTTCCTGGACACCATCGGGGCCTACCACCACTTCCCCCTGGCCGTGGCCAAAAACGCGGAAATGGCCGATGGCCGCTTGAGCGTGCTGGTACGGCCCATGGCCGGGGTCATCGACCGGGCCGGGGGCCTGGCCCTTGGCCTGCGCAATGCCGGGAATTACTTCGTCTTCCGCATCAACGACGCGGAACAGAATGTCATGTTCTCGGAGTTCGTGAACGGCCGCAGGCTCATCCGCGCCCAGCGGCCCCTGGCCCTGGAGACCGGACGCGCCTACCGGCTGGAGGTGGAGGTGGCGGGCGGCCGCCTGCGCGGCCTGGTGGACGGCCGCCCCATGCTGGAGTACGACGCCGGGCGGCCCGTGGCCGGGCACGTGGGCCTCTGGACCAAGGCCGACTCCGTGACCCGCTTCAGCGGCCTGGCCATGGATACGGCTGCGGGCGTGCGCATGCTGGGCTAGGGGGCCGGGATCCGGCTCTCCAGCACCCGCCAGTGGAGCGCCCGGGTTTCGGGTTCGATGCCGAAGGCCTCGTCGCCCTCGTAGAGCCGGGCCTGCTCCGGCTCCTCCCCGGCATAGGCCCGCACGGCCTCCATGGACTCCCAATAGGTGATCAGGCAGATGCGCACCCCGCCCGGCTCCTCGCGCTCCAGCACCTGGTGGCCCAGGCAGCCGGGAAGGGCCGCGGTCTCGGCCACGCCCGTGCGCTCCAGGTGCCGGAGGAAGCCCGCGCGGCGCTCCCGCGGGCAGAGGCAGGTCCACTGCCGGGCGATCACTCCCCGGCCCGCCCGTTGCCGGAGTTGTCCAGGGCCTGCAGGGCCAGGCGCGTGGCCAGGCTCACGCATTCCAGGCAGGTCTCCTTGAGGTTGGCCTCGCGGTAGCGGGTCTGGCCTTCGGGGGTGCGGAAGTCGCAGCCCGTGATGTCGAAGCAGTTGGTGGAGCCGTAGGCCGCCAGGAAGCCTTCCAAAAACTCCTGGGTCGGGGCGTAGGCCAGGTCCAGGAGCTCGCGTTCCGGGGTGTCGCGGCCCGCCAGCAGGCTGATGGCCAGGACGCCGCCGCTCACCGCCCCGCAGGTCCCGCAGCTGCGCGAGAGCCCGGAGCAGAAGGCCGTGGCCATGCGCGGGATGAGGGGGGATTCCAGTCCGCGGGCCCGGGTCACGGCCAGCAGCACGCTTTCGGCGCAGAGCCAGCCGTCTCCCATGAGTTTCCGGGATTCGCGTTCCGGGGCCATGACACGCTCCTTTGCGTTCGGGTGAAAAAAAAGAGCCCCGGCCTGGCGGCCGGGGCTCCCTCGCGTCGTCCTTTTCGGGGAAAGCCTACTCGGCCGCCTTGGTCCTCTTGACCGGCTTGACCACCGCACCGGAACGGATGCAGCGGGTGCAGGCGGTGACGGTCATCACCTGGCCGTTGGGGGCCTGGTGGCGCACCTTCTGGAGGTTGGGCATGAAGCGGCGCTTGGTCTTATTGTTGGCGTGGCTCACGTTGTTGCCGGTCTGGGGAATCTTGCCGCAGATGTCGCAGGCCTGGGACATGGGAAACCTCCTCGCGCGCGTGGCGTCGTTCTTCGTCTTTTGGCCCGGCCGGAGCTGGCTCCCGGTCGCGGGGAAGGGAATCTTTAAACCTTCGCCGCACAAAACGCAAGGGCTTTTTTCTTGACAAGACCAGGGGGCGCGGCTAGAGGGGGCGGTTGCGAGGGTCACATGACCAAAGTATGGGTGGAACTGGCCGACATCCCGGCTGAAGGCCGGGAGTTTTCTTTTGCGGACCAGGGATTCTGGCAGGAGTCCATGGACGCCTTCGGCCTCAAGGCCCGCATCGCCCGGCCCCTGTCGGCCGAGGTGCGGGTCCTGCCCCAGGACAACGGGGCCCTCGTCACCGGACGGATTTCCGGGGCCCTGACCCTGCCCTGCTCCCGCTGCTCCGAGGAGTTCGAACAGGCCCTGGACGGGGAGTTCGAGGTCTTCGAGGAGACCGGGGACGAGGACGGCATGGCCGAGGAGGCCCGGGTGGTGTCCGCGGACGGAACCCTGCGCCTGGACCTGGGCGCGGTGCTCTGGGAGCAGCTGGTCCTGGCCCTGCCGGAAAACCCGGTCTGCCAGGAGGACTGCCGGGGGCTGTGCCCCAAATGCGGCGGGAACCGGAACTTCCGCGAGTGCGACTGTTCCGAATCGGGCGACGACCCCCGCCTGGCCGTGTTCCGGAATTTGAAGATTTCGTAACCGTCCCGGTTTGCATTGCCCCCGGGGCCGAATCGCGATATTTTCCGAACCAGAGGAGATCAACGTCATGGCTCAACCGAAGAAGAAGACCTCCAAGTCCCGGCGCAACATGCGGCGCTCCCACGACCACGTGGCCGTGCCCAACGTCATCTACTGCGAGTGCGGCGAGCCCACCCTCTCCCACCGCGCCTGCCCGGTCTGCGGCAACTACAAAGGCCGCAAGGTGACGCCCGCCGGTGATGCTCAATAAGGCGCCGCGCATCGCCGTCGACGCAATGGGCGGCGATTTCGGGCCCCGCGTGAACGTGCCCGCGGCCGTGCGCGCCGCGGAAGCCGGAGCCGGGGTCATCCTGGTGGGCGACGAAGCCCAGATCCGCGACGAACTCTCGCGCTGCAAGACCGAGGGCCTCGACATCCACGTGGTCCACGCCTCCCAGGTGGTGGGCATGGACGAGAAGCCCTCGGACGCCCTGCGCCGCAAGAAGGATTCCTCCATCCAGGTGGCCTGCCGCCTGGTCAAGGAAGGCCAGGCCGACGGCGTGGTCAGCGCGGGCAACTCCGGCGCGGTGGTGGCCTGCGGCATGTTCACCATCGGCCGCATCGCGGGCATCGAGCGCCCGGCCCTGGCCGGGATCATGCCCACGGAGCAGCGCCCCTGCATCCTCATCGACGTGGGCGCCAACGTGGACTCCAAGGCCTTCCACCTGGCCCAGTTCGCCATCATGGCCGACGTGCTGGCCCGCGACGTGCTCGGCGTGCCCAAGCCGCGCCTGGGCCTGCTCTCCATCGGCGAGGAGGAGGGCAAGGGCAACTCCGTGGTCAAGGAAGCCTTCGACCTCCTGCGCAAGTCCTCGCTCAACTTCATCGGCAACGCCGAAGGCCGCGACATCTTCGTGGGCAACTACGACGTGGTGGTCTGCGACGGCTTCGTAGGCAACGTGGCGCTCAAGCTCTCCGAGGGCCTGGCCCGCAGCTTCGGCAACCTGCTCAAGGGCGAGCTCAAGCGCGGCTGGCTCTCCAAGCTGGGCACCCTGCTCTCCCTGGGCGCGCTCACCCGCTTCGCCAAGATGGTGGACTACGCCGAGTACGGCGGGGCCCCGCTCCTGGGGCTCAAGGGCATCGTCATCGTCTGCCACGGTTCGAGCAACGTGAAGGCTATCACCAACGCCATCCGCATGGCCGTGACCTTCACGGCCAACAAGGCGCACCAGCACATCGAGCGGGACCTCGAGGCCAACAGCGAGATCGCCCGCTTCGGCCGCCAGGCCGCCAAGGCCTCGTAAACCGCATCCCGGGCCCGGCCCGGGAGGAGCCGAGATGACCGCATTCCACATCCGGGGGCTGGGCTATCACGTCCCGGAACGCATCCTGACCAACGCCGACCTGGAACGCATGGTCGAGACCAGCGACGAGTGGATCGTCAGCCGCACCGGCATCAAGGAGCGCCGCCTGGCCGAGGGCCGGAGCTGCTCGGACCTGGCCCTGCCCGCCTCGCTCCAGGCCCTGGAGCAGGCCGGCATGACCCCCGAGGACCTGACCCACATCGTGGTGGCCACCTTCACCCCGGACGCCTACATCCCCTCGGCCGCCTGCATCCTGGAGCACCGCCTGGGCCTTTCCGGCCGCTACGCCATCGACCTTTCCGCGGCCTGCTCGGGCTTCGTCTATGCCCTGGATGCGGCCCGGGCCTTCATCGCCCTGCGGCCCGAATCCAACGTGCTCGTGGTGGGCAGCGAGGTGGTCTCCTCGCGCACCGACTACACCGACCGCGGCACCTGCGTGCTCTTCGGCGACGGCGCGGGCGCGGCCGTGGTCTCGGCCACCCCGAGCAAGGGCAGCGGCAAGCTTTTGGACGCCCTGCTGTCCTCCGAGGGCAAGCTCGGCAGCCTGCTCACGGTGCGCGGCGGGGCCTCGGGCACGACCTACAAGCCCGGCGAGCCCGTCCGCCGTGACTTCTTTGTGGAAATGCAGGGCCGCGAGGTCTTCCGCCACGCGGTGCGCGCCATGCTCTCGGTGAGCGCCGAGCTGCTCGAACGCAACGGTTTCAAGCCCGAGGACGTGGGCGTGTTCATCCCGCACCAGGCCAACATGCGCATCATCGAGGCCGTGGGCCAGAAGATCGGCGTGCCGCGCGAGCGGATCTACGTGAACGTGGACCGCTACGGCAACACCTCGGCGGCCTCCATCGCCATCGCCCTGGCCGAGGCCCGGCTCACCGGCTTCGTCAAGGACGGGGACCTGGTGCTCATGGCCACCTTCGGCGGCGGCTTCACCTGGGGCGCGGCCCTGGTGCAGTTCTAGGGCGGAGCGGGCCGGGGCGCGGTTTGCAGTCCGGGCGTTTTTCGGATATTTCAGCGCAGTTCAACCAAACGATACGACAAGGACATCCTGCATGAGCGATCTCCCCCGCATCGCCCTGGTCACGGGAGGCTCCCGAGGCATCGGCCGCGCCGTGGCCGAACGTCTGGCGCGCGACGGCTTCGCCGTGTACCTGACCTTCATCTCCCGGCCCGAGGAGGCCGAGAAGACCGTGGCCGCCATCGCCGCGGCCGGGGGCCAGGCCCGGGCCTTCCAGCTGGATTCCGGGGACTCGGAGGCCATCGCCGCCTTTTTCGCCGCCGAGATCAAGGACAAGGTTTCCCTGGAAGTGCTCGTGAACAACGCGGGCATCACCCGCGACGGCCCCCTCGTCCGCATGAAGGACGAGGACTTCGACAAGGTGCTGGGCGTGAACCTGCGCGGCTGCTTCCTGTTCCTGCGCGAGGCGGCCAAGATCATGATGCGCCAGCGCAGGGGCCGCATCGTGAACATGGCCTCGGTGGGCGGCCAGATGGGCAACGCCTTCCAGGCCAACTACTGCGCGGCCAAGGCCGGGCTCATCGGCCTGACCAAGTCCTCGGCCCAGGAGCTGGCCTCGCGCGGGGTGCTGGTGAACGCCGTGGCCCCGGGCTACGTGGACACGGACATGACCGCCGCGCTTCCCGACGAGGTCACGAAGGAAATTATCGAGGCCGTGCCGCTCAAGCGCGCGGCCAGGCCCGAGGAGATCGCCGGAGCCGTCTCCTTCCTGGCCGGGCCGGACTCCGCCTACATCACCGGACAGGTGCTCGCCGTCAACGGCGGCCTGTACATGTAACAACGTCCCCAACAACGCACATTCATATCTGGAGGAACATATGTCCGTTGCCGAAAAAGTGAAAAACATCATCGTGGACCAGCTGGGCGTCTCCGCCGACGAGGTCAAGCCCGAGGCCTCCTTCGTGGAGGACCTGGGCGCCGACTCCCTGGACCTCACCGAGCTCATCATGGCCATGGAAGAGGAATTCGACATCGAGATCGACGACGAAGACGCCCAGAAGATCGTGAAGGTCAAGGACGCCGTCGATTACATCGAAAAGGCCAAGAAGTAGCGCCGGATACACCGCTACACCGCCATCCGGGGATGGGCGTCTTATGTCCGCAGGGGGCGTAAGACGCTCCTCCATTTCTCCCCCGCGGCGCCCCTGGCGGACATCCCCAACCCAGCAGGATCATCCATGAACCGCGTTGTCGTCACAGGCCTGGCCGCCATCACCCCCCTGGGAAACGACCTGGCTTCGAGCTGGGAGGCTCTCCTGGCGGGGAAGTCCGGCATCGGGCCCCTGACCAAGTTCGATTGCTCCAGCTACGAGACGCGCATCGCCGGCGAAGTCAAAAACTTCGATCCCACGCCCTACATCCCGGCCAAGCAGGTCAAGCGCATGGAGACCTTTGTCCAGTACTCCGTGGCCTGCGCCAAGATGCTCCTGGCCGACGCGGCCTGGGAGGTGTCCGCCGAGGAGGCCCCCGAGACCGGCGTCATCATCGGCGTGGGCCTGGGCGGCCTGGACACCATCGAGGAGATGCACAAGAAGCTCCTGGAAAAGGGGCCCTCGCGCATCTCGCCCTTCTTCATCCCGATCATCATCGCCAACATGGCCGCGGGCCAGGTTTCCATCGAAACCGGCGCGCGCGGGCCCAACGTCTGCACCACCACGGCCTGCGCCTCGGGCACCCACGGCATCGGCTACGCCTACTCCGAGATCAAGCTGGGCCGCTGCCAGGCCATGATCTGCGGCGGCGCGGAGTCCACCATCACCCCGCTCGGCGTGTCCGGCTTCAACGCGCTCAAGGCCCTGTCCGTGCGCAACGACGACCCCGAGCACGCCTCCCGGCCCTTTGACCGGGACCGCGACGGCTTCGTCATGGGCGAGGGCTGCGGGCTCCTGCTCCTGGAATCCCTGGAGCACGCCCGGGCGCGCGGCGCACGCATCTACGCCGAGATCGTGGGCTTCGGCGGCTCCGGCGACGCCTACCACATGACCGCCCCGCCCGAGGACGGCTCGGGCATGGCCCTGGCCATGAGCCGCGCCCTGCGCGAGGCCGGCCTGCCGCCCACGGAGATCGACCACATCAACGCCCACGGCACCTCCACGGCGCTCAACGACGCCTGCGAGACCCGGGCCATCAAGACCGTGTTCGGGCCCCACGCCTACAAGCTCTCCATCACCGGCAACAAGTCCATGACCGGGCACCTGCTCGGCGCGGCCGGCGGCGTGGAGTCCGTGTTCTCGGTGCTCACCCTGCGCGAGGGCAAGATCCCGCGCACGCTGAACCTGGAGAACCCCGATCCCGAGTGCGACCTGGACTACGTGCCCGAGGGCACGCGCAGCCAGCAGGTCAACTACACCCTGTGCAACTCCTTCGGCTTCGGCGGCACCAACGCCTGCCTGCTGTTCAAGAGATTCGAGGGCTGACGCACCAAACCAGAGAGGGAACCATGGAAGAGCTCATGATGCAGGACCCGGCGGTGGCCGCGGCCATCGCCAGCGAAGTGGACCGCCAGATGTCCAAGCTCGAACTCATCGCCTCGGAGAACTTCGTCTCCACGGCGGTGCGCCAGGCCATGGGCAGCGTCATGACCCACAAGTACGCCGAGGGCTACCCGGGCAAGCGCTACTACGGCGGCTGCGAGTTCGTGGACCAGGCCGAGAACCTGGCCCGCGACCGGGTCAAGGAGCTCTTCGGCTGCGGCTACGCCAACGTCCAGCCCCACTCCGGGTCCCAGGCCAACATGGCCGTGTACTTCGCGGCCTGCCAGCCCGGCGACACCGTGCTCGGCATGAACCTCTCCCACGGCGGCCACCTGACCCACGGCAGCCCCGTGAACTTCTCGGGCAAGCTCTTCAACATCGTCTCCTACGGCGTGGACAGGGAGACCCAGACCATCGACTACGCCGAGGTGGAGAAGCTGGCCAAGGAGCACAAGCCCAGGATGATCATCGCCGGGGCCAGCGCCTATCCCCGGATCATCGACTTCAAGCGCTTCCGCCAGATCGCCGACGAGGTGGGCGCCGTGTTCATGGTGGACATGGCCCACATCGCGGGCCTCATCGCCGCGGGCGAGCACCCCTCGTGCATCGAGCACGCCCACTTCACCACCTCCACCACGCACAAGACCCTGCGCGGCCCGCGCGGCGGCCTGATCCTGTCCAACGAGGACCAGGAAAAAACGCTCAACTCCCAGATCTTCCCGGGCATCCAGGGCGGTCCGCTCATGCACATCATCGCGGCCAAGGCCGTGGCCTTCGGCGAGGCGCTCCAGCCCGGCTTCCAGGAATACCAGTCCCAGGTGGTGAAGAACGCCAAGGCCCTGGCCTCGGCCCTCATGGACGCCGAGTTCCGGCTGGTCTCCGGCGGCACGGACAACCACCTCATGCTCATCGACCTGACCAACAAGGACATCACCGGCAAGGACGCCGAGATCGCCCTGGACAAGGCCGGCATCACGGTGAACAAGAACACCATCCCCTTCGAGACCCGCTCGCCCTTCGTCACCTCGGGCATCCGGGTGGGCACTCCGGCCTTGACCACCCGCGGCATGATCGAGGAAGATATGATCGTGGTGGCCGAAGCCATCACCGCGGCCCTGGAGAACTGGCAGTCCGACGCCGCTCTGGAGGAGATCCGCGAAGAGGTGGAGGAGTTCGCCCGCAGCTTCCCGCTGTTCGCCTGGTAGGAGACGGCCCATGAGCCGGTTGCCCTGGCCCGACTACTTCATGCGCATCGCCTTCCTGGTGGCGGAGCGCTCCACCTGCCTGCGCCGCAAGGTGGGGGCCGTGGCCGTGCGCGACAAGCGCATCCTGGCCACGGGCTACAACGGGCCGCCCTCCAACGTGCCGCACTGCGAAGAGGTGGGCTGCATCCGCGAACGGCTGGGCATCCCCTCGGGCCAGCGCCACGAGCTCTGCCGCGGCCTACACGCCGAGCAGAACGTCATCATCCAGGCCGCGGTGCACGCCCTCTCCCTCAAGGGCGCGGTCATCTACTGCACCACCCAGCCCTGCCTCATCTGCACCAAGATGCTCGTCAACTGCCAGGTGGAGGCCATCTTCTACGCCGGGGCCTATCCCGACGAACTGGCCGAGGACATGCTCAAGGAGGCTGGTGTCCGCTATGAACTGCTCACCGGAGACTTCGCGGTCCGCTGAGGACCTCATGGCCCGTGCCGTGGACCTGGCCCTGCGCGGCCGGGGCCGCACCGCTCCCAACCCCTGCGTGGGCGCGCTGCTCGCCAGAAACGGCGAGATCCTGGCCGAGGGCCTGCACGAGAGCTACGGCGGGCCCCACGCCGAGGTGAACTGCCTGGCCCGGGCCCGCGAACTGGGCGTGGACCCCGCGTCCTGCGAGCTCTACGTCACGCTGGAGCCCTGCAACCACCAGGGCAAGACCCCGCCCTGCACCACGGCCATCCTGGAGGCCGGGATCAAGAGCGTGGTCATCGGCTGCGCCGATCCCAACCCCGAGGTGGCCGGAGGCGGGGCCAAGGCCCTGCGCGAGGCCGGGGTGGCGGTGCGTCTGGGCGTGCTCGAGGAGCGCTGCCGCGACCTCATCGCCGACTTCCTGGTCTGGAAGACCACCCGGCGGCCCTACGTCATCCTCAAGATGGCCGCCACCCTGGACGGCCGCATCGCGGGCCGCGGCGGACGGCCGGAGCAGATCTCCGGCCCCGAGTCCCAGGCCTTCGCCCACGGCCTGAGGGCCTTCTGCGGCGCGGTCATCGTGGGCGGCAACACCTTTTACTCCGACGACCCCATGCTCACCTGCCGCCTGCCCGGCCTGCCCCGGGACCACCAGCAGCCCTTCGCCGTGGTGGTCACCCGCCGCCTGCCCAAGGCCCACAACTTCAAGCTCATCCAGGACCGCCCCGAACGGGTCATCTTCTGGACCGCGGAGCAGGAGCTGCGCACCCACACGGCCGAGGACCTGGGAGAGCGGGGCTGCCGCATCTGGGGCCTGCCCCAGGGCCCCGCTGGCCTGGACCTGGGCCTGGGCCTGGAGCGCCTGCGCTCGGAGCTCTCCTGCTGGCACGTGCTCTGCGAGGGCGGCGGCCGCATGGCCGAAAGCCTGGCCGAGCGCGGCCTGGTGGACGAGCTGGCGCTCATCCTGGCCCCCCTGGTCCTGGGCGACGAGCAGGCCAAGTCCCTGTTCTCCGGCCGCCGCACCCAGAATATCGCCGAGGCCTGGCGGTACCGTTTGACGGACAGCGAGCGCCTGGGCCAGGACGTGCGCCTGACCTACCGGCCCAGGGAGCAGGCCTGATGTTCACCGGACTGGTGCAGGGCATGGGCCGGGTGGAGGCGGTTTCGGCGCGGGGCCGCGAAATCCGTCTCACGGTGCGCGCCGAGTTCCTGGGCGCGGTGGTCCAGGGCGAGTCCATCGCCGTGAACGGGGCCTGCCTCACGGCCGAGGCCCCGGCCTCGGGCCGCTTCTCGGCCTACGCCAGCGCCGAGACCCTCTCCAAGACCTCCCTCGGCGGCCTGCGCGCCGGGGCCAAGGTCAACCTGGAGCGGGCCCTGGCCCTGGGCGACCGCCTGGGCGGGCACCTCGTCTCGGGCCACGTGGACTGCCTGGCCCGGGTGGAGTCCCTGACCCCGGCGGGCGAATCCGTGGTCATCCGCCTGAGCTTCCCCCGCGAGTTCGGCTCCCAGGTGGTGCCCAAGGGCTCCGTGGCCCTGGACGGGGTCAGCCTGACCATCAACGAATGCGGCGAGGACTTCCTGACCGTGAACGTGATCCCGGCCACCCAGGGCGAGACCACCATCGGCGGCTGGCAGCCCGGCCGCGTGGTGAACATGGAAACCGACCTCATCGGCAAGTACGTGCTGCGCATGCTCGGGCCGTGGACCGAAAAGACCGGGGCCACGGCTCCCGGCATGACCGCGGAATTCCTCCGGCGGCACGGCTTCTAGCCGCACCGCCCCGGCGGCGCGGAGGCTTCATGACCCTCGAATCCCCCCATGCCCTCGTCGGCGCCGCCGCCGCCGAAATCTTCCTCTCCCGGCCGCAGCACTGCGCCGAGGCCGTGGTCCTGGCCCTCAACCGCCACCTCACCGGCGGCCTGCCCCCGGCCCAGGCCGCCGGCGTGGCCTCGGGCTTCTCCCTGGGCCTGGGCGGCGCGGGCTGCCTCTGCGGCGCGCTCTCCGGGGCCACCCTCTGCCTGGGGCTCTTCCTCGCGCC
>JAWRKD010000002.1:0-4674 GCA_040307135.1 Desulfovibrionaceae bacterium
GGGGCCGCGAATCCTTTCCTACTGCTGTGTCTGCTCATCGTTCCCCCCGGACCGAGCATTGCGAACATGGGTCCATAGACCCCGATCGTCATTTTTGGGGATAGCTATAGGCCGTTTCCGGGCACCGGTAAAGGCTCAGTCCGGGGTTCGGGGACTTTTTTTGTGAGCTTTTGCACAAGAAAGCCACCGCGCCCTTGCGGACGCGGCGGCGGAATATCAAGGATTCTTTATCGTTACCAGGCCAGGGTGGCCTTGAATGCCTGCGCCAGATCGGCCACGCCCGAATCCAGGAGCCTGGCCCCCCCCCGGGACAGGGCCAGACGGTCGCCGCCCGCGCGGCCCAGCAGGCCCAGGTCCTGGCCCGCGAACAGGGCCTCGAAGGCCGCGGCCTTGTCCTCGGGCACGCCCACCAGCAGGCGGCTGGCGGACTCGCTGTAGAGCAGGCCCAGGTCGTCCAGGCCCGGATCCGCGGGCGCGGCCGCCAGGTCCAGGTCCGCGCCGAGCCGTCCTCCCAGGCACATCTCGGCCAGGGCCACGGCCAGGCCGCCGTCCGAGCAGTCGTGGCAGGCGTTCACCAGCCCGGCCTGGGCCGCCCGGAACAGGGTCCTGTAGCGGGCCAGGGCCGGGCCCAGCTCCACCTGGGGCACGGCCTCGTGGACGAAGCCCAGCTCCGCGGCGATCTCCGAGCCGCCCAGCTCGCCGCGGGTGCGGCCCAGGATGTAGATGCGGTCGCCGGGGCGCTTGAGGTCCGAAGTCAGGCAGCGGTTCACGTCCGGCACCATGCCGAGCACCGAGAAGAGGACCGTGGGCGGAATGGAGATCTTGACCCCGCCGCCCTTGTAGTCGTTCTTCATGGAGTCCTTGCCCGAGACGCAGGGCACGCCGAAGCCGCGGCAGAAGTGGGCCAGGGCGCGGTTGGCGCGCACCAGCTGGGCCAGCTTGTGGCGGCCGTCCGGGGTGGACTCGGACTGCACCGGGTCGCACCAGCAGAAGTTGTCCACGCCCACCATGTGGTCCACGTCGCCGCCCACGGCCACGGCGTTGCGCACGGCCTCGTCGATGGCGTTCGCCATCATCCAGTAGGTGTCCAGGTCCGAGTACTTGGGGCAGATGCCGTGGGACACGACGAGCCCGCGGTCCGAGCCGTACTGCGGCCGCAGCACCCCGGCGTCGGCCGGTCCGTCGCGCAGCACGCCCACCAGGGGCTTCACCACGCTGCGGCCCTGCACCTCGTGGTCGTACTGGCGGATGACGTATTCCTTGCTGCAGATGTTGAGCCGCCCGAGCATGCGTTTGAGGAGCGCGCCCTGGTCGGCCACGGCCGGGGCCGGGGTGGCCGCCGGGGCCTGGGGCTCCCAGACCGCCGACAGCCGCATCTGGGGCACGCCCTCGTGCAGGAAGTCCATGTCCAGGCAGGCCACGGGCTTGTCGCCGTAGCGCACCAGGAACAGGCCGGAGTCGTTGAAGGTCCCGAGCGCCGTGGACTCCACGTCCATCTCGCGGGACAGCTCCAGGAAGCGGGCGAGATTGGCCTGGGGCACGGCCACGGTCATGCGCTCCTGGGCCTCGGACACGAGGATCTCCCAGGGCTTGAGCCCGTCGTACTTGAGCGGGGCGCGCTTGAGGTCCAGGTCGCAGCCGCCCGGATCCTGGGCCATCTCGCCCACCGAGGAGGACAGGCCGCCCGCGCCGTTGTCCGTGATGGCGTTGTACAGGCCCAGGTCCCGGGCGCGCATGAGGAAGTCGTACATCTTGCGCTGGGTGATGGGGTCGCCGATCTGCACGGCCGTGGCCGGGGAGCCCTCGTGCAGCTCCTCGGAGGAGAAGGTGGCCCCGTGGATGCCGTCCTTGCCGATGCGGCCGCCGCACATGACGATGGCGTCGCCGGGCAGGGCCGCCTTCTCGTGGCTGGGCCGGTCTCCGATCCTGGCGGGCATGGAGCCCACGGTGCCGCAGAAGACCAGGGGCTTGCCCAGATAGCGCTCCTCGAACACGATGGAGCCGTTCACCGTGGGGATGCCGGACTTGTTGCCGCCGTGCTCCACGCCCTCGCGCACGCCCTCCAGGACCCGGCGCGGATGGAGCAGGCGGGGCGGCAGCTCGCCCTGCCAGAAGGGCGAGGCGAAGCAGAACACGTCGGTGTTGCACAAAAGGTTGGCGCCCAGACCCGTGCCCATGGGGTCGCGGTTCACGCCCACGATGCCGGTGAGCGCCCCGCCGTACGGGTCCAGGGCCGAGGGGCTGTTGTGGGTCTCCACCTTGATGCAGATGGAGAGGTCGTCGGAAAACTTGATGACGCCCGCGTTGTCCTTGAACACCGAGAGGCAGGGGTCGTCCTTGCCCTTGGCCCGGCGGATGTCCGCGGTGCTGCCCTGGATGCAGGTCTTGAACAGGCTGTCGATGGTCTCGCTGCGCCCGGTCTCGCGGTCCTCGTAATCGATGCGCGCGGTGAATATCTTGTGCTTGCAGTGCTCGCTCCAGGTCTGGGCCAGCACCTCCACCTCGGCGTCCGTGGGCTCGGGGGGCAGGCCGCGGGCGGCGCGGGCCTGGGCCACGGCGGGGTCGGCGTAATAGGCCCGGATGGCGTGCATCTCCTCCAGGGACAGGGCCAGGGTGTTGGCCCGGCTGAAGGCCGTGAGCTCCTCGTCGTTCATGGACGAGAGCGGCACCACGGCCACCTCCTCGGAGGCCTTGCCCGTGACCCGGGCGGCGCGGGCCTCGAAGCCGGGCTTCTCCCTCCACTGGGCCGCGGATTTGCACTCGTGGCGCTGGATCAGGCCGTTGGCCAGAAGCCCGCCGGCGATGCGCTCCACCTGGCCCTCGTCCAGCTTCCCGCTGATGAGGTACTGCACCGAGGTATAGACCTTGAGTTCGCGGGCCGCCTCCGGGGAAAGCCCCAGGGCCAGGGCCAGGGTCTCGCGCGCGGTGCGGCCCTCGTTGTCCGTGACCCCGGGCCGGAAGCCCACCTCGATGATCCAGTCGAAGCCGTCGGCCAGGGGCCGGTCCGCAATGACGTGGAGCACGGGGTCGTGCAGGGACTGGCTCGGCATGACCTTGTCCAGGAGCTCGGGCGAGAGGCCCTCCACGGTATAGACGCGCACCAGGCGCACGCCGTCCACCGCGATGCCGAGTTCGCTCTTCATCTTGCGGGCGACCCGCTCGCCCACCACATCCCGCACCTGGGGCAGGAGCCCCACCTCAAAGCGCCGCAACATGTGCTACTCCTTACAGAACGGCGGCCGCGGCCGCCCTATTTTGCCCAGACCACCGTGTCGCCGCCCGCGCCCTTGGCCGAATAGGCCGCCCGGTCGGCGCGGTTGAGCAGGCTGTCGGCGGTGTCTTCGGCGTTCAGGGCCGTGAGACCGGCGCTGATGGTGACCTTGCCCGAAAACTGAGCCGCGATGGCCTGGCGCAGCCGCTCGCCGATGGCCTCCAGGTCCCGCTCCCCGGTCTCGGTGACCACCACCGCGAACTCGTCCCCGCCGTAGCGGCAGGGAAAGTCCATGCCCTGGCGCAGCTCGCGGTTGAGGATCTCGCCCACCAGCCGGAGGATGGCGTCGCCGGCCTGGTGGCCCTTGGTGTCGTTGATGGCCTTGAAGCCGTCCAGGTCGAAAAAGATGAGGCCCATGGGCCGTCCGGTGCGGCGGCTGCGGCTCAGCTCGCGCTCCAGGACCAGCCGGAACTGGGCGTGGTTGAAGAGCCCGGTGAGGCCGTCGTAGATGGCCCGCAGCTTGAGCTCCTTTTCCAGGCGGCGCACCGTGGACAGGTCGCGGGCCACCACCAGGGTTTCGAAGCCCGGGCCGCCGGTGGTCCCCAGGCGGGAAAAGACCAGCTCGAAGGGCTTGCGGACGCCCTTCTCGGCCCGGAAGACCTCCACGGGCGGGCCGGGCTGTTCCAGAAGCTCCGGCCCCCATGGGCCGCCGTAGGTGTTCTCCGGGGTGAAGCGGGCGAACAGGCTCTCGCCGCGGCCCTCCTCTCCGGGCAGGGAGGAGAAGGTGATCGTGCCGGTTTCGTCCACGGTGAAGACCAGGTCGCGCATGGCCCCGACGAGCCGCTCCAGGAAGTCCCGGCGGCGCAGGGTCTGGACCTCCATGCGCGAGAGCTCGCGCAGGTTCTCCAGGAGGAAAAGGATGCGGGCCTGCTCCTCGCCGCCCTCCCGGCAAGCCGAAAGGTAGGCGCAGTGCTCCTGTCCGCCGCCGGCCTTGTCCAGGAAGCAGACGATGCGGTGCAGGTCCTCCTGCTCCGGGTCGTCCAGGAACCGCCGCCATTCCGGCCCCAGGACCAGGCCCACCCGCTCGGCCAGGACCCGCTCCAGGTCCTTGGCCCGGGCCTGCTCCGGCGAGAGCTTGGTCAGGCCGCGAAAGCTCTTGTTGGCCTCCACCACGCGGCCGCGCTCGTCCAGCCGGGCCACGGCCAGGGGCAGGGCGTCGAAGGCCGAGGCCCGCTCCTCCAGCACGGACTGGCGCTGGCAGTAGTTCTCGTAGGCCTGGGCCGCGAAGCGCAGGTACAGGGCCAGGGGCCCGGCGTCCTCGGGACGCAGGTCCTGGGCGCGGTGGCGCAACTCGCCCCATTTGCGCTCGCCCGCGCGCAGGGCCAGGCCCTTGGCCCGGATGGCCCAGGGGATCTCGGCGGAGGGCATGGGGCCCTGGGCCGGGCCCAGGCCGTCGGCGGCGG
>JAWRKD010000003.1:0-4379 GCA_040307135.1 Desulfovibrionaceae bacterium
GCGGCGGCCGGGGCCGCGGCCCGGGCCGCCGGGCTCGCGGTCTGCTCGGGCGGGCTGTTCGGCCTGGGCGAGTCCTGGGGCGACCGCATGGACCTGGCCCTCGCCCTGCGGCGCCTGGGCGTGGCCTCGGTGCCCATGAACTTCCTGAACCCCATCCCGGGCACGCGGCTGGAGAACCGGCCCGTGCTCTCCCGGGCCGAGGCCCTCAAGATCATCGCCCTGTACCGCTTCCTGCTGCCCGGCGCGCAGCTGCGCGTGTGCGGCGGCAGGCCCGTGGTCTTCGGCGGGGACCGCCAGGCCGTGCTCCTGTCCGGGGCCGACGGGCTCATGATCGGAGACTATCTCACCACGCCCGGCGAGGACCCGGACCTGGACCGCCGTGCCGCGCAGGCCCTGAACTTCCGGCTGGAAGGGCCGGAGGAGGCGGCGTGAACGCCCGGCCCCTGGACCGGCTCCACGGCCTGGTCTGGACCGCGCTCCTGGCCGCGGCCGTGGCGGGCGGGGCCTGGATCAGCCTGCCCGTGGGGCCGGTGCCCGTGTCGCTCCAGCCGCTCTTCGTGTTCCTGGCCGGGTTCGTGCTCGGCCCCCGGCGGGGCGCGCTCTGCGTGGGGCTCTACATCCTGGCCGGAGTCCTGGGCCTGCCGGTGTTCGCCGGCGGACGCGCCGGGCTGGGCCACGTCCTGGGTCCCACGGGCGGCTATCTCCTGGGGTTCGTCCTGGCCGCGGCGGTCTGCGGCCTGGCCACGGGCGGCCGGGGCGGGCCGCTGCCCTGGCTCAAGGCCGCGGGCTTCGGCGCGCTGGCGCTTTGCGCGGCCTACGGCCCGGGCGTGCTCTGGCTGCGCCGCTCCCTGGACACGGACTGGCCCAGGGCCCTGGCCCTGGGCCTGGTCCCGTTCCTGCCCTGGGACTGCCTCAAGATCGCCGCCGCCGCGGCTTGCTACCGCCTCCTCTCCCGGTGTAGGCTGCTGCCCGGGAGTCCGGGCTAGGCCCGGCCAAAGGACCGGCATGGCCATGCAACAGCTCACCGGGGCGGTGATCCGCTCCTTTTTCCGCACCTACCTGGTGGGCGCCAACTTCAACACCCGGGGCATGCAGAACGTGGGCCTGGCCTATGCCATGCTCCCTGGGCTGGCCGCCATCCACCAGGACCCGGCGCGGCTGCGCCAGGCCGTGAAGCGCTACGTGCGCCACTACAACTCCCACCCTTTCTGGGCGCCCTGCCTGGTGGGCATCTTCCTGGCCACGGAACAGCGCATCGCGGCCGGCACCTTCCCCCCGGCCATGCTGGACAAGGTCAAGGACCGCACCACCTACGCGCTTTCGGCCATCGGCGATTCGGTCTTCGCCGGCAGCCTGCTCATTTTCTGGGCCCTGTCCAGCGCCTGCCTGCTCCTGGCCGGGCAGACCGGCCCGGCGCTCGCCGAAGGGCTCATCTTTTTCATTGGTCTCCAAGCCTTCAAGGTGTATACATTCTGGCGTGGGCTGCGGGGCGGCTTCCTCTTCCTGGAACGCCTCAAGCGCTGGGACCTGATCAACTGGGGGCAGCGCGTGAAGTATTCCAACGCAGCCCTCTTGCTCTGGTTCTGGATTCTGGTATGGCCCAAGCCCGTGACCTGGACGAGCTGGACCGCGGGCATGGCCGGAGTGGCCCTCACGGCCCGGCTGGTGCACCAGTTCCACCTGCCCCGCCCCATCCCGGCCGGGGCGCTCCTGGCGGGCTGGGCCCTGTATCCGGTCCTGGCCGCGATCTTCAAGGACTGGGCCTTCTGATCATTGGACGAACGACATGGGTGAGATGAACGATTCCCCGGAAGCGGCCGCAGGCGCCGCACCCGCCGAAGAAATCCGGCGGGTGGTGGTGGCCAACCAGCTGGGGCTGCACGCCCGGCCCGCCGGAAAACTGGCCCAGGCCGCCCAGAACTTCAAGGCTTCCATCTCCATCGTCTGCGAGGAGCAGGAAGTGGACGCCAAGAGCATCCTGGACATCCTGACGCTGTCCGCGGCCCAGGGCAGCGCCCTGGACCTGAAGGCCAGGGGCGAGGACGCCCGCCTGGCCCTGGACAGCCTTGAGGCGCTGTTCCGCGCCAAGTTCGGCGAGGAGCGCTAGTGGCCCGCACCGTCCTCACCGGCATTCCCGTCTCCACCGGCATCGCCATCGGCAAGGCCTTTTTCGTCAACCGCAACCGTCTGGCCCACCTGCCCCGCCAGACCGTGGCCGACGAATCCGTGCCCGAGGAGGCCGCCCGCCTGGCCAGCGCCTTCACCCAGGCCGAGCAGGAGCTGGCCGCCGCCGCCGAAAAGGTCCCGGCCGAGCTCAAGGAACACCGGCTCATCATCGAGTCCCACCTGATGATGCTCAAGGACCCCAAGCTGCGCAACGCGGCCGAAAAATACGTCACGGACCTGCGCCTGAACGCCGAATGGGCCCTGGAAAAGGCCCTGGCCGACCTGGAAAAGACCTTCGGCGCCCTGGACGACCTCTACATCCGCGAGCGGATGCAGGACGTGCGCTTCGTGGTGGGCAAGGTGCAGTCCCGGCTCACCGGCCAGGACAAGGACCTGCGCGCCATCGAGGGCCGGGTCATCATCATGGCCCACGACCTGACCCCGGCCGACACCGTGGAGCTGGACGTGAACCGCATCCTGGGCTTCGCCACGGTCCAGGGCGGCAAGACCTCGCACACCGGCATCATGGCCCGCACCCTGGGCATCCCGGCCATGGTCGGCGTGGCCGACCTGGAAGGCCACGTGCTCGAAGGCGACTTCGTGGTCATCGACGGCCTGGCCGGCAAGGTGGTGGTGGACCCGGACGAGGACGAACTCACCAGCTACAACGAGCTGGCCTCGCAGTTCCAGGACTACTCCCGCCGCATCATCCGCGAATGCCAGCTCCCGGCCGAGACCATCGACGGCTACCGCGTGCAGGTCCTGGCCAACATCGAGCTCCTGGAGGAGGTGGCCGCGGTGCTGGACCGCGGCGGCGAGGGCATCGGCCTCTACCGCACCGAATACTCCTACCTGAACCGCACCGACCTGCCGGGCGAGGAGGAGCTGGCCGAGAAGTACGCGGACCTGGCCTCCATCATGTCCCCGCGCCGGGTCATCTTCCGCACCCTGGACCTGGGCGCGGACAAGTTCATCCAGAGCTTCGGCTCCCTGGAGGAGGCCAACCCCTCCATGGGCCTGCGGGCCATCCGCTTCTGCCTGCGCCACCCGGACCTCTTCCGCACCCAGCTGCGGGCCATCTGCCGGGCCAGCGCCTACGGCAACGCCTCCATCATGTTTCCCATGATCTCCGGGCTCAAGGAGCTGCGGCGGGCCAAGGCGCTTCTGCGCGACGTGCAGGACGAACTCAAGCGCGAGCGGGTGCCCTTCAACGAGGACATGCCCGTGGGCATCATGGTGGAGCTGCCCTCGGCCGTGATGATCGCGGAGTTCCTGGCCGAGGAGTGCGACTTCTTCAGCATCGGCACCAACGACCTCATCCAGTACAGCATGGGCATCGACCGCACCAACCGGCACGTGTCCTACCTCTACCAGCCCCTGCACCCCTCGGTGCTGCGCGCCATCAAGCACATCATCGACGCCGCCCACCAGGCGGGCATCGAGGTCTCGCTCTGCGGCGAGGTGGCCTCGGACCCCTTCTGCGTGCCCATCATCATGGGCATGCAGGTGGACAGCATCTCGCTCACGCCCCAGGCCATCCCGGGCATCAAGCGCGTCATCCGCCAGGCCCGCATGTCCGACTGCCGCGACCTGCTGCGCGAGGTCCTGGCCTGCCGCACCGTGGGCCGCGTGAACCGTCTGGTCAAGGACACCATCTTCAAGCAGTTCCCCGAGGAGCTCACCTTCTTCGCCTCGCTCCTGGACAACGAGGAGCACGGCGGGTAGCCTTTCCCCATGAGCGAGAAGCCCGAAGCGGCCGGGCGCAAGCCCATCGCCGACAACCGCAACGCCCGGCGGCTCTACGAGTTCGTGGAGACCCTGGAGGCCGGCCTGGAGCTCAAGGGCTCGGAGGTGAAGAGCCTGCACGCCGGGCACGTGAGCTTCAAGGACGGCTACGTGGACTTCCAGGACGGCCAGGCCTTCCTGGTGGGCGTGCACATCACGCCCTACGACAAGACCGGCGAATTCGACCGGCCCGAGCCCGAGCGGCCCCGCCGCCTCCTGCTCCACCGCCGCGAGATCGACCGGCTCCAGGCCAAGGTGGAGCAGAAGGGCCTCACCGTGGTGCCCTCCCGGCTCTACTTCACCCGCGGCCGGGTCAAGCTGGAGATCGCCCTGGCCAAGGGCAAGAAGGTCCACGACCGCCGCGACGACCTGAAGCAGCGGGACATCGCCCGCGACACGGCCCGCCAGCTGGCGCAGTACAAATAGGC
>JAWRKD010000004.1:0-5138 GCA_040307135.1 Desulfovibrionaceae bacterium
GGAGGGCCGGGTTTCTATAGGTTGTAGAGCTTCTCCCCGGGCACGATGGGGATGTTGTTCTGCTGGAGGATCTCGATGGCCTGGTCCGTGCGGTCGAAGCGGAAGATGATGATGGCGTTGCTCCCGCTCTGCTGCACGAAGGCGTACATGTACTCCACGTTGACCTTGGAGTCCCGGAGCATCTCCAGGATGCGGTGCAGGCCGCCGGGGGTGTCGTCCACCTCCACGGCCACCACGCTGGTGCGGCCCACGGTGAAGCCGTTCTGTTTGAGCACCTCGCGGGCCTTTTCGAAGTCCGAGACGATGAGCCGGAGGATGCCGAAGTCCGAGGTGTCGGCCAGGGACAGGGCGCGGATGTTGACCTTGGCCTCGGACAAGAGCCGCGTGACCTCGGCCAGGCGGCCGGCCCGGTTTTCCAGGAAGATGGAGAGTTGATCGACCTTCATGGTGTGCCTCGCTCGCTGGGTTGTGTGCGGCCGTTACGCCTGGGGGTTGCGCATGTCGATGATGCGCTTGGCCTTGCCTTCGGAGCGCTGGATGGTGCGCGGCTCCACCAGCTTGACCCGGGCCGTGACGCCCAGGAATTCCTTGATGTTCTTTTGTACCTTGGATTCAAGGCGTTGTAAATTCTTGATGGCGTCCGAGAACACGCTCTCGTCCACCTCCACCTGCACTTCCAGGTTGTCCAGGTTGTTCTCGCGGGTCACGATGAGCTGGTAGTGGGGGCTCAAGCCCTCGGTCTCCACGATGATGCTCTCGATCTGCTGCGGGAACACGTTCACGCCGCGGATGATGAGCATGTCGTCGCTGCGGCCCTGCACGCGCTTCATGCGCACGAAGGTCCGGCCGCAACGGCAGGGCGCGGGGTTCAGGCTGGTCATGTCACGCGTGCGGTAGCGCAAGAGCGGGATGGCCTCCTTGGTCAGGGTGGTGATGACCAGTTCGCCGGTCTCGCCGTAGGGCAGGTTCTCGCCGGTCTGCGGGTCGATGATCTCCACCAGGAAGTGGTCTTCCATGAGGTGCAGGCCGTTCTGGGCCTTGGCGCACTCGATGGCCACGCCCGGCCCCATGATCTCGGACAGGCCGTAGATGTCCAGGGCCATGATGCCCAGGCGGGACTCCATCTCCTTGCGCATGGATTCGCTCCAGGGCTCGGCCCCGAACACGCCCACGCGCAGGGGCAGGGACTTGAAGTCGATACCCATTTCCTGGGCCACCTCGGCCAGGTGCAGGCAGTAGGAGGGCGTGCAGCAGATGGCCGTGGCCCCGAAGTCGCGCAGGAGCATGGCCTGGCGGCGGGTGCCGCCGCCGGACACCGGGATGACCGTGGCCCCCAGCTCCTCGGCGCCGTAGTGGGCGCCCAGGCCGCCGGTGAACAGGCCGTAGCCGTAGGCGTTGTGCAGCAGGTCCTGGCTGGTGAGGCCCGCGGCGGCCAGGCAGCGGCCCATGAGCCGGCCCCAGTTGCGGATGTCGCGCCGGGTGTAGCCCACCACCGTGGCCTTGCCCGTGGTGCCCGAGGAGGAGTGGATGCGCACGATGTTCTCGCGGGACACCGCGAACATGCCGAAGGGATAGTGGTCGCGCAGGTCCTGCTTGGTGGTGAAGGGCAGAAGCTTCACGTCCGCCAGGCTCTGGATGTCTGCGGGCTTGAGCCCCCGCTCGTCGAAATTCTTGCGGTAGAAGGGCACGTTTTCATAAACCCGTTCCACCAGGGCCTTGAGCCGCCGCAGCTGCAGGGCTTCCAGGTCCTCGCGGGGCAAGGTCTCCAGGTCCACATCCAAGATCATGACCGCTCCTCCTTGAAGTGCGCGTATGCGCCGGGTGTGAGGCCGCTTGCGCGGCGGCGTGGCGTCCCGGCCCCGGACCTGCCGGGATGCCCGGGAGGCGATGGGGGGCCTTGGAAAACGCACCACCATCGGAGTTCTTGCCCCAAGGCAGGAGCGGCGTCAAGGTCCGCCGCGGCCCTTGACGGCATTGCGGACCGGCCGCAAAAGGGATAGGTGGCTGAACCACATGGAGGACCCATGCAACTGCGCGACCTGGTGCTTAAGAACCGTTCGGTGCGCCGCTTCCGCCAATCCGAGGCCGTTCCCATGGCCCTGCTGGAATCCCTGCTGGACCTGGCCCGCAACACGGCCTCGGCCGGCAACCTGCAGCCCCTGCGCTACGTGCTCTCCACGGAGCCGGGAAAGAACGCCGAGATCTTCGCCTGCCTGGGTTGGGCCGCCTATCTCAAGGACTGGCCCGGACCTGCGGAGGGCGAGCGGCCCGCGGCCTACATCATCGTCTGCCATGACGCGGCCGTGGCCCCCAAGGTGGACTGCGACCACGGCATCGCGGCCCAGACCATCCTGCTCGGCGCGGCCGAGGCGGGCCTGGCCGGGTGCATGCTGGCTTCGGTAAACCGCAAGAAACTGGCCGCGCTCCTGGGCCTGGATGAGTCCCACCCCATTCTCCTGGTCCTGGCCCTGGGCCGTCCGGCCGAGGAGGTGGTCCTGGAGGATCTGCCCCAGGACGGCAGCATCCGCTACTGGCGCGACGCCCAGGGCGTGCACCACGTGCCCAAACGCGGGCTTGGCGAAATCATCCTGGGCCGCTATGCTGCCTCCACGGAGACCCCATGAGCCCTATGAACCGCAAGACCCACGCCACGAAGACGGACGCCAAAAAGCCTGCCGCCAAAAAGCCCGCTGCGAAGAAACCCGCAGCCCAGAAGCCTGCTGCAAAGAAGCCTGCGGCAAAGAAGCCAGCAGCCCCAAAACCTGCGGCCAAAAAAACTGCCGCCAAGAAGCCTGTGGCCAAAAAGCCTGCGTCCAAGGCGGCTGCGCCCAAGGCGGAGGCCAGAAAGCCTGCGGCCAAGAAGCCCTCGGCCAAGAAGCCCGCAACGGCCAAGAAGCCCGCGATGAAAAAGACCGCGGCCCAGGCCGACGAGATCCTGGACAAGGTCCGGCTTCTGGCCGCGCGCCTGGTGTCCAAGCAGGCCGTGGACGTGCGCGCATTGGACGTGCGCGGGCTGT
This sequence comes from Desulfovibrionaceae bacterium, assembly GCA_040307135.1. GTDB lineage: Bacteria > Desulfobacterota > Desulfovibrionia > Desulfovibrionales > Desulfovibrionaceae > Aminidesulfovibrio. The sequence continues at coordinate 3,018 of JAWRKD010000004.1, forward strand.
CCTCGGTGAGCGAGGCGATCCTGGTGGCCACGGCCAAGAGCCTGCGCCAGGCCAAGGCCCTGGCCGACGACGTGCTCCAGTGCTGCGGCGAGAACGGCTACGGCTACCTGGGCATGGAGGGCTACCAGGGCGCGGAGTGGATCCTCCTGGACCTGAACGACGTGGTGGTCCACCTTTTCCAGGACGAGACCCGGCGTTTCTACAACATCGAGGGCATGTGGGCCGAGGCGGCCGAGATCGCCATCAAGGGCGGCGCATGACGCGGCCCACGCCCACGCTTCTGCTCATCCTGGACGGCTGGGGCCAGGCCCCGGCAGGACCCGGCAACGCCGTGTCCCTGGCCCGCACTCCCAACCTGGACAAGCTTCTGGCCGAACGGCCCAAGGCCCTGCTCCGGTGCTCGGGCCGGGCCGTGGGCCTGCCCCACGGCTTCATGGGCAATTCCGAGGTGGGCCACATGAACATCGGCGCGGGCCGGGTGGTCTATCAGGACATGACCCGCATCGACCTGGCCATCGAGGAGGGCCGCTTCGCGGACAACGCCGCGCTGACGGATCTCTTCGCCAAAACCCGAGCCGCGGGCGGCCGCCTGCACTTGATGGGTCTGGTTTCGGACGGCGGGGTGCACAGCCACCAGAACCACCTCTACGCCCTGCTGGAATCGGCCAAGGCCCACGGCGTGACGGATGTTTTCGTGCACTGCTTCCTGGACGGCCGGGACACCCCGCCGGACAGCGGCCAGCGCTACGTGGAGGCCCTGGCGGCCAAGATGGCCGGGATCGGCGTGGGCCGCATCGCCACGCTCATGGGCCGCTACTACGCCATGGACCGGGACAAGCGCTATGAGCGCAACGAGATCGCCTGGCAAGGCCTGGTCCTGGGCAAGGGCGAGGCCGTGAGCGACCCTCTGGACGCGGTGCGCCGGGCCTACGCCTCGGGCCAGACCGACGAGTTCGTCACCCCGCGCATCGTGCAGGAGAACGGACAGCCCGTAGGCTGCCTGCGCCACGGCGACGGCGTGTTCTTCTTCAATTTCCGGGCCGACCGCGCCCGCCAGATCACCCGCGCCCTGTGCGATCCCCAGTTCACGGAGTTCGCCCGGCCCGGCCTGCCCCGGCTGGCCGGGTTCGCCACCATGACCCAGTACGAGCAGGCCTTTCCCCTGCCCGCGGCCTTTCCGCCCGAATCCATCGAGGAGTGCCTGGGCGAGGTGGTTGCGCGCGCGGGCCTCAGGCAGCTGCGCATCGCCGAGACCGAGAAGTACGCCCACGTGACCTATTTCCTGAACTGCGGCCGCGAGGAGCCCTTTGCGGGCGAGGACCGCGTGCTCATCCCCTCGCCGCGCGACGTGGCCACCTACGACCTCAGGCCCGGCATGAGCGCGGAGCTGGTCACCCAGACTCTGCTCTCCAAGTGGGGCGAGTACGACCTGGCCGTGTGCAACCTGGCCAACCTGGACATGGTGGGCCACACCGGCGTGATCCCGGCGGTGATCGAGGCCTGCGAGGTGGTGGACGCCTGCGTGGGGCGGCTGGTGGAGCGCGTGCTGGCCACGGGCGGCCGGGTCCTGCTTACCGCGGACCATGGCAACGCCGAGGAGATGATCGACAAGAACGGCGGCCCCCAGACCGCCCACAGCACCAATCCCGTGGCCCTGGTCTATGTGGAGCAGGGCGCGGGCGCGGCCACGGTGGCCCCGGGCGTGCTGGGCGACATCGCGCCCACCATCCTGGAGCTTTGGGGCCTGCCCCGGCCCGCGGCCATGACCGGCAAACCCCTGGTGATCCGAGGAGGCCAGTGATGGTGGAGTCCAAGAAGCCGCTCACCCCGGTGAAGCCCACGGGCATGGAGGTCATCTACCTCTACCCCTGCCCGTTCTGCGAGCGCGAGGTGCCGCTCATCGCGCCCACCCGCCCGGCCATGGCCCAGTGCGACGCCTGCCGCAAGAACTTCCCCATCGTGCCGGTGGACGACCGCACCATCCGCTATTTCAAGATCATGCTGGCCGGCGGCAAGGCCAGCATTGATCCCGACTTTTTATAAAGTTTCGCTTTAATCTTTAGTATAACACTCCGATTTTCATCACATAATGTACGCGTTCCGGCCCGCGCCCCGTTCAGG
>JAWRKD010000005.1:0-18502 GCA_040307135.1 Desulfovibrionaceae bacterium
CCGCCCGCGGGGCCCCCCGGCCTTCGGCCGTGGTCCACGGCCGCCATGGACACCACCCGCCTCGTCCGGCTCTCGGAGCACCGCTGGCGCCTGCCGCCGGAGGCTTCGCGCGCGGCCGTGGAGTTCTTCGCCTCCCGCCCCCTGCTCCTGGACATGGAGGACGAGGTCCTGCGCCAAATATGCGGCGTGGCCTCGCTGCCCGGCCTGGCCGGGGCCGCCCTGGTCCTGCCCGACGCCCACTCGGGCTACGGCTTTCCCATCGGCGGGGTGGCGGCCTTCGACGCGCACGAGGGCGGCGTGGTCTCGGCCGGGGGCGTGGGCTTCGACATCGCCTGCGGAGTGCGGACCATGGCCACGAACCTGGACCGCGAGGACGTGCTCACGGCCCAGGAGGCCCTGGCCCAGGCCCTGTTCCAGGCCGTGCCCTCGGGTCTGGGCCGGGGCGGGGCCCTGCGCCTCTCCCTGGAGGAAATCGACGAACTCCTGCGCCAGGGCGCTTCCTGGGCCGTGGGCCGCGGCCTGGGACGGCCGCGGGACCTGGCCCGCTGCGAGGAGCGCGGCCGCATGGCCGGGGCCGATCCGGCCCGGGTCTCGCGCGAGGCCAAGGAACGTCTGCGCGACCAGGTGGGCACCCTGGGCTCGGGCAACCACTACCTGGAGGTCCAGTGCCTGGCCGAGGTCCTGGACCCTGGCCTGGCCGACGGCTTCGGCCTGCGGCGCGGCCAGATCCTCGTGAGCATCCACTGCGGCTCCCGCGGCCTGGGGCACCAGATCGGCAACGACTACCTGCCGCGCATGGCGGCCCAGGCCGCCCGCCACGGCCTGCGCCTGCCGGACAAGGAGCTGGCCTGCGCCCCCATCCGCTCGGACCTGGGCCAGGAATACCTGGCGGCCATGGCCTGCGGGGTGAACTGCGCCCTGGCCAACCGCCAGGTCATCGGCCACCTGGCGCGCCAGGCCCTGGAGCGGGTCTTCCCGGGCGTCTCGGCCGAGGTCTTCTACGACGTGTGCCACAACACCTGCCGGGCGGAGGAGCACGTGGTCGAGGGCCGCGCGCGCAGGCTCCACGTGCACCGCAAGGGCGCCACCCGGGCCTTTCCGCCCGGCCACCCGGACCTGCCGCCGGACCTGGCCCCCTTTGGCCAGCCCGTGCTCGTGGGCGGGAACATGGGCGGCTCGTCCTACATCCTGGCCGGGGCGGCGGGTAATCCAGCCCTGGCCTCGGCCTGCCACGGCGCGGGCCGGATCATGAGCCGGACCCAGGCCCGCAAACGTTTCCGAGGCCGGGACGTGCTGGAGTCCTTGCGGCTCGCCGGCATTAGAGTTTGCAGCGCGGACCTCAAAGGCGTTGCCGAAGAGGCTCCGGGAGCGTACAAGGACGAGACTGCCGTGGTGGCCTCGGCGGCTGCGGCGGGCCTGGCCCGGCCCGTTGCCCGCCTGGAGCCGCTGGTCTGCATCAAGGGATGAAAAACATGGTGGAAACCCAGCCCATTGCCCAGGCCTGGATGAACGAGATGGCCGCGCGGCGTCCGGCCCTGGTGGCCCGGATGTTCGAGGTCTTTCTGGCCGAGGAGCCGCAGCGCCTGGCGGAGATCCGCACGGCCCTGGAGCGGGGCGACGCCGAGCGCCTGCGCTTCCTGGTGCATTCGCTCAAAGGCGCGGCCGCGGCCCTGGGCGCGGAGCGCCTGCGCGACTGCTGCCTGGCCCTGGAACTGGCCGCCAAAGAGGGCGAACTGACGGTCGCGCCTCCCCGGCTGACCGACCTGGAGGCCGAGATGGAGCGGGTCTTCGCCTTCATGCGCGCGCATCAGGCAGCGGCCTGACGGCCTGACCCGCCACACGCTGCCGCAGAAAAAGCCCCTGCGCAGGAGTCCTGCGCAGGGGCTTCGCTTTTTCTTGGGAGCGGCCCGCTAGAAGATGTCCGCCATGCCGTACAGCTTGCCCGGCTTCTGGCCCGCCAGCCACTTGGCCGCGCGCAACGCGCCCTGGGCGAAGGTCTCGCGGGAATGAGCGCGGTGGGTCACTTCCACGCGCTCGCCCGGGCCGAAGAAGAACACCGTGTGCTCGCCCACCACGTCGCCGCCGCGCAGGGTCTGGACCCCGATTTCTTCCTTGGGGCGCGGCCCGATGATGCCCTGGCGCGCGTAATTCTTGACCGCGTCGTAGTCCCAGTCCCGGGCCTCGGCCAGGCACTGGGCCATCTTGATGGCCGTGCCGCTGGGCGCGTCCTTCTTGCGGTTGTGATGCACCTCGACCATCTCCAGGTCGTAGTCCGGCCCGAGCTTGCGCACCAGGTCCGGCAGGACCTTGAGCAGCACGTTCACGCCCACGCTCATGTTCGGGGCCCAGAACAGGGGGATGGCCGCGGCCAGGACGCGCAGCTCGTCCTGCTGCGCCTTGTCCAGGCCCGTGGTGCCGATAACCGCGGCGTTGCCGTGCTTTTTCGCGATGCGGGCCATGTCCAGGCTGGCCTCGGGCGCAGTGAAGTCGATGATCACGGCCCCCTTGGCCTGGGGCAAAATCTCGTCCAGGGACCCGGACGCCGGGCAGCCCAGGTTCTGCACCGCGGCCAGGCGCTCGGCCCGCTCCACCACTCCGGCCAGCTCCAGCCCGCTTCCCTCGGCCCGGGCCAGCCGGACCAGGTTGCCGCCCATGCGCCCGCCGGCGCCCATGATCACGACCTTGCAGCTCATGACTCCTCCCTCCGCGCGAGCGCGGCCTGCGCCGTCCGGACCAGGTCCTGGAAGGCGGTGACATCGAGTATGGTCAGGCCCCATTCCCGGGCCTTGGCCAGCTTGCTTCCGGCGGCTTCCCCGGCCACCACGTAGTCCACCTTTTTGGTGATCGAGGGCGCGGCCCGTCCGCCGAGGCCTTCCACCAGGGCCTGGGCCTCGCCCCGCGACAGGCCCGGCAGCGTTCCCGTGAAAATGAACGTTTTCCCGGCCAAGGGCAAGTCCGCGGCCGCCTCGGACCGTTCCCCCCGGGGCCAGAGCCCCAGTTCCCTGAAACGCTCCAGCAGGTCGCGGTTGGCCGGGTTGTCGAAAAAGGCCCGGATGCTGGCCGCCACCTTGGGGCCGATGTCCGGCAGCTTCTGGAGATCCTCGTCCGAGGCCCCGGCCAGGGCGTCCATGTCCGTGTAGGCCTGGGCCAGGGTGCGCGCGGTCTGCTCGCCCACCTGCTCGATGCCCAGGGCGCTCAGGAAACGGTGCAGCGGGGCCTGCTTGGCCTCCTCCACCGCGGCCAGAAAGTTGTCCGCGGATCTGGAGCCCATGCCCTTGTAGCCCAGAAGAATCTTCTTGTTCAGGGCGAAAAGGTCCGCCGGGGAGCGCAGGTGGCCGTCCTGGGCCAGCTTCTCGATCCAGCTTCCGCCCACGCCCTGCATGTCCAGACCGGCCTTGGACACAAAATGGATGAGGCCCTGGGCGAGCCGGGCCGGGCAGGACAGGTTGGGGCAGCGCACGGCCGCCTCGTCCGGCAGGCGCACGGTGCGCGAGCCGCACACCGGACACTGCTCCGGAATGCGCCAGGCCGCCGCGTCCTCGCCTCGCTCCTCCAGGTTGCGCACCACCTGGGGGATCACGTCCCCGGCCCGCTGGATGAGCACCCGGTCGCCGGGCTGCAGGCGCAGGGCGTTGATCTGGTCCTGGTTGTGGAGCGTGGCGCTGGAGACCTCCACCCCGGCCAGGCGCACGGGCGCCAGCTCGGCCACGGGCGTGAGCACGCCGGTGCGGCCCACCTGGACCTTGATGTCGAGCAGCCGCGTCTCGGCCTGGCGCGGCGGGAACTTCAGGGCCAGGGCCCAGCGCGGGGCGCGGGCGGTCTGGCCCAGCTCGCGCTGGAGATCCAGGGAGTCCACCTTGGCCACCAGGCCGTCGATCTCGAAGGGCAAGGCGTCGCGCTCGTCCTGGAGCTTCAGGAACAGGGCCTCCACCCCGGCGGCGTCGGCGCAGACCTGGGCCTCGGGCGGCACGCTGAAGCCCAGGGCGGCCAGCCCGGTCATGATCTCCCCCTGGCTGCGCCAGGCGAACAGCGGGGCCTCCCATTCCACCAGCCCCACGCCGTAGGCCAGGAAGCGCAGGGGCCGGGCCGCCGCCACCTTGGGGTCCAGCTGGCGCACCGAGCCCGCGGCCGCGTTGCGGGGATTGGCGAAGATCTTGCCACCGGCCGCGGCCTGACGCTCGTTCAGGGCCTTGAACGCGGCCTTGGTCATGACCACCTCGCCGCGCACCTCCAGAAGCCGGGGCACGGGGCCGTTGCCGGTTTTGAGCGTGAGGGGCAGGTTCTTCACGGTGCGCAGGTTGCGGGTCACGTCCTCGCCCACCTCGCCGTCCCCGCGGGTGGCGGCCATGACCAGGGCGCCCCTCTCATAGACCGCCTCCACGGCCAAGCCGTCCATCTTGGGATCGGCCCACCAGGCCGGAGCCGCGCCCAGGGTCTTGGCCGTGCGCGCGGCAAACTCGCGCCACTCCTCCAGGCTCATGGCGTTGTCCAGGCTCAACAGCGGCAGGCGGTGGCGGTAGGCGGCGAAACCCTCGGCCGGGGCCCCGCCCACGCGCCGGGTGGGCGAGTTGGGGTCGTCCAGCTCGGGGTGCGCGGCCTCCAGGGCCTGCAATTCCCGGAACAGGGCGTCGTATTCCGCGTCGGTGATCTCCGGCGCGTCCAGTTCGTAGTAGCGGCGGTTGTGGTGCTCGAGCTGCCTGCGCAGTTCGGCCACGCGCGCGGCGGCTTGGTCGCGTGACGTCACAGGGCTTCCTGGAACCGGCTCAGGTCGGCCTTGCTGCCCACGGCCAGCAGCGTGTCCCCGGCCTCGATGACCTCGCGCGGGCCGGGATTGAAGACCATGCCGCCGTCGGGCTTCTGGATGGCGATGACGATGAGGTTGAACAGCGGCCGGAGCTGGGACTCCACGATGTTCTTGCCCGCGAACCGGGAGGCCGGGCCGATGGGCAGCTCCTCCATCTGGAGGTCGATGTTGCCGCGCTGGGCCAGCTCCAGGAAGTTGGTCACCGTGGGCCGCAGCACGTTCTGGGCCATGCTCACCCCGCCGATCAGGTTGGGCAGGACCACCCGGTTGGCGCCGGCCATCTTGAGCCGGGCCACGTGGCCCGGATCGCTGGCCCGGGCGATGATGCGCACCTCGGGATTGAGCTGGCGGGCCGTGAGGGTCACATAGACGTTGGCGGCCTCGTCGGTGAGGGCCGTGATCAGGGACTTGGCCCGCATGAGTCCGGCCTGGAGCAGGACCTGGTCGTTGGTGGCGTCGCCCTCCACGAAGGGGATGTTCTCGTGGCGCAGCCGCTCCAGGGCCTCCTGGGCGTGCTCGATGACCACCACGGGCTGGCCCTCGCCCACGATCTCGCGCACCACCACGCTGCCGATGCGGCCGCAGCCGCAGATGATGAAATGGCCGGAGAGCTTGTCGATCCGCTTCTGCACCTTGAGCCTCCCCCAGAAATTGTGCACATGCCCTTCCACCAGGACCTGCGAGAACGCGCCCACCAGGTAGGCGAAACCACCCACCCCGCCCAGGATGATGAAGGCGGTCATGAGCCGTCCCGCGTCCGAGAGCGGCCGCACCTCCTGGAAGCCTACCGTGGCCAGGGTGATGACCATCATGTAAAAGCTTTCCAGGAGGTTCCAGCCCTCCACGGTCATGTAGCCGATCATGCCCAGGATGAAGACCACCAGGAGCGTCAGGGCGGCCACGCCCATCTGCCAAAAGTAGCGGTAACGGCTCCTGAACCGGCTCATGCGGGCCTTGAAGGTCAGTGCGGACATGCCTACCCCAGTTGCAGCAGCCGTTCCCTGAGCGCGCCGATGCGGTCGCGCAGGCCCGCGGCGCGCTCGAATTCCAGTTCCTTGGCCGCGGCGCGCATCTCGCGCTCCAGGCGGCGGATCTCCTTTTCCAGGTCCTTGGGCTCCGCGCCGTAGCGGGCCAGGTCCTCGGCCACGGCGGTCAGGTCCACGCCGTCCAGGTTCGCGGCCCGGGCCGTGATCTCGCCCAGGGCGCTCTGCAGGGCCTTGCGCACGGTCGTGGGAGTAATACCGTGTTTCTCGTTGTAATCCAACTGACGGCTGCGGCGGCGGGCGGTCTCGTCCAGGGCCTTCCGCATGGATTCCGTGACCTGGTCCGCGTAGAGCAGGACGCTGCCGCCCACGTTGCGCGCGGCCCGGCCGAAGGTCTGGATGAGCGAGCGCGCGGAGCGCAAAAAGCCTTCCTTGTCCGCGTCCAGCACGGCCACCAGGGAGACCTCCGGGATGTCCAGGCCCTCGCGCAGGAGATTGATGCCCACCAGCACGTGGAACTCCCCGGCGCGCAGGGCCTGGATGATGGCCATGCGCTCCAGGGTGTCGATGTCCGAGTGCAGGTAGCGGGCCGAAACCCCCATCTCGTTCAGGTAGTCCGTGAGGTCCTCGGCCATGCGCTTGGTCAGGGTGGTGACCAGCACGCGCTCGTCGCGGGCCGCGCGCTTGCGGCACTCGGCCAGGAGGTCGTCCATCTGCCCGGCCGTGGGCCGCACCTCCACCTCGGGGTCCACGAGGCCCGTGGGCCGGATGATCTGCTCCACCACCAGGCCCTGGGACCGCTCCATCTCCCAGGGGCCGGGCGTGGCCGAGACATAGACGGTCTGGCCGGTGCGGGCCAGGAACTCGTCGAAATTGAGCGGCCGGTTGTCCAGGGCTGAGGGCAGACGGAAGCCGAAATCCACCAGGGTGGTCTTGCGCGAGATGTCGCCGTTGTACATGCCGCCCACCTGGGGGATGGTGATGTGCGACTCGTCCACAAACAGTATGAAATCATTTGGGAAATAGTCCAGGAGCGTGGCCGGTGGCTGACCCTGGCTGCGGCCGTCCAGGTGGCGGGAGTAGTTCTCGATGCCGTTGCAGTAGCCCAGCTCCTCGATGGTCTCCAGGTCGAACTGGGTGCGCTGCTCCAGACGCTGGGCCTCCACCAGCCTGTTCGCCTTGCGGAAGTATTCCAGGCGCTCGCGCAGCTCGGTGCGGATGTCGTCCATGGCCCGGGTCAGGTTGTCGCGGTCCGAGACGTAGTGGCTGCCCGGATAGATGACCGTCTTTTTCAGCCGGGCCTCCACCGCGCCGGTGAGCGGGTCGGTCTCCAGGATGCTCTCCAGCTCGTCGCCGAAAAAGGTCAGGCGCAGGGCGCGCTCGCGGGCATAGGCCGGGATGATCTCCACGGCGTCGCCGCGCACCCGGAAGGTGCCGCGGTGGAAGTCGTAGTCGTTGCGCTCGTAGTGCACCTCCACCAGCCGTTTGAGCAGGCTCTCCATGGACAGCGCCTGGCCTTCCTCCACCGGGATGATCATCTTGGCATAGTACTCGGGCGAGCCCAGGCCGTAGATGCAGGACACCGAGGCCACGATGAGCACGTCGCGCCGGGTGAGCAGGGCGTGGGTGGCGGCATGGCGCAGCTTGTCGATGTCGTCGTTGATGGAGGAGTCCTTCTCAATGAAGGTGTCCGTGTGCGGGAGGTAGGCTTCCGGCTGGTAGTAGTCGTAATAGCTGACGAAATACTCGACTGCGTTGTGCGGGAAGAGGGTCTTGAACTCGTTGTAGAGCTGGGCGGCCAGGGTCTTGTTGGGGGCCAGGACCAGGGCCGGGCGGCCCAGGCGGGCCACGGTGTGGGCCATGGTGAAGGTCTTGCCCGAGCCGGTGACGCCCAGCAGAACCTGGTCGCGCACCCCGGCCGCCAGGTTGGCGCACAATGCGCCGATGGCCTGGGGCTGGTCGCCCGTGGGCTTGAAATCGCTGACCAGTCTGAACTCGGACATGCCCTTCCCTTGTCTCTTGGCCCCAAAATCAGTATGCAGAACCTCAACGTCCGTCAACGACCAGGGGGGCCTCCATGGAACTGCGCATCGCCGAGGCGCACGCACCGCTTCCCGTGGACCGGGCCTTTGCCCTGTCCATGACCATCCGCAGCTTCAAGGGCCGCCGCGACGTGGAGGCGCATCTCTTCCGCCACACCTGGGATCCGGCCGAGGAGGCCGCCTTCGACTGGAACGCCCTGCTCGGTCCCTGCATCGAGGGCGCTGCCGATCCCGAAAGCAGCCGCAAGGTGATCCTGGAGGCCTTCACCCGCCAGGAACGCGACCAGATCATCGCCTATCTCACGGAACACTACGCCTCCCGTCTCTCGGCCATCGACTCCGCGCCCCTGGGCTTTCCCGTGCCCCGGGGCCTGCCGCCGCTCTGCGGCCTGGACGAGGGCAAGAGCATCGGCTTCATCCGCTTCGAAAAGATTCCCCATTTCCACCTGCCCCTGGCCCTGCGCGGGCTCTACGACCTGTCCCAGCACCGGCCCATCGTGGAAGGGATATAGGACGTCTTCCCGGGAATTCAGGATCCATGGGCCTTGCCGTCCCCCCTCTTGTTGACATTGAAAATCAATTTCATTAAACCTCCTGAAGCGGACCGTGCAGCGGCCGCGAACAGGAGGTTCCATGCCCTTTCCACCGCCGCTCTCCTGCATCCCGGACGGCTGCGCCTGCATCACCGACATCCTGCACCAGTTCGCCGAATCCCTCGGCAACGCCATCGACGCCAAGGACTCCCACACCCGCCGCCACTCCGACGAGGTGGCCGAGCTTTCCCGCGAACTGGCCCGCGTCCTGGGCTGCGCCCAGCGCCAGCTGGAAGTCATCCACCTGGCCGGGCACCTGCACGACATCGGCAAGATCGGCGTGCCCGACGCGGCCCTGGGCAAGCGCGGCCCGCTCGACGCCGCGGAGTGGGAGGCCCTGCGCCGCCACCCGGAGATCGGGGCGGAGATCGTGCGGCCCGTGCTGCCTCTGGCCGGGGCCGGGGTGGTGGAGATGATCCTGCACCACCACGAGCGCTACGACGGCCGGGGCTATCCCCACGGCCTGGCGGGCGAGGCCATCCCCTTCGGCGCGCGGGTCATCACCCTGGCCGACTCCCTCTCGGCCATGCTCCAGAACCGCCCCTACCGCCGCGCCCTGGACTTCGAGACGGCCGTGGCCGAGATCGTCAAGGGCCGGGGCGCGCAGTTCGACCCCGAGGTGGCCGAGGCCTTCCTGGACAACCGGGAGCGCTTCCGCGCCCTCTGCGCCGGGATGCCGGAAATGGGAGCCCAGCCAGGGTCAGGCCTGCGCGGCCTGGGCGCTGTCCTGGCCGTTTGACCAGGCCCCGGAGAGGCCGCAACCGCTCCAGGAGCCCTGCTCCGTGGGCTCGCGCAGGGCCAGGTTGAGGCGGCGCAGGAATTCCGTGCGCGGAATCTCGCGGGCGCCCAGGCGCAGCACGTGCGGGGTGGCCTGCTGGCAGTCCAGGAAGTGGTAGCCGCGGCCGCCCAGGTGGCGCAGGAGCACGGCCAGGGCGGCCTGGGAGGCTCCGCTCACGGCGTGGAACATGGATTCCCCGAAAAAGGCCCGGCCAAGGGCCAGGCCGTAGATCCCGCCCACCAGACCGCCTTCCCGGTCCCGCGCCTCCAGGCTGTGGGCGAAGCCCAGCTGGTGCAGCCGCTCGTAGGCCTCGATCATCTCGGGCAGGATCCAGGTGCCGTCCTGGCCAGGCCGGGGCTGGGCCGCGCAGGCCCGGATCACGGCCCCGAAGTCGCGGTCGAAGCTGAAGTGGAAGCGGCCGGAATTGAGGGTCCGGCGCAGGCTTCTGGGCACGTGCAGGGCCGCGGGCTCCAGGATGGGCCGGGGGTCTGGCGACCACCAGAGAATGGGCGATTCCGGCCCGTACCAGGGGAACACGCCCGCGGCGTAGGCGTTGATGAGCCGCAGGGGCGAGAGGTCCCCGCCCACGGCCAGAAGCCCGTCGGACTCGGCCTCGGCCGGGTCCGGAAACACGGGATCGTCGAACAGGCGGTAGATGGCCATGGCGCAAACAGAGGGGCGGCCCGCAGGCCGCCCCCGGTTCTAGTTCTCGGTCCGCGTCCCGCCCTGGGGCGTGTAGCGGAACAGGAAGTCGCCCGAGGGGCCGCAGGCCCCGGCCTTGGCCGTTCCGCGCTCGGCCTCGGGCCGGGCGTCCACCTCGATCTCCCCGCCCTTCTGCAGGGAGCCGAACAAGAGCTCCTCGGCAATGGCGTCCTTGATCTCGGTCTGGATCACCCGGGCCATGGGCCGCGCGCCGAAGGCCGGGTCGTAGCCCTTGGCGGCCAGCAGCTCGCGCGCCGCCGGGGTCAGGCGCACGGCCGCCCGGCGCTCCTTGAGCTGGGCGTTCAGCTCGCGCACGAACTTGTCCACGATGCGGCCCATGATCTCGGGGTTGAGCGCGCCGAAGGGCACGGTGGCGTCCAGCCGGTTGCGGAACTCGGGGCTGAACAGTTTCTCGATGGCCTTGAGCCCCGCTCCCTTGCGGTCGTCCTTGTCGTTGCGCGTGAAGCCGATGCCCTGCTTGGCCATGTCCTGGGCGCCCGCGTTGGAGGTCATGAGCAGGACCACCTGGCGGAAGTCGGCCTTGCGGCCGTTGTTGTCCGTGAGCGTGGCGTAGTCCATGACCTGCAGGAGGATGTTGAAGATGTCCGGGTGGGCCTTCTCGATCTCGTCGAAGAGCACCACGCAGTGCGGGTTCTTGCGGATGGACTCGGTGAGCAGGCCGCCCTGGTCGAAGCCCACGTAGCCGGGGGGCGCGCCGATGAGCCGGGCCACGGCGTGCTTCTCCATGTATTCGCTCATGTCGAAGCGCAGGAACTGCACGCCCAGGACCTGGGCCAGCTGCTTGGCCAGCTCGGTCTTGCCGCAGCCCGTGGGGCCGGTGAGCAGGAACGAGCCCATGGGGCGGCCCGGCTGCTTCATGCCTGCGCGGGCGCGCTTGATGGCCCGGGAGAGCACGGACACGGCCTCGTCCTGGCCGAAGACCACGGCCTTCAGGTCCTCCTCCAGGTCGCGCAGCCGCCCGCGGTCCGAGACCGTGAGCCGCCGGGCCGGGATGCGGGCCATGCGCGCCACCACCTTCTCCACGTCGGCCACGGTGATGGCGTGGTCCTTGCGCGTCCGTCCCGAAAGCTTGTACAGGGCCCCGGCCTCGTCGATGACGTCGATGGCCTTGTCCGGCAGGTAGCGGTCGTTGACGTGGCGGGCCGAGAGTTCGGCCGCGGCGCGCAGGGCGTTCTGGGTGTAGCTCACGTCGTGGAACTTCTCGTAGTACGGCTTGAGCCCCTTGAGGATGTCCACCGTCTCCTCCACCGTGGGCTCGGCGATCTCGATCTTCTGGAAGCGCCGGGACAGGGCGCGGTCCTTCTCGAAATGGTTCTTGTACTCCTCGTAGGTGGTGGAGCCGATGCAGCGCACCTCGCCCGCGGCCAGGAAGGGCTTGAGGATGTTGGAGGCGTCCAGGCTGCCGCCGCTCACCGAGCCCGCGCCCACGATGGTGTGGATCTCGTCCACGAAGAGGATGGCCCCGGGCTCGCGCTTGAGTTCGGCCAGCACGCCCTTGAGCCGGGCCTCGAAATCGCCCCGGTACTTCGTCCCGGCCAGGAGCGCGCCCATGTCCAGGGCGTAGACCTGGGCGTCCCAGAATTGCCGAGGGGCCTTCTTGTCCACGATCATGAGCGCCAGCCCCTCGGCCATGGCCGTCTTGCCCACGCCGGGATCGCCCACGAAGATCGGATTGTTCTTGCGCCGCCGGGCCAGAACCTGGACCGTGCGGGCCAGTTCCTCGGCGCGGCCGATGAGCGGGTCGATGCCGCCCTGGGCCGCCCGCTCGGTGAGATTCGAGGTGAATTCCTCCAGGGCCGACTTCTTGCCCTGATCCGGTCCGGGAGCCTGCGGCGCGGGCTGGGGAGCGCCGGGCCGTCCCCCCGGGGCTTGGCGGCGCGGGGCGGCCTCCCAGCCGGGCTGCTCGGTTGCGGGCATGCCGTGGGAGATGTGCTCCAGCACGTCCAGGCGGGAGACGCCGTGGGAACGGAGGAAATAGACCGCGTAGGAGTCCTCCTCCTCGAAAAGCGCGGCCAGGACGTCGCCCACCTCCACGATCTCCTTGCCCGCCGCCCGTTTCTGCCAAACGGCCCTCTGCAGGACGCGGCGAACCCCCAGGGTCTGGATGACCTCGGACTCCGCGCCTTCGGGCAACACCTCCAGGTTCTCGGAAAAGAACCGCAGAATCTGCTCGCGCAGCTTGTTCACGTCCGCGCCGCAGGCCGCCAGGACGCCCTCGCCCGTGGGTTCCAGACAGAGCGCGTAGAGCAGGTGCTCCAACGTCAGGTATTCGTGCTTGCGCCGTTTCACCTCGGCCACTGCCGAGGTGAGGGCGTTCTCCAGTCCCTTGCTGAGCATGTGACGCTATTCCCCTTCCATGCTGCATCGCAGGGGGAAACCGGCCACCTTGGCCATCCGGTGGACCAGGTCCACCTTGGTCTCGGCGACTTCCGCGGTGTACACCCCGCAGACGCCGACCCCCTCGTTGTGCACGGCAAGCATGATCGTGGTCGCCTCGGACTCGCTTTTCTGAAACACTCGCATGAGCACCTCCACCACGAACTCCATGGTGGTGTAGTCGTCATTGTGCAGGAGCACCCGGAAACGGGGAGGCTCCTGGGTTTCATTCTCGGAAATCGCCCCGGTCTGGAACTGATCCCCGAAAAGATGGTCGCTCATGCTGCCTGTCCCCCAGAAATGCGGGCCTGACGGCCCATCCCGATAATAAGGCCGAAGCGCGCGACTGTCGAGCCCCGGCCGTTTTTTTCAGTCCTTGATCGGCTGCCCGGCGGAGGTCTCGGCTTCAGCCAGGAGGTGAGAACGTTCGGGCTCCACGAAGACGAAGTTCTCATCCTCGGGAAGGCCCCGGGCCCTGCGCCAGGCCATGTTCAGGGCGTGGTACGTCTCCCGCGAGGTCAGGGCGCCGTCCAGCCCCAGGGCCGTGGCGCAGGAGCGCAGCGCGTCCTCCGGCCCCTCGATCTCCACGAAGTCGCCGAACGGCAGCCGATCCAGACAGATGGAGCAACCTGACAGCCGCCAGGTCTCGCGCACCTTCTCGTAGACGAAGGCCGGGACGAAACCGAGAGCCTCCAGGCCGGCAAGGGTTTCGGCGAAAGCGGACACGACGGTCTCATGCTCCGCGCAGACCTTGCAGGCCGCGTCACGCCGGGCGGGCTGTTTGATCGTGAGGGTCGAGACCCCCCCGGCCCGACGCAGCCGCAGAAGCAGTCCGCGCTTCTTCAGTGAACGCGCCTGATCGTCCAGGACGAGGTTCTCCTCGAAGCACCGCCCCAGAGGCTCCGCGCCCAGGTTGCCCAGGGCCGCGCGAACCGCGTCCAGGTCCGGGTTGAGATATTTCAATTCACATTCCAGGCTCATGCGGGCTTTCCTCTCGGGGCGGACGCTGGTATGCAGTGACCGGAGCGCGACAGTGATCCGTAAACTCATCATCCTGGCCCTGGCGGGGGCCGCCGGCACCCTCTGCCGCTACTGGCTGGCCGGGGCCGTCCAGAAGCTCTGCGGCTCGGACCTGCCCGTGGGAACCTTCGCGGTGAACATGGCCGGGTGTCTGCTCTTCGGCCTGGTCTGGGGCCTGCTGGAGAACCGCGCCGGATTGTCCGGCGAATGGCGTCTGGCCGCCCTGACCGGATTCATGGGCGCCTTCACCACCTTCTCCACCTACATGTTCGAAACCGCCGCCCTGCTCCGCCTGGGCCAGACGCTGGCCGCCGTCGCCAACGTGGCCGGGCAGTCGGCGCTGGGGCTCTGTTGCGTCCTGGCGGGCATGGCCCTGGGCCGCCTGCTTTGAGTCTAGGGGAAAACCGCCGCGCCCACAACCACACGGAGGCCGCCATGAATCTGCCGCGTCACGCCGAACGTCTGCGCATCTTCGTGGGGGAAAGCGACCGCCACAAGGGCCGCCCGATCTTCGAGGTCGTGGTGGAGGAAGCCCGCCGCCAGGGATTGGCTGGAGCCACCGTGCTCCGGGGCATTTCCGGCTTCGGGGCCAACAGCCTCGTGCATACGGCCAAGATCCTGCGGCTCTCCGAGGATCTGCCCGTGGTGGTCGAAATCGTGGACACCCCGGGCAAGATCGAATCCTTCCTGCCCTTCTTGGACGGAGTGATCAAGGAGGGCCTCGTCACCCTGGAAGGGGTGCAGGTCATGTTCTACCGTCACAACGAAGGGAGAAAGGCCTAGCCTGAGTTGCAGCGCCGGACCATCTCACCGGCGATGGCCTCCAGGGACAGGATCTTCTGCACCCCGCCATGCTTGATGGCCTCCTGGGGCATGCCGAATACCACGCAGCTGGCCTCGTCCTGGGCGATGGTGAAGGCTCCGGCGTCGAACAGTTCGCGCATCCCCCGGGCCCCGTCGTCGCCCATGCCGGTCATGATCGCCGCCACCACGTTCTTGCCCGCGTAGTTGGCCCCGGAGCGGAAAAGCACGTCCACCGAGGGCCGGTGACGCGAGACCAGGGGCCCGTCCTTGACCTCCACGTAGTAGCGGGCGCCGCTGCGCTTGAGCAGCATGTGCTTGTTGCCGGGGGCGATGAGCGCCTGGCCGCGCAACATGGAGTCTCCGTCCCGGGCCTCCCGCACGGAGATCCGGCAGCCGGCGTTCAGACGGTTGGCGAAGGCCTGGGTGAAATGCTCGGGCATGTGCTGGACGATGGCCAGGGGCGGACAGTCCAGGGGCATGGCCTCCAGGAACACCCGCAGGGCCTCCGTGCCGCCCGTGGAGGCCCCCACCAGGGCGATCTTTTCCGTGGTCCGCAGGGCTTGCGGCTTGCCCGCGGCCAGGACCGCGTCGGCCGAGAGTTTGGGCGCGACTTCCATGTCCCGGCCACCGCGGAAGGGCTTGATCCGGGCCTGGGCAGCGGCCTTCACCGCGTCGCAGATGCGGATCGCCGACTCCTCCAGGAATTTCTTGGTGCCCACCTTGGGCTTGGTCACGATCTCCACGGCGCCGTATTCCAGGGCCCGCAGGGTGGTTTCGTCGCCCGGCTCCACCAGGGAGGAGCAGACGACCACGGGAATGGGATGCTGGCTCATGAGCTTGCGCAGGAAGGTGAGTCCGTCCATGCGCGGCATCTCGATGTCCAGGGTGATGACGTCCGGCACCTCGCTCTTGATCTTCTCCACGGCCACCAGCGGGTCCACCACCGCCGCCATGACCTCGATGTCGGGGTCCGATGCCAGAAGCTGGGCCAGGGTCTGGCGGACCACCGCCGAGTCGTCGATGATGAGCACACGGATGGGTTTTCGCATGCGCGCCTCCGGTCGTCAGGTTCTGCGGTATACGGTGGGGGCCACCTGGACCAGGGGAAGGTCCATGCCGGTGAGACTCTCGGAATGGCCGATGAACAAGTATCCTCCGGGGATCAACTTGCCGCAGAAACGCTTGAACAGCTCTTCCTGTGTGCCCCGATCGAAATAAATGACCACGTTGCGGCAGAAGATGATGTCCAGATCCTCCCGGAAGTCGAACTCGCGCATGAAGTTCAGGCGCTGGAAATTGACCTTGGAGCGCAATTCCGGCCCCATGCGCACCAGCCGACGGGAGCGGTCCTTGCTGCGCAGCAGATACTTCCGCTTGAGGGCCTCGGGGATGCCCTCGATGCGGTCCTCGGCGTACACGGCCCGCTTGGCCAGGGTCAGGACTTGGGTGGAGATGTCCGTGGCCAGGATGGAGAAGCTCAGCTCCGGGTTGATCTCGGCGCATTCCGAAAGCACCATGGCCAGGGTGTACGGCTCCTCGCCCGTGGAGCAGCCCGCGCTCCAGACCGCCACCCTGCCGCGCCCCTTGCGCCGCAGGACGTCCGGAATCACCTTCGCTGCAAGGATCTCGAAGTGCCGGGGCTCACGAAAGAAATGCGTGGTGTTGGTGGTCACCACGTCGATGAGTTGGGCCAGCTCCTGTTCCATTCCCTGGGGACTGAACAGGAATTCGCAGTATTCCCGGTGGGAACCCAGACCCAGGGCCCGCAGGCGTTTCTGCAGCCGGGCCTCCAGCATGGTCTTCTTGGCCGGCGGCAGCTTGATGCCCAGTTCGGCGGTGATGAACTGGCTGAAACGTCGGAAGTCCGCCTCGCTCATCTTGGGCGTGGTGGAACACGCCTCCACCGTTCGCCGCCGCGCATCGCCATCGTCGTCCTTGATTCCCATCTCCCGCCTCCGGCTATTGGGAGGCCGCCACCACACCACGAACCAGACGCGGCACGTCGATGATCAGGGCGATGCTCCCATCACCCTTGATTGTGGCGCCGGAAATCCCCTCCACGTCCTTGTAGACGCGGCCGAGGGTCTTGATCACGGTCTGGTGCTCCCCGATGACGCTGTCGACCACGATGCCCATGCGGCTGCCCTCCACCCGTGTGATGACGATCTGCTCGATGGCCGGAGGCGCTCCGTCCACCTCGAACCATTCGCGCAGATGAATGTAGGGCACGATCTCACCGCGAAGGTAAAGGATGCGCTGGTTCCCGGCCTCCTCCACATCCTGGTGCGCCAGTTCCACACATTCCTCCACCAGGGACAAGGGGATGACGAAGAAGGCGTCGCCCACGCGCACCTGAAGCCCGTCGATGATCGCCAGGGTCAACGGCAGCCGGATGATGATCTCCGAGCCTTGCCCCTTGCGGCTCCTGATCTCCACGCTGCCCCGCAGGGAGTCGATGGAGCGCTTGACCACGTCCATGCCCACGCCCCGGCCCGAGACGCTGGTGAGTTTCTTGGCGGTGGAGAAACCGGGTTCGAAAATGAGCTTGAACAGTTCCTTCTCCGAAAGCTCGGTTTCGGGTTGGATCAGACCGCGCTCCACGGCCTTGGCCCGGATGGCCTCGGGGTCCATGCCCCGGCCGTCGTCGCTGATGCGGATGAGCACCTCGCCGCCAGAGTGCTCCGCCGCAAGGAGGATGGTGCCCTGGGACGGCTTGCCCGCGGCTTGGCGTTCCTCAGGAGGTTCGATGCCGTGGTCGATGCTGTTGCGCAGCAAATGCATGAGCGGATCGCCCAGACGCTCGATGACGGTCTTGTCCAGTTCGGTTTCGGCCCCCTGGGTGACCAATGCGATATCCTTGCCGAAGTCGGCCGAAAGATCGCGCACGAGGCGGCGATAGCGGCTGAAGGTGGTCCCGATGGGCAGCATGCGGATGCCGAGGGTGCTGTCGCGCAGGGCGTCGGAAAGCCGTTCCAACTCTTCGGAAAGGGCCGTGAGCACGGGATCGGAGCGCTCACCCACAACCTGGGAAATCTGAGCCTGAACGATGACCAGCTCCCCCACCAGATCCACGAGGTTGTCCAGCTTCTCGGCGGCCACACGGATGGAGGACACGGACTCCGGGTGCCCCTTGCCCGCCTCCTCGCCCCGCTTCTCCCCAACCTCGCGCCGAACCTGGGCCTGCTTGGCGGCGGCCTGCTCGACGCGGTCCTTGTCCACCTTGCCGGACTCCACAAGAATCTGCCCGAGCGGCTTCTGCTGGGCCAAGGCCTCGGCCAAGTCGCTGGGACCGATGGCGCCCTCCTCCATGAGGATTTCGCCGAGCTTCTTGTCCGGGCGGGCTTTGGCCTCCTCCAGCTGCTCGACCGGCGGCGCGGCCTGGGCCGCGTCGTCCTGGCGGCGGACCTCAACGTCCAAGTCGAACTCGGAAAAGAAGAACACGTCGCGGATATTTTCTTCCGAGGCCGTGGTGCGCACGGTCACGTTCCAGACAGGCCCGGATTTTTCCGGATCGAGCACCTTTTCCGGGGACACGCCACAGGAGCCGAGCTTGCCCAATTCCTCCAGGAGCGGCTCCAGGCTGAATCCCGCCGGTGGGCGGCTATCGCGGAAACGGATACGCACGGCGTATCCGCATTCCTCCGGCGCGGCTTCCGCTTCGGCCGGTCCTCCGGCTTCGGCCCCAGGCGCGGCCTCGACAACGGCAGCCGGTTCTGCCGCCGCGGCGGACACCCGAGTCAGGCCGTCCAGAATTTCCCGTTGGACCTCCGCGTCCACGGCCCCGCCGTCGGCGTCGAGCATCTTCTGGATGTGATCGCGGGCGCGGAAGACGAGGTTGAGGAGTTCCGTGGTCACGGCCAACTCCTCGTTGCGCACCTGATCGAAGACAGTCTCCACCTCATGGGTGAAGGCGGCGATGTCCTCGAACCCGAACATGGAGCCCGAGCCCTTGATGGTGTGCAAGGCCCGGAACACCCGATTGATGACGTCCAGGTCGCCGGGCGTCTGCTCCAGCTCCAGCAGGGTTGTCTCCAGCTCGCCCAGGAGGTCGTACGCCTCCTCGCGAAACACCTGCCTGTTCAGATCATCCGACATTTCGGCCTCCCGCCGTTCGCCCCCGGCTACTTCCCGGCTCCGGCGTCCAGAAAGGTGATCTCGGCACGGGCGGTCGCTTCATCCAGGGGAATGATCTTGATCTTGACCCGCTCGCCCTTGAACTCCGCAGCTCCCTGGAGAATGCCCTCGAAGTAGTCGAACAGCCCGCGCTTGGAGCGGTAGTTCATGAACAGGGTCTTGCCCTTGTCCTCGTAGCTGAACTTGGGCGGCTTGATGCCCGGCTGGTCCTTGGTCAGCTGGGCGTGCAGGTCGTTCATGCGCAG
>JAWRKD010000006.1:0-2685 GCA_040307135.1 Desulfovibrionaceae bacterium
GGAGTCCTTACGGCCCTGGCCCAGCAGGCGGCCCAGGACGCCTGGGGCCAGGCCCAGAGAGGCCTTGGCCTCGGCCAGGCTGTCGATGATGTCGTAGATGTTGTCGATCTTGCCGCCGAGCACCACGTGCAGCCCGGGCAGCCCGTGGTCCTGCCGGAAGAGGATCGGCCTGCCGTCGTCGGTTTCGTTGCGCGTGAGCACGGTCTTGATCTCGAAGAGGGAATCCCTGTGCCGGGCCTCGCGCAACAGCGGGAGATAGCGCGCCGCGTCGCGGACCATGTAGGCGAAGTTGGAGGCCGGGAGCTGTTCGCGCAGCAGGGCGTGGCCGTCGCGCACCTCGCCGGAGTCGGTCCAGTTCATGTGCGGGGTGTAGCGCACATGGCTCAGGGTGTGCAACCCGAGGCTCGGATAGGGCATGACCGAGAAGAACGAGCCGTCCATGACCGTGACCGCGGTGTTGGCGATGGGCTCGGGCAGTTCCACCAGGGCCATTTCCGTGAGTTCGTGCTTGAGCGGGAGCAGGGGCAGCCCCGAGGCCCGGAGCAGCAGGTTGATGCGCGAATAGGCGCAGTTGAAGGCCATGGGCGCGGCCCAGGCGCGGCCCTCGGCGGTCTCGGCCAGGAGGCCGCCCTCCGGGGCCGGGCGCACCCGGGAGATCTCCGTGCCCAGGACCGTCTCCACCCCGGCCTCGGCCAGCTTGTCGCGCAGGATGTTCCGCAGGACCGAGGCGTCGAAGGCCACCTCGCGCACCAGGAAGACCTCCTCGATGAGCTCGGGCGAGAACAGGGCGCGGTGCTCCGGCGCGGCGCGCTCGATGGGCGCGCCCATCTCCCGGAACATGCCCAGGAAGCGCTGGGCGTTGACCTTGGAGCCCTGGCGGGCCACGGCGTAGAGCTTGGTGAAGTCGTCCACGATGGCCCGCCGGAAGTCGAGCACGAAGCGGGGGAAATTGACCAGGGAGCGGAAGGCCGTGAGGAAGCTGCGCGGATAGTGGAAGCCGGTGTGGACCCGGGCCTGGTTGGCGCTGGAGGCGCGCAGCAGGAGGTCCGGCTCCTTTTCCACCAGGACCACCCTGGGCAGGCGGCTTTTCAGGAGCAGGGCGATGCAGGAGCCGTAGAAGCCCCCGCCCACCACCAGGGCGTCGGTGCGTTCAGCGTCCGGCATGGCCGCGCGGGGGATTGTAGCGCCCCAGGTTGAGGTCCAGGAGGATGCGCAGCAGCTCGGCGTGGCCCTTGAAGGAATGGATCTTGGTGGGCACGGCGCCGTCCGCGGGATAGGTGCGCGTGGTGGGAATCTCCTGCACCCGGAGCCCCAGGCGCGAGGCCCGGGCCGAGAGATAGGCCAGCAGCTCGTAGGTCTGGAAGATCTCGCGGAAGGGCTGCACGTCCGGGTGGAGCAGATAGCGGCGGCTGTAGGCGCGGAAGCCCTGGGTGGTGTCGGTGAGCCATTTCCGGGCCGCCAGGCTCACGGCCGGGGCGTGCAGCAGGCGGATGGCCAGGGTCCGCGACAGGGGGGTGTTCACGCCCCGGCCGCCGGGCAGGAAGCGCGAGGCCTGGGCGTAGTCCACGCCCCGGTCCAGGGCCTGGAGAAAGAGCGGAATGGACTCCACGCTGTCCTTGCCGTTGCCGTCGATGGTCACCACGCCCTCGTAGCCCTCGGCCATGGCGAAGGCGTAGCCCATGCGCAACTGCGCGCCCAGTCTGCCCGTGTCGCGCTTGACCAGCAGGGCCCGCACGCCGAGGTCCGCCAGCCGCCCGGTCTCGGTGGAGCCGTCCGTGCTGCCGCCGTCGGCCAGGATCACGTCCGCGGCCGCGGGCAGCCCCAGCTCGGCCATGGCCGCCAACTGGCGCAGAATCCTGCCGTCCTCGTTGATGGCCGGGATGATCACGCAGTATCTGGTCCGGCGCGGGGCCAGGACAAAACACTCCGCGCGGGGCACGCTCCACTGGGCGGGGTGGTCCGGAAAGGGCGAGGGCGCGACCGGGCCGTTCATTGGTCCGCCAGATAGGCCTCGCGGGCCAGCCGCAGGCAGCGGGCCACGTGCTCCACGTTGCCGCCCGCCGGGTCGGAGCGCATCTCGATGGACACGAAGCCCTGGTAGTCCAGGTCCCGCAGCAGGCGGCCCAGGCCCCGGTGGTCCGTGGTTCCGTCCCCGAGGCGGGCCAGGAAGGGCTCGCTGGCGTGGAAGTGCCGCAGGCCAGGCACGGCCGTGGCCAGGGCCGCGGCGGCGTCCTCCTGGTTCATGGTCAGGACCCCGGCGTCCAGGTGCAGGCCGAAGCCCGGATGGTCCACGGCCGCCGTCAGGGCCAGGGCCTCGGCCGTGTCGGTGACGAAGTCGCAGCCGTAGTCGCTGGCGTTGGGCTCGATGCAGAGCGCGGCCCCGTGGGCCGCGGCGGTCTCGGCCGCCCGGCGGAAGAGGTCCGCGGCCCGCGCCAGGGCCTCGGCAAAGGGCAGGTCCTTGCGCAGGCGGTTCTTGGGCGAGCCGAAGACCAGGGGGCCTGCGCCCAGGGCCCCGGCCAGGGCCGAGAGCCGGGCCAGCACGTCCAGCAGGGCCGGGTGGGTGGCGGGGTCGAAGACCTGGAGCTCGGGCCGGCCGAAGAGCAGGGCCTGGAAGGCCACCACCCGCACGCCCGCCTGCTCCAGTTCCCTGCGCCGGGCCAGGGCCTGGGCCTCGCTCACGGCGAG
>JAWRKD010000007.1:0-8833 GCA_040307135.1 Desulfovibrionaceae bacterium
GCATGTGGGCCCGGCCCGAGGCGGACAGGGCCTCGTCCTCGCAGCCCGTGGGCTGGAAGGCCTGGATGACCCATTCGCCGCTCTTCAGGGGCGACAGTTCGCGGGCCAGATCCAGGAGCTCGTCCTTCGAAAGAACGTCCGGATGCCAGGTGGTGCGGAGTTCGAGCGCGGCTGGACTCCGGCGCAGCAGTCCGAGGCTTTCCCAGGCGGCGTCCGCGCTGCCGTCCTGGCCCGTGATGCGGACGTAGGCCGCGCGCGGGGCCTTCAGGTCGAGCCCGGCCCAGTCCACCAGCGGCAGAACGCGCTCCAGGGCCGCCGGGGCCATGCCCGAGGTGTGCAGGCCCACGCGGAAACCCAGGCCGCGCGCTTCGCGCATGGCCTCCAGCAGTCCGGGCCAGAGCAGGGGCTCGCCGCCGGAGAAGACCACCGCGTCCAGCAGGCCGCTGCGGGTGCGCAGCCATTCGAGGACGTGGCCCCAGCTCCGTTCATCGGGGTCGCGGACGCCGGCGTCGCGCAGGGCCGCGTTCTGGCAGTAGGGGCAGCGCCAGGGACAGCCGCGCAGAAAGACCACGGCGGCCAAAACGCCGCCGGGATAGTCCACGCTGCTGAGCGGCGTGACCCCGGCCACTGTCAGCGCGGCCGCCGGGGTATGGCTCACGCCAGGGCCTCCGGCGAAGGCTCCTTGAAGCAGACCCGCTCGTCGTACTCGCCCTTCTTGCCGATGTTGAAGGCCGAGCGGGGCCGGTAGTAGCCCATGACCCGGGTCCAGATCTCGCAGGGCTGGATGCGGCCCTCGGCCGCGCATTTGGGGCAGGTCTCCTGCTCGCCGGTCAGGTAGCCGTGGCCCGGGCAGACCGAGAAGGTGGGCGTGACCGTGATGTAGGGCAGGGCGAAGCGGGAGAGGGCCGCGCGCACCAGGCTCTTGCAGGCCGCGGGGCTGGAGACGCGCTCGCCCATGTAGAGGTGGAGCACGGTGCCGCCGGTGTACTTGCGCTGCAGGGTTTCCTGGCGGGCCAGGGCCTCGAAGGGGTCGTCGGTGAAGCCCACGGGCAGCTGGGAGGAGTTGGTGTAGTAGGGCTGGTCCGGGGTCCCGGCCTGGAGGATGTCCGGGAAGCGGCGGCGGTCCTCCTTGGCGAAGCGGTAGGTGGTGCCCTCGGCCGGGGTGGCCTCCAGGTTGTAGAGGTGCCCGGTCTCCTCCTGGTAGGCGGTGATGCGCTCGCGCAGGTGGTCCAGGAAGCGCAGGGCCAGGGCGTAGCCCGCCTCGGTGGTGATGTCCTCGGCGTCGCCGGTGAAGTTGCGGATCATCTCGTTCACGCCGTTCACGCCGATGGTGGAGAAGTGGTTGCGCAAGCTGCCCAGATAGCGCTTGGTGTAGGGGAAGAGCCCGGCGTCCATGCGGCTCTGGATCTCCTTGCGCTTGATCTCCAGGCTGGTGCGGGCGATGTCAGTGAGCCGGTCCAGGGCCGCGAACAGGCCGCGCTCGTCGCCGCGGTGCAGGTAGCCCAGCCGCGCGCAGTTGATGGTCACCACGCCGAGGGACCCGGTCTGCTCCGCGCTGCCGAACAGGCCGTTGCCGCGCTTGAGCAGCTCGCGCAGGTCCAGCTGGAGGCGGCAGCACATGGAGCGCACCATGTTGGGCGTCAGGTCCGAGTTCACGAAGTTCTGGAAGTAGGGCAGCCCGTACTTGGCGGTCATCTCGAAGAGCAGGTCCACGTTGGGGCCGTCCCAGGGGAAGTCCTTGGTGATGTTGTAGGTGGGGATGGGGAAGGTGAAGACCCGGCCCTTGGCGTCGCCCGCGGTCATGACCTCGATGTAGGCCCGGTTGATCATGTCCATCTCGGGCTGGAGCTCGCCGTAGGTGAAGGGCATCTCCTTGCCGCCGATGACCGGGCGCTGGGCCTTGAGGTCGTCCGGGCAGGTCCAGTCGAAGGTCAGGTTGGTGAAGGGCGTCTGGGTGCCCCAGCGCGAGGGCACGTTCAGGTTGTAGATGAGCTCCTGGATGCACTGGAGCACGTGCTCGTAGGGCAGGGCGTCCTTGCGCAGGAACGGGGCCATGTAGGTGTCGAAGGAGCTGAAGGCCTGGGCCCCGGCCCATTCGTTCTGGAGCGTGCCCAGGAAGTTCACGATCTGGCCCACGGCGCTGGAGAGGTGCCTGGGCGCGGTGGCCTCCACCTTGCCGGGCACGCCGTTCAGGCCCTCGGCCAGGAGCGTGCGCAGGGACCAGCCCGCGCAGTAGCCCGAGAGCATGTCCAGATCGTGGATGTGCAGGTCGCCCTCGCGGTGGGCCCGGCCCACCTCGGCGGGATACACGTGGTTCAGCCAGTAGTTGGCCGTGACCTTGCCCGAGACGTTCAGGATGAGCCCGCCCAGGGAATAGCCCTGGTTGGCGTTGGCGTTCACGCGCCAGTCGTGGCGGTCCAGGTACTCGTTCACCGAGGAGGCCACGTCCACCACGGTTTTCTTGTCCTGGCGCAGCTTGGCCCGCTGCTCGCGGTACACGCTGTAGGCGCGCATGGTCAGGAAGTGGTTGGCCGAGATGAGGGCCTGCTCCACGGCGTCCTGGATGCGCTCGATGTCCGGCACCCGGCCCGCGAAGCGGTGGGAGAGGACCTTGACCACCTGGGCCGTGAGCAGCCCGGCCTCGGCGTCGTCGAACTCGCCCGTGGCCGCGCCCGCCCGGCGCAGGGCCGAGCGGATCTTGCCCGCGTCGAAGGGGATGATCTCGCCGCTGCGCTTCTGGACGTGGGCGGGCGGCGTGATGGGACGCAGGGGGCGGAGAACTTCGGAGTCCGAGGGTTGTACAGGGGTCTGGGCCAGGGTTTCGGCGGTATTCGGCATGGACGGCTCCTTGTGCTGCAGGTGGCGGAAACGTCCGGTGCGGCGGGAGCGGCGCGCGAGGCGGCAGAAGGCGGGGGCCGGACGCCGGAGGCGCTCCGTCCCGCCGCGCCTCCCGCGAGGCCATGGCGGCTGCGCCGCCCGCGCCGGGCGCGGACGGAACCGGCAGGTTTTCGGACTCACGGGCCTTGCGTCGTCGCCGCCTTCCTTCCCCCCGGACTTCCCGGCCCTGGGGCCAGTGTCGCTGGAGCGGGGGTCGTTCCCGTTCACCGCTGCGGGGCAGTCCCGGATTCACGCCGGGTTCCCTTTTCACCCGGAGGCCGTCCGGGCGCCGGTTCGTCCGCACTATGGGAGCAGGGCAGGGCCTTTGTCAACTGCGACTCGTTCTCGTTATCTGAGATAGGAGGCCGAAATAATTAATTATAAGTTTTACAATTTTGAGCCGGTTTCCAGGGATTTCCGGCCCTGGTCCTGGGCTGGCAGGGTCCGGGCAAAAAAAAATCTAGAAAAATTCTTGATGCCGCGCCGAGGGAGCGGCGGGAGATGGGGGCGTGCCGATCTTGCTACTTATTTAATATTCATATACTCAAACCGCATATGAATGAAACACATCCTCGCATCCTCGTGCTCGGCGTGGGCAACATCCTTGCCGCCGACGAAGGCCTGGGCGTGCGCTGCATCGAGCTGCTCCACGCCTCGCACGCCTTTTCGGACAACGTGGCGATCCTGGACGGCGGCACCATGGGCATGCTGCTCATGGGGCCCATCCTGGACGCCGACGTGCTCATCGTGGCCGACGCCGTGCTCGGGGACGGCGAACCCGGCTCCATCTACCGGCTCACGGACCAGGACCTGCCCCGCCGCCTGGACCCGGGCAAGTCGCCGCACCAGGCCGACCTCATGGACACCCTGGTCTATTGCGAGGTCCTGGGCCGGCGGCCGCCCGTCGTCGTCCTGGGCATGGAGCCCGCGGACATCCTGAGCGTGGCCTGCGAGCTCACGCCCCCCGTGGCCCGGCGGCTGCCGGACCTGGCCCGGCTCGTGCTCCGCGAGATCGAGGCCGCGGGCGGGACCTGCACGCCCCTGCCGAGTCAGGCCCTGGAAGCGGGCTGAGCCGCCCGCCCGCGCCCGGCGCGGACAGGGCCGGCAGGTCTTCGGACACACGGGTCTTGCGGCGCTGCCGCCTTCCTTCCCCCGGACTTCCCGGCCCTGGGGAAAGCTCTAGAAAAATTCTTGAAAGCTTTTCCGGGGCGGCCCGGCAGGGGGCGCGCAGCCCTGCGGAAACCTTAAGAAATCATAATTGTTGCAGCGGGGCGTGGTTTTTCCCCCTCCCGGCCTGCGCGCGGCGCGCTGCCGGGGCGTGCCTGGAAATGCTCCCCTTTTCCAGGGCCATAGCGCGGCCTCCAGCCGGGCCGCGGGCCGGAGCGCCGCGCTCCGGAGGCCGGGGGTCTTTCCGGGCGACGCGCAAAAACGCTGCAATTCAAGGGTGTTCTATGGCAGGCCCAGCCCGGCCCGGCCCGGCTTGCCCCTGCCCGGGCGGCGGGGTAGGGTCGCGCCGGTCGCTGTCCGGGGCCCGGCGCTCGTGCCCGGCCCGGCCGCGGCCTGTTGGAGACGTTCAAGCCTCATGTTGCGCATTGCCTGGAAGATGCTCGTGGGCGACCGCGGCAAATACGCGGGCATCATCATCGGCATCGCCCTGGCCTCGGTCATCATGATCCAGCAGCCGGGCATGCTCCTGTCCATGCTGGCCCACACCTACAGCTTCATCACCGACGTGTCCCTGCCGGGCATCTGGGTCATGGACCCCCAGGTGCGCCACGTGGACGACGCCCGCAACATGCAGGACACCCAGCTCTACCGCGTGCGCGGGGTGGCCGGGGTGGGCTGGGCCGTGCCCCTGTACAAGGGCAGCCAGAAGGTGCGGCTGAAGAACGGCGAGAGCGTGAGCTGCAACCTCCTGGGCCTGGACGACGCCACGCTCATCGGCGGACCTGCGGTCATGCTCCAGGGCTCGCTCTCCGACCTGCGCGAGCCCGAGTCCATCATCGTGGACGAGTCCGGGGCCCAGGGACGCCTGGCCCAGCCCTCGGACATCCCCGGCCAGCCGGCCGTGCCGGTGCGGGTGGGCGACGTGCTCGAGATCAACGACCGCCGCGCCGTGGTGGTGGGCATCGCCAAGGGCACGCCCTCGTTCATGGGCCAGCCCGTGATCTACACCACCTACAGCCGGGCCAAGACCTTCGCCCTGTCCGAGCGCAAGAACCTGGCCTTTGTCCTGGCCCAGGCCAGGGAGGGCGAGGACGCCGCCCTGGTGGCCCGCCGGATCACGGCCCAGACCGGCCTGGCCGCCTGGACCGCCGAGGAATTCAAGGAGAAGTCCCTGCTCTACATGATCAAGAACACCAACGTGCTCATCAACTTCGGCTTCGTGGTCCTCATCGGCTTCGTCATCGGCGCGGCGGTCACGGGCCAGATCTTCTACAACTTCACCCTGGACAACCTGCGCTACTTCGGCGTGTTCAAGGCCATGGGCGCGGGGCCGGGCCTCCTCGTGGGCATGATCCTGGCGCAGGCCCTGTCCGTGGGGCTCATCGGCTTCGGTCTGGGCGCGGGCGTCACGGCCGCCTTCGGCATCCTGATGAAGGGCGGCCACGGCCCGTCCATGAGCCTGTCCTGGCAACTGCTCCTGGGCAGCGGCGGGGCCGTGCTCCTCATCGTGCTTGCAGCGGCCCTGGTCAGCATCCGCAAGGTGCTCCGGCTGGAGGCCGCCGTGGTCTTCAAGGGCTAGACATGGCGGCGCGCGAACCGGCCGTGCTCTGCCGCGGCCTGATCAAATCCTACGGCAGCGGGGCCACGGCCGTGTCCGCCCTGCGCGGGGTGGACATCGCCGCGTACCCGGGCGAGCTGCTCATGCTGGTGGGACCCTCGGGCTGCGGCAAGACCACGCTCATCTCGGTCATCGCCGGAATCCTGGAGCGCGACCAGGGCCAATGCAGCCTCTACGGCCGCGATCTCCAGTCCATGGCCGAGGCCGAGCGCGTGGCCTTCCGCGGCAGGAACATCGGCTTCGTGTTCCAGGCCTTCAACCTCATCCCCACCCTCACCGTGCTGGAAAACGTCTCCATCCCCCTGCTCATCAACAAGGCCGGACGCACCGCGGCCGAGGAGCGCGCGGCCCTGGCCCTGGAGCGGGTGGGCCTGGCCGGGCGCGAAGGCGCCCTGCCCGGGGAGCTCTCCGGCGGCCAGCAGCAGCGGGTGGCCATTGCCCGGGCCCTGGTGCACGAGCCCAGGCTGGTGGTCTGCGACGAGCCCACCAGCGCCCTGGACCACAGGACCGGCGCCCAGGTCATGGAGACCCTGCGCGCCCTGTGCTCGGGCGACGGCCGCACCCTCATCATCGTGACCCACGACTCCCGCATTTTCGGCTACGCCGACCGCATCGCGCACATGGACGACGGCCGCATCGAGCGCATCGAGGAGCCGTCCCGGCAGACAAGGACCACGCCATGACCATCAGAAACAAGATCCTCCCCGCCCTGGCCCTGCTGGGCCTGGCCGTGGCCGCCGTGGTGGCGGTCCGGCAGCAGCGCGCCACGCCCCCGGCCCAGCCCGTGGCCCAGCCCTCCCGCGCCCCTTTCGCGGCCTACATCGGCGGCTCGGGCATGATCGAGGCCGGCAGCGACAACGTGGAGGTCGGGGCCCCGGCCGGGGGCGTGGTGCGGGAGGTGGCCGTGAAGGTGGGCCAGAAGGTGGGCCGCGGCGACCTGCTCTTTTCCATCGACGACCGCGACGCCCGGGCCGCGGTGGCCCTCAAGGAGGCGTCCCTGCTCAAGGCCCGGGCCGCCCTGGAGCAGTCCAGGGCCAACTGGCGGGACTACCGCACCCAGTACGAGCGCATGCGCGGGGTCACGGACCTGCGGGCCGTGAGCCTGGACGACCTGGAGAAGCGGCGCAACGCCGAACTCCTGGCCCGGGCCGAGGTCAAGAGCGCGGAGGCCGACGTGGCCGTGGCCCAGGCTGAACTGGACGCGGCCAGGACCGCTCTGGACCTGCTCACCGTGCGCTCGCCCCTGGACGGCGAGGTGCTCCAGGTCAACATCCGGCCCGGCGAATACGCCGCCACCGGGGTCCTGGACACGCCGCTCCTGCTCCTGGGCAGCATGGACGACCTGCACGTGCGCGTGGACATCGACGAGAACGACGCTTGGCGCTTCGTGCCCGGGGCGCGGGCCGTGGCCTACCTGCGCGGCAACCGCGACCTGGGGGCCGAGCTGGCCTTTGTGCGCGTGGAGCCCTACGTCAGGCCCAAGACCTCGCTTTCGGGCAGCAGCACCGAGCAGGTGGACACCCGGGTGCTCCAGGTCATCTACAGCTTCAAGCGCGCGGACCTGCCCGCGGCCTATGCGGGCCAGCAGGTGGACGCCTTCATCGAGGCCGCGCCCACGGCCTCCTCGCTGACGGCCCGGGCGGCGGCCCCGGCCGGGGGAGAGGCGCGGTGAGCGCGCAGGCGCGCCTCTGCGGCCTGGTCCTGGCCCTGGCCTGCGCGGCCTGCGCCGCGGGTCCGGACTACCAGGCCCCGGTGCTGCCCGCGCCCGAGGCCTATGCCGAAATCCGCCGGGAGCGCGAGACCCGCGCCCTGGACCTGGCCGCCTGGTGGAAGGTCTTCGACGATCCCGTGCTCTCCGGCCTCATGGAGCGGGCGGCCCGGGCCAACCTGGACCTGGCCCAGGCCCAGGCCCGGGTGGTGCAGGCCCGCGCCGCGCTCAAGGCGTCCACGGCCGGGTTCTGGCCCACGCTCTCGGGCGCGGGTTCCCTGACCCGGGCCAAGGACAGCAGGAACGCCGTGGCGGGCTCGTCCTATTCCAGCGGGGCCACGAGCACCCTGTACCAGGCCGGGTTCGACGCCTCCTGGGAGCTGGACGTGTTCGGCAAGGTGCGCCGCCGGCGCGAGGCCGCGGCCGCGGAGCTGGACGCAGGCCAGGAGGAGCTGGGCGACACCCTGCGCACGCTCCTGGCCGAGGTGGCCGCCAACTACGTGAGCCTGCGCTCGGCCCAGAGCCGGGCGGCCATCGCCCGGGCCAACCTCAAGGCCCAGGAGGAGACCCTGGCGATCACCCGGACCCGCTTCCAGGCCGGGCTGGCGAGCTACCTGGACGTGGCCGAGGCCGATTCCCAGCGTGCGTCCACGGCCGCGGACATCCCCGCCCTGGAGGCCTCGGCCCGGGAGGCCATGCACCGCCTGGCCGTGCTCCTGGCCCTGGCCCCGGGCGCGCTCAACGCCGAGCTTTCCAGGACCGCGCCCCTGCCCGAGCCGGTCAAGGCCCTGCCGGACACGGGCCTGCCCTCGGACCTCCTGGCCCGGCGGCCGGACGTGCGCCGGGCCGAGCGCAACCTGGCCGCGGCCTCGGCCAATATCGGCGTGGCCCAGGCCGGGCTCTATCCGAGCTTCGACCTGACCCTGGGCCTGGGCCTCCAGAGCGTGGACGACAAGACCTTCCTGGAGAGCGCCAGCCGCTACTGGTCCGTCGTGCCCGGGGTGAACGTGCCGATCTTCAGCGGCGGCTCCACCCTGGCCGAGGTGGAGCAGAAGAAGGCCCTCTACGACGAGGCCCTGGCCGCGTACCGGGCCGCCTTTCTCACGGCCCTGGAGGACGTGGAGAACGCCCTGTCCGGGTCCTATGCCCAGCAGGAGCGCCTGGACCTGCTGGCCCAGGCCGAGGCCTCGGCCCGCCAGGGCCTGGATCTGGCCCGCGAACTCTACGCCAAGGGCCTCACCGGATTCCTGGACGTGCTCACGGCCCAGAAGACGCTCTACACGGCCCAGGACAACCTGGACCAGTGCAAGGCCGAGCTCATGACCCAGGTCATCGCCCTGTACAAGGCCCTGGGCGGCCCGCCCGCGGCAGCGCCGTAAAAGGGCGGGGCCGCGGCCCCGCCCTTTTACGGCGCTGCCGCGGGCGGGCCGCCCAGGGCCTTGTACAGGGCGATGACCTGGGTC
>JAWRKD010000008.1:0-14347 GCA_040307135.1 Desulfovibrionaceae bacterium
CCGGCCACGGCGTCGCCCACCTCCTTGGTGGCGGCCATGGTCTTCTCGGCCAGCTTGCGCACCTCGTCGGCCACCACGGCGAAGCCGCGGCCCGCGTCGCCCGCGCGCGCGGCCTCGATGGCCGCGTTGAGCGCCAGGAGGTTGGTCTGGTCCGCGATGTCCGTGATCACGTTCATGATCCGGCCGATGCCCTTGGCCTGCTCGCCCAGGTCGCCCAGGCTCTCCTTCATGCTCTCCGTGCGGCGGCGCACCTCGCCGATGGCCGCGATGACGTTCTCCACCACCTTGGCCCCGCGCTGGGCCTCTTCCCGGGCCTGGTCCGCGTTGCCCGCGGCCTCCGAGGCGTTGCGCGCCACCTCCATGACCGAGGCGTTCATCTGCTCCATGGCCGTGGCCGACTCCGAGGTGCGCTCGCGCTGGATCTCTGTGCCGCGGCTGGACTGCTCGATCTGGGCGGCCAGCTCCTGGGAGGCCGAGGTCACGCGCTCCACGATGGTCTCGATGCGCCGGGCCGCGTCGAGCATGCCCTCGCTCTTGGCGCTCTCGGCCTGCCTGCGGGCCTCCTCTGCGGCGCGGGTGGCGCTCTCGGCCTGGCGGGTCTTGTCCTCGGCCTCGCGGCTCTTGGCCTCGGCCTGGCTGATCTTGTCCTTGAGGGTGGCCACCATCTTGCGCAAGGCCTCGGCCAGGGTGCCGATCTCGTCCTGGCGGTTGATGACCAGTTCCTCGTCCAGGGCGCCCTGGGCCACCTTGGCCGCGAACTCGGTGGTGCGCTTGAGCGGACGGGCCAGGGACAGGGAGAAGCCCAGGCCCAGGCCCACCATGATGAGCGCGATGACGGCCGAGGCCACCAGGGTGGAGACGTTGATCTCGGTCTCGGCCTTTTCCACCGTGGTCATGGGCTGGCCGATGAACCACATGCCCGCCACCTGGCCCGCGGGGTCGCGGATGGGCCAGTAGGCGGTCTGGTAGCGGCGGCCCAGGATGACGTTGGTGTTGAGGAAGACATCGCCCTTTTCCAGCACGGTGCGCAGCACCTCGGGGTTGTCCATCTTGGTGCCGATGGCCCGCTTGCCATCGCGCATGATGGTGGTGGCCACGCGGGTGTCCTTCTCGAACACGGTCACTTCCAGGCCGGTGTAGGCCTTGATGGAGTCCACGAAGTCGTCGGTGGAGAGCGAGATGCCGATGCTCACCGAGCCGAGCACCTGGCCGTCCACCTTGATGGGCGCGCCCACGCGCAGGGAGAACTTGACCACCGTGCCGGGCTCGATGCCCACGTTCAGCTCGCCCTTGAGGGCCTTCTGCACGTTCATCTGGGAGAGGACGCTGTCCCCGGCCTTGTCCGAGTGGGCCCGCACCACCACCTTGCCCTCGGTGTCGGCCACGGTGATGAACTCGGCCTTGTTGCGCTCCATGAAGTGCTTGACCAGGGGCTTGAGCACGGCCAGGTCGCGGGCCTTGAAGGCCTCCTGGAACTCGTGGTTCTCGGCCAGGATCTCGCCTTGCTGGAGGAACTTGTCCTTCTGGTCCTGGATTTCCTTGGCCACGATGACCTGCATGGTGTGGATGTTCTCGCGGGCCGCGTTGGAGAAGCCCTGGTGCACGAAGTAGCGTGCCGTGAGGTACACGCCGGTGCTGGTCACTGCCACGGCCAGCACGACCATAACCAGGATCTTGGTGAGGATGGAGATACGCATGGAACGTGGCTCCTTGCCGCAGGGAGTGGTTGATTGCCGTCTTATCGGACGGGGGGATGCCCGGGTTGAGGCCCGCCACGCCTTTTTGCACCCGGTCCCGCCCGCCTTCCTTGCGGAAAAGCATATTTCGGCCCGCATGTCCAGGAACCGGGCCAAAATATCACGGCGCGGCGCCGTGCGGGCTCGTTGCAACCGTTTCTCCTTTCAGGCTAAAGGGGGGGCCATGCGCTGCCTCTTCCTGCACACCAACTTCCCGGCCCAGTTCCGCCACCTGTGCTACGCCCTGGGCCGCGAGCCGGGCAACGAGACGGTCTTCGCCACCATGAACCCCCGGCCCGAGTGGGAGATTCCCGGGGTGCGCAAGGCCGTGTTCGCCGCCGACGGCGAGCCCGCCCGGGGAGTCCACCCCCTGGCCCGGAACATGGAGGAGTGCGCGCGCAAGGCCGCGGGCGCGCTCCGGACGCTGCTGGCCCTGCGCGGCCAGGGCTTCGCGCCGGACACGGTCTATGCCCACTCGGGCTGGGGTCCGAGCCTGGGCCTGCCGGACGTGTTTCCCGAGGCCCGGCAGCTGCGCTATTTCGAGTGGTACTACGACCCGGACGGGGCCGACGCCCGCTTCGGCGGCCGGCCCATGGCCCCGGAGGCCAGGACCCACATGCAGGCCCGCAACCTGCCCATCCTCATGGACCTGGCCCGCTGCCACCAGGGGATCTGCCCCACGCGCTGGCAGGCCGCCCAGTTCCCGCCCGAGCTGCGGGCCAAGCTGACCATCCTGCACGACGGCGTGGACACGGACTTCTTCCGGCCCGAGCCGGGCGTCCCCCTGGTCCTGCCCGGCCTGGACCTCTCCGCGGCCTCGGAGATCGTGACCTACGCCACCCGGGGCATGGAGCCCTACCGGGGTTTTCCCGAGTTCATGGAGGCCGCGGTGGAGGTCGTGCGGGCCAGGCCCGGCTGCCACGTGGTGGTGGCGGGCGAGGACCGCGCCTGCTACGGCCCGCCCCCGGCCAAGGGCAAGACCTGGAAGCAGGCGGTGCTCGAGAAGCTCCGGCCCGACCCGGAGCGCATCCACTTCACCGGGCCCCTGCCCTACGCCCACTACCGCCGCCTGCTCCAGGCGGGCACGGTCCACGTCTATCTCACGCGGCCCTTCGTGCTCTCCTGGTCCTGCCTGGAGGCCATGGCCTGCGGCTGCCTGCTGGTGGCCTCGGACACCGGGCCGGTGCGCGAGGTGGCCCGGCACGGGGTCAACGCCCTGCTCACGGATCTGCGGCCGGCCGCGATCGCCGCGCGCATGGTGGAGGCCCTGGAAGGCCGGGAAAAATACGCGGCCCTGCGGGCCAAGGCCCGGGAAACCGTGCTGCGCCACTTCGACCTGAAAAAGCTCCTGCCCCGGCACCTGGCGCTTTTGCGCGCCCCGGAACAACGCGCCGCGCGCCGCTAGCCCCCCAACCGGAGCCTCTTTCCCCCGCCGGGGCTTGATTCGCGGCCCAAGCGTGATTTTGTTGCCAAATAGACCTCTTACCGGCTATCTTCAGCAGCGTCGAACCCCCCAGCCAGGGGACCAGGGAGGCATTGTGCCCACGCAGGAATTCCCCCAGATTCTCGGCGTCTATTCGCTGCTCACCGACGAGGCCGCGGGCATGGGCGGCACGGCCAAGAAGCAGACCCAGATCACCTACTGGTACGTGCGGCTGCTGGCCCCGGAATCCTATGAGGTCCAGCCCCTGAACATCCACCACGTGCCCTCGGGCATCCGCAAGGAAGTGCCGGAGCTGGACTTCCTCAAGAACTACACCCCCGAGCCCACCTACTACAAAACCCACACCGTGCCCGCGCTCAAGACCCTGGCCCGCAAGATCTCCGCGGGCGAGGAACACTTCAAGGCCGGCGAGCTGGACCAGGCCGAGCGGGAGTTCCTCAAGGCCCTCATGATCGACGATCTCAACGTGCGGGCCAACTACGGCCTGGGCGAGGTCTATTCCGAACAGAAGGAGTTCGTGAAGCTCAAGAAGGTCCTGGACACCCTCATGGGCCTGTCCGAGGCCTTCCAGGAGGAGCAGCGCGAGCGCTTCAACTCCTTCGGCATCAACCTGCGCAAGAACGGCCACTTCGACGAATCCCTGCGCTTCTACCACCAGGCCCTGATCTTCAACGACCGCGACGAGCACGTGTTCTTCAACATCGCCCGGGTGCACTTCGACAAGGGCGACAAGGAGAACTGCGTGAAGCACCTCCAGCAGGCCCTGAGCATCAATCCGGAATTCAAGGAAGCCCAGAAGTTCCTCAAGTTCTGCGAAGGCAGCCGCCTGGCCAAGAGCCCCCGGCTCTAGAGGGACGGCCCCGCCGCCGAAAAAGCCCCCTGCAGGGGGCTTTTTTCATGGCCAGAACGCGGCGTCCAGCGGACCGTCCAGCAGCTGAAGCCGCTCGATCTGCAGGGCCAGCAGCACGGTGTCCGGGGCCCCCAGAAGGGGGACCAGGTGGGGGTGGCGCGCGGCCAGGGCCGCGCTGGCGGTCTGGGCTTCGCCGCCGTCCAGGATGCGCACCCTGCCGGACACGGTGAGCGCGCGCACCCGCCCGGGTTCGGGCCGGGGCTCGGCGTCCCG
Organism: Desulfovibrionaceae bacterium; assembly: GCA_040307135.1. Classification (GTDB taxonomy): domain Bacteria; phylum Desulfobacterota; class Desulfovibrionia; order Desulfovibrionales; family Desulfovibrionaceae; genus Aminidesulfovibrio. The sequence goes on from JAWRKD010000008.1 coordinate 4,304, forward strand.
GTCGTCCAGGAGCAGGGCCGCCCGGGGATCGCTCGCCAGGTTGCCGAACTTGCGCGTGCCCCGGCCGGTGGCCAGGTACAGGGCGCGGCCGCCCGGCTCCAGGGCCAGACCCATGAGCGAGGCCGACGGCCCGTCGGGTCCGCAGGTGGCCAGGACCCCGTGGCCGCAGCGCCGGAGCAGGTCGAGCATGCCTTGGGGGAGGGGTGGGATCATGGCCCAAGGCTATCTCCGCTCCCGGCCTTGGGCAAGAGGGAGGATGGCCACGTCCCGCCTGCCCTTCCGGAGGCCTGCTGATTTTTTTCCAGTTTCCCTTGGCGGCTTGCCGGGGCTTGGGCTAAAAAATCCTCAAAGAATCCTTCCCAGGAGAAACCATGCCGGACAGGACGGACGCGGCCGAGGCCCTGGCCGCCGCCAACAGACGCATCGCCGAACTGGAGGCCCGCCTGGACGCGGCCGAGGAAATCGCCAACCTGGGCGGCCACACCCAGGACGTGCGGACCGGCGAGATGACGCTGACGCCCGGGTTCCGGCGCATCCTGGGCCTGGAGCCGGACCGGCCCTACTCCCTGACCGACCTCCAGGCCTTGATCCTGCCCGAGGACCTGCCCCAGGTGGACGACTTCTTCCGCAAGGTCCTGAACCGCGGCGGCCCCTTCGAGCGGGAGTTCCGCATCCGCCGGGCCTCGGACGGCGACGTGCGCTGGGTGCACGTGCACGGCGACACCACGGCCGGACCGGACGGAAGCCCGGCCCTGCTCTTCGGCCTGACCCTGGACATGACCGATCGCCACCGGGCCGAAGAGGCCCTGCGCCGGAGCGAGGAACGCTACCGCGGCCTGTTCGAGCACATGACCACGGGCTTCGCCTTGCACCGGGTGGTGCTGGACGATGCGGGCCGCCCCGCGGACTACGTGTTCCTGGAGGTGAACCCGGCCTTCGAGCGGCTCACCGGCCTGCGCCGGGAGGACATCCAGGGCCGCTCGGTGCTGGAGGTGATGCCGGACACGGAGTCCTCCTGGATCGAGACCTACGGCCGCGTGGCCCAGGGCGGCGGCCCCGTGCAGTTCGAGCAGTACAGCCGGGCCGTGGCCCGCTGGTTCGAGGTCCTGGCCTACAGCCCGGCCCCAGAGCATTTCGCCGTCATCTTCGGCGACGTCACAAACCGCCACCGGACCGAGGAGGCCCTGCGCCTGGGCGAGGAGCGCCTGAGCCTGGCCCTGGAGGCCACCACCGAGGCGATCTGGGACTGGGACATCCCCTCGGGCCGCGTGTTCACCGGGCCCCGCTGGCTCTCCATGCTGGGCTATCCCCCGGACGCCGCCCCCGTGACCTTCCGGTCCTGGAGCGCGCTCGTCCACCCCGAGGACTTCCCGGCCGTGGAGGCCCGCCTGCGCGAGCACCTTGAAGGCCGCGCCCCCTACGAGGTCACCTTCCGCATGTGCGCCGCGGACGGCTCCTGGCGGCACATCCTGGCCCGGGGCAAGGTGGTGGCCCGGGACGCCGGGGGCGCGCCCCGGCGCATGGTCGGCACCCACGCCGACGTGACCCAGCAGGTGGCGGACCGCGAGGCCCTGCGCCGGAGCGAGGCCCTGCTGCGCACCATGATCCGGAGCCTGCCCGTGGATTTCTGGGCCCGGGACCTGGACGGCAAGATCATCCTCCAGAGCGATCGCTCGGTGCAGCTCTGGGGCGACCTGCGCGGCACGGGCACCGAGGACGTCCGCTTCGGCAAGGCCACCCTGGACGTGTGGCGCGAGAACAACCGCCAGGTCCTGCTGGGCGACACGGTGCAGGGCGACGTGGAGATGACCCCGCTGGACGGCGCGCCGCGGCGCTTCCACAACGTGGTGGCGCCCATCCGCGACGGCGGCGAAATCCGCGGCATCCTGGGCATGAACATGGACATCACGGACCTGGAGCGCCAGGCCAAGGCCCTGGCGGAAAGCGAGCAACGCTACCGCCACCTGGTGGACCTCTCGCCCCTGCCCATCCTGGTGCACACCGGGGGCCGCATCGTGTTCGCCAACCCGGCCGCGGCCCGGACCCTGGCCGCGCCCTCGCCCGAGGCCCTGGTGGGCCTGGACGCCCTGTCCATCATCCACCCCGAGGGCCGGGACGTCTCGCGCGGACGCATGGAGCGGATCTACGCCAAGCAGGGCGACGCCCCGCTCATCCGTCAGCGCTTCCTGCGCCTGGACGGCGAGGCCATCGACGTGGACCTGCTCACGGCCATGGTGGACTACCAGGGCAGGCCCGCGGCCCAGGCCGTGTTCGTGGACGTGACCGCGCGCCGGGCCGCCGAGGAGGCCCTGCTGCGGGCCAAGGAGGCGGCCGAGGCAGCCAGCCGCGCCAAGAGCGAGTTCCTGGCCAACATGAGCCACGAGATCCGCACCCCGCTCAACGGCATCATCGGCATGCTCCAGCTCCTGCGCGCCACCCGCCTGGACCCGGAGCAGGCCTTCTACGCGGGCACGGCCCAGGACTCGGGCCACCACCTGCTCTCGGTGATCAACGACATCCTGGACTTGAGCCGCCTCCAGGCCGGGCGCCTGGTCCTGCGGCCCACGGTCTGCGACCTGAAGGACCTGGCCCGCCAGGTGTTCAGCTCGTGCGGCGGCCAGGCCCGGGAGAACCGCGTGGCCCTGTCCCTGGAGCTGGCTCCGGACCTGCCCAACCCCGTGCTCTGCGACGCGGCCCGCCTGCGCCAGGTGCTCCTGAACCTGGTGGGCAACGCCCTCAAGTTCACGGAGGACGGCTCGGTGCGCCTGGAGATCGCGCCCCTGCCCGCGGCTGGCCCGGACCTGCAGCTTTATTTCGAGGTGCAGGACACGGGCATCGGCATCCCCGAGGACAAGCTCCTGGAAATCTTCGAATCCTTCACCCAGGTGGACGGCTCGCTCTCGCGCCGCTACCAGGGCACGGGCCTGGGCCTGGCGATCGCCCGCCGCCTGGTCTCGGGCCTGGGCGGCAGCGTGTCCATCGACTCCGAGCCGGGCCAGGGCACCATCGTGGCCTTCTCCATCCGGGCCGGGGCCGTGGCCCTGGAGCCCGGCCCCGAGGTCCGGCGCTTCGAGCCCCTGCCCCGGCGGAGCGAGGCCGCCCCCGGCCCGGGCGCGGCCCGCGTGCTGGTGGTGGAGGACGACCGCATCAACCAGATGCTCTTCCGCCGCTTCCTGGAGAAGATGGGCCTGCGCACGGCCTGCGCCGGAAACGGCCGCGAGGCTCTGGACATGCTGGCCGCCGGGGACTTCGACTGCCTGCTCATGGACGTGCAGATGCCGGGCATGGACGGGATCGCGGCCACCCGCGCCATCCGGGCCTCCCAGACCCTGGGGCCCAAGTCAAAGGTGCCCATCATCGCGCTCACGGCCCACGCCATGCGCGGGGACCGCGAACGCTTCCTGGAGGCGGGCATGGACGCCTACCTGTCCAAGCCCGTGGACTTCGCGGACCTGGCCCGGCTGCTGCGCGAGATCCTGGGCCTGGACACGCCCGCATGAACGCGGAGCTCGCCTTCCGCGCCGCCGGCCTGCCAAAGGACGCGTTCTCCTGCTGCTGACCGGCTTCGCCGGTTCTGCGGAAAGGCGGGGGATTCAGGCTGCCTTGGCCTCTTTCCTGTGCTGGTCCAGGAAGTAGAGCACCGGCACCACCATGCGCGAGAAGAGCGTGGCCGCCACTTCCCCGGCCAGAAGCGAAATGGCCAGGCCCTGGAAGATGGGGTCGAAGAGGATGACGAAGGCCCCGGCCACCACGCTCATGGCCGTGAGCAGCATGGGCCGGAAGCGCACGGCCCCGGCCTCGATGACCGCGTCGTGCAGGGTCTCGCCGTGGGAGCGGCGCAGCTTGATGAAGTCCACCAGGATGATGGAGTTGCGCACCACGATGCCCGCGCCCGCGATGAAGCCGATCATGGACGTGGCCGTGAAGAAGGCCCCGGCCAGGGCGTGGGCCGGGATGATGCCGATGAGCGAGAGCGGAATGGGCGACATGATGGCGATGGGCGTGGTGTAGGACCCGAACCAGCCCACCACCAGGATGGCGATGAGCACGAGCACCACGGCGAAGGCCAGGCCCATGTCGCGGAAGACCTCGTAGGTGATCTGCCACTCGCCGTCCCACTTCAGGCTGAAACGCGCGGAGCCGTCGGGCATGGCCGCGTAGTGGCGCTCAAGCGGGGTCCTGTCCCCGGACTGCCAGGCGCCCTTGCCTTCGGCCGCCAGCTCGTCCAGGGCCTTGTCCACCCGGGCCATGGCATAGACCGGGCTTTCCTCGCGTCCGGCCAGGTCCGCGGTGACATAGACCACGGGCAGCAGGTTCTTGCGGTAGAGCATGCGCGGCGTGGTGCGCGGCTCCACGTGCCCCACCTGGCCCAGGGACACGGGCGCGGAGCCGTCCCCGCGCACGGGCACGTGGGCCAGGTCCGCGGCGCTGGAGCGGCGCTCCAGGGGCAGCCGCACCACGATGGGCACGTCCTCGCGCGCGGCCGGGTCGTGGAGCAGGCCCGCCTTTTCCCCGGCCACGGCTGCGGCCACCACGCGCCGGGCCCGCTCCGGGTCCACGCCGTTGATGAGGGCCTTGTCCGTGTCCAGGATGAGCCGCTCCTCGGGCGCGGGGTCGGAGACGTACCAATCCACGTCCACCACGCTCTCGGTGCGGGCCAGGATGTCCTTGACCTGCCGGGCCACGGCCTCGCGTCCGGCCTGGTCCGGGCCGTAGATCTCGGCCACCAGGGTCTGGATCACGGGCGGCCCGGGCGGCACCTCCACCACCTTGACCCGCGCGCCCGAACCCTTGGCCAGGGGCGCGACCATGTTCCGGGCCAGCTTGGCCAGCTCGTGGCTGGAGAGCGCGCGCTCCCCGCGCGGGGTGAGGTTCACCTGGACCTCGGCCTGGTGCGGGCCGGAGCGCAGGTAGTAGTGCCGCACCAGCCCGTTGAAGGAGAACGGCGCGCTGGTCCCGGCATAGACCTGCACGTCCGTGACCTCGGGCCGGGCCAGCAGGGCCTGGGCCATGTCCGAGGCCGCGGCCAGGGTGTTCTCCAGGGCCGTGCCCTCGGGCATGTCCACCACCAGCTCGAACTCGGACTTGTTGTCAAAGGGCAGCATCTTCACCAGCACGGCCCGCAGGGGGAAGAGCGACACGGCCCCCAGGAGCAGCAGGACCACCAGGCCCAGGAAGCCCCAGCGCCAGGCGGGCCGGTCCAGGAGCCTGCGCATGAAGGCCTCGTAGAGATGCGTCAGCCTGCCGCCTTCCTCCTCCTGGCCCGCGTCGTGCTGGTTGAGCACGTGGAGCGAGGTCCAGGGCGTGATGGCGAAGGCCACGGCCATGGAGAGCAGCATGGCCATGGACGCGCCCACGGGCATGGGCCGCATGTAGGGGCCCATGAGCCCGCCCACGAAGGCCAGGGGCATGATGGCGGCGATGACCGTGAAGGTGGCCAGCACCAGGGGCGCGCGCACCTCGTTCACGGCCTCCACGATGACCTCCGCGAAGGGCCGCCCCCGGGAGCCGGGCAGCCGGATGTGGCGCACGATGTTCTCCACGTCCACGATGGGGTCGTCCACCAGGATGCCGATGCAGAAGATGAGGGCGAACAGCGTCACGCGGTTCAGCGTGTAGCCCAGGAGCCAGTACACGGCGAGCGTCACGGCCAGCGTCACGGGCACGGCCACCATGACCACGAAGCCCGCGCGCAGGCCCAGGAACAGGGCCACGATGGCCCCCACGGAGAGGGCCGCGATGAGCAGGTGGTCCAGCAGCTCGTCGGCCTTGTCCCGGGCCGTGCGGCCGTAGTCGCGCACCACCGTGGTCTGCACGGAGTCCGGCAGGGACCAGCCGCGCAGGGCCTCCACCCGGCGCAGGACCTCGCGGCAGAGCCTGTCGGCGTTCACCCCGGGCCGCTTGGCCACGCTCATGGTCACGGCCGGATAGACCCGGCCCGGCTCGGCCGCGATGCCCCTGGAGGCCGCGGCGGGTCCGGGCGCGAAAAGCACGTAGTCCGCGGGTTCGTCGGCCCCGTCCTTGATTTCCGCCACGTCCGAGAGGTACACGGGCCGCCCCTCGCGCACGGCCAGCACCACCCGGGCCACGTCCGCCGCCGAGCGCAGGAAGCTGTCCAGGCGCACGTTCACCGAGGCCCCGTCGCGGGTCATGCTGCCGCCCACGCCCGCGCGGTTCTGGGCCGCCAGGGCGTCGGCCACATCGGCCAGGTCCAGGTTGAGCGCGCGCAGGCGCTCGGGGTCGGCCTCCACCACCACGGCCCTGGCCCGGCCGCCGGTGAGCGTGACCTCCGAGACCCCGGGCGTGCTCCGGGCGGCCTCGGCCGCCTCCAGGGCGGCGCGGCGCAGGGTGCGGCCGTCCAGCCCCTGGCCGTAGAAGCTCACGGCCAGCACGGGCACGTCGTCGATGGAGCGGGGCTTGAGGATGGGCATGGAGCAGCCCGGCGGAATCCAGTCCAGGTGCTGGTAGAGCTTGGCGTAGGTGCGCAGGATGGCGGCCTCGGCGTCCAGGCCCACCTTGAAGCGCGCCACGGTGAAGGCCCGGCCGTCCTCGGCCATGCTATAGACGTACTCCAGGTCCGGGATCTCCCAGAGCAGCTTCTCCATGGGCGCGCTCACCCGGCGCTCGATCTCGCCCGGCTCGGCCCCGGGCATGTTCACGAAGATGTCGATCATGGGCGCGCGGATCTGGGGCTCCTCCTCGCTAGGGGTCAGGACCACGGCCATGACGCCGAGCAGGACCGCGGCGGCGATGAGGAGCGGCACGAGCCTGGAGCGGGCGAAGCTTGAGGTGATGCGGCCCAGCAGGCCGTGGCGTCCCGGGGCGCTACTCATGGCGGATGTCTGTTCCCGGGCCGTTCAAAAACCGTGAGGGCACGGCGCGAAAACATCCCACGGCCGGCGCGTATCGCCCATACGCGAGGATGCGGGATGTTTGCAGCAACGCAGCCATGACGGATTTTTCAACGGCCCGTCAGGAACCGGCCAGGCGGTCGCCTTCGCGCAAGGTCTGGTCCGGCGACACCACCACGGTCTCGCCCGGGGTGAGCCCCGAGAGGATCTCCACCAGCAGCCCGGCCGTGTCCTCCCCGGCCTGGGCCTGAAGGATGTAGGAGCGGCCCTCCACCTGGGCCTGGAGGAAGCGGCCCCCGGTCTTGACGATGCGCAGCCGCAGCACCTGGTCCTGGTCCACGCTGAGCACGGTGGGCAGCTCGCCGCGCAGGCGCACCGCAGCCTCGGGCACGAGCAGCTTGCGGGCCGGGGTCAGGGGCACGCAGACCTTGCCGAAGAGCCCGGCCCGGGCCTGGGCCCCGGGCTCGCCGCCCTCGATCTCCCGCGGCAGGGCGGCCTTGACCCGGAAGGTGCGCGTGGCCGGGTCCACGTGGCCGATGACCGCGGTGAGCGTGGTGGAGAACGGCCGGGCCGAGAGCGCGGGAACGAAGCCCAGCACCAGCATGCCCGGACCCAGCCGGGAGAGCAGGCTCTCGTCGGCCTGGGCCGCGATCTCGAAGCCGCTCTCGGCGTCGTCGATGGAGGCCAGGGGCGCGCCCGCGTTGACGAAGGCCCCCAGGTCGGCCTGGCGGCGGGTGAGGATGCCGGAAATGGGGGCCGTGACCGTGCTGTAGGAAAGGAGCGAGGCCACCTCGGCGCTCTGGTGCCCGGCCTGGGCGGCCTGGGCGGCCAGGGCCCGCTCCTGGCTCTGGAGGCTGAGGAACTCGGCCTGGGCCTTGTCGAAGTCCTCGCGGCTCACGGCCTGCTGGTCCAGGAGCTTGCGCATGCGCTCCAGGTTGGTGCGGGCCAGGGCCAGCCGGGCGGCCACGGCCTTGCGCTCCAGGTCAGCCTGGCCCACCCCGGCCTGGGCCCCCTGCTGGCGCTGGCGCAGCTCGGCGTCGTCGATCTGGAGGATGGGCTGGCCCTTCTGGACCATGGCCCCCTCCTCCACGAACACGGCCGTCACCGTGCCCGAGATCTTGCTGGAGAGCACGGCGCTGTTCCTGGCCTCCACCTGGCCGGGCAGGCTGCGGCACTCCACGGCCTCGCGCGGCTCCAGCACGAGCACGCCGGCCCGCACCTGGCGGGCCTCCGGGGCCTTGCCCTGGTCCCGGCCGCAGGCGGCCAGAGCCAGGCACAGGACGAGGAGCAGGACGCAGGGAACGGGTTTTCGCAGCATGGCCCGATACTCCGGCCAACGGCCCCCGGTGTCAACCCCCCGGGCTTACACGTCCAGGCCCGCGGCGTGCACCGCGGCCATGCCGCCCTCCACGCTGATGGCCTCAAAGCCGTTGTGCGCGAGCGTCACCAGGGCCTCGTAGGAGCGCGCCCCGGTGTTGCAGATGACCACCACGGGCCGGTCCCTGGGCACCTCGGCCAGGCGTCCGGCCAGCTCGCCCTGGGGAATGTTGTGCCAGTCCCCGGGGTGCTTGGCCACCAGCTCGGCCACGTTGTCGCGCTCGCGGCAGTCCAGGAGGTAGATGCCGTTCTCGCCTCGCCCCTCCCAGAGCTTCTCGAACTCGTCCACGCCCATGCCGCGGTTCCGGCCCGTGACGATGTTGTCGGCCACGTTGCCGAGCACGTTGAGGATGTCCATGGCCGAGGCGAAGGGCGGGGAATAGGCCATCTCCAGGTTGCCCAGGTCGGCGCAGACCGGCTTGTGGGGCAGGAGCGCGGAGACCGCGTCCACCTTGCCCACCAGGGAGTCGCCCATGACGCTCACGCCCTGCATGCCCAGGACGCGGCCCGTGCCGCGCTCCACCACCAGGTCCAGGGACATGAGGCCCTTTTCCGGGTAGAAGTGGGCGCGGTCCAGCATGGAGACGTGCACGTTCACGGCGTCCAGGCCCTCGCGCAGGGCGGCCTGGATGGGCAGACCCACGCCCGCGGCGCTCTGCTCGAAGAGCTTCACGCACCAGGCCCCGCAGGCCCCCTCGAAGCGGGCGTCGCCCCCGGCCAGGTTGGTGCCGATGACCCGGCCCTGGCGGTTGGCCATGGAGCCCAGGGGCAGGTACGAGGGCTTGCCCGTGACCAGGTTGGTGATCTGCACGCAGTCGCCGCCCGCGAAGATGTCCGGGTCCGAGGTGCGCAGGGTCTCGTCCACGATGATGCCGCCGCGCGGCCCCACGGAAAGTCCGGCCTCCTTGGCCAGCCTGGAGTTGGGCGTCACGCCCACGGAGAGGATGACCAGGTCCGCGTCGAGCGCGCCCTTGTCCGTGACCAGGCGCTGCACGCGGCCGTCGCCCTCCAGGCGCAGGAGCTTCTCGCCGAAGCGGAAGGAGACGCCCTTCTCCTCCATGTGGCGGCGGGCCATGCGCGCGATGACCGGCCCGGCCACCGAAGGCAGGATGTGCGGCATGTATTCGAGCACCGTGGTCTCGATGCCCCACATGTCGGCGAAGGCCGTGGCCATTTCCAGGCCGATGAAGCCGCCGCCCACCACCACGGCCGAGCCCACCTTGCCCGAGGCCACGCGGGCGCGGATGGCCTCGGCGTCCTCCAGCCCGGCCACGGTATGAACCCCGTCCAGGTCCATGCCCGGCAGGGGCAGGCGGTTGGGGGTGCTGCCCGTGGCGATGACGAGCTTGTCGTAGGAAAGGGTCTCCTCCTTGCCCGTGGGCAGGTGGCGCAGGGTCACGGTCTTGGCCTTGCGGTCGATGGAGAGCGCCTCGGTCTCGGTGCGCACGTCCACGCCCTTGGTGGCCTTGAAGAAGGCCTCGTCGCGCACCATGTGGAAGGCCGTGGACTGGAGCGCCGCGGCGTCGCTGATGTCGCCGGACACGTAGTAGGGAATGCCGCAGCCGCCGTAGGAGAAGCGCTTGCCGCGCTCGATCATGGTCACCCGGCTGTCCGGCTCCAGACGCTTGAAACGGCAGGCGGCCTTGGGACCCAGGGCCACCGCGCCGATGATCACCACATGTTGGGCCATGGTTTCCTCGCTTTTTACTCTGGATTCATCCTGCGGACACGCACAGGACCATAACCACCCTCCGGCTCCGACGGAAGAGGGAGCGGACGCTCACCCTTGTTTTTCCGGAAACGGGAAGCGGGGGGG
>JAWRKD010000009.1:0-10910 GCA_040307135.1 Desulfovibrionaceae bacterium
CCGGGCCCGGGGGGGGGCCGCGGCCGGCTCCTGTCCGGCCAGCCCGCCCAGTTCGGCCAGGGCCAGCTCCAGGTCCAGGAGCAGGGTGAAATGCCCCTCCATGTGCACGGTGCCGGTGATGCAGTTGGTGTGGAGCCCGGCCACCACCCGGCTGGGCGGCTCCACCTGGCCCCAGTTCACGCGGTGGATCATGGTCACACCTGAAACCAGGAAGCCGGTGATGACGTTGTTGAACTCCGTGACGATGATGGGCTCGTTGGCCCGCTGGCCGCGCCTGAGCTCCAGCCAGACCGAGAGATCCACCACGGGCAGGATGAGGTCCCGCAGGGGGATGGTCCCCAGGAAGCTCGGGTGCGGGGCCCCGGGCGAGGGGGCCAGGCCCGGCGGGGCCTCCAGCACTTCCAGGACCTTGGCCACGTTCACGCCGAAATAATGGCGGCGGCCGCCCTCGGGGCCGTCTTCATCGATGAAGAACTCGATGATCTCCAACTCGTTGGTGCCGGTTTCCAGCAAAATTCCCGTGTCCAAGGCGGCCATGCTGTCCTCCGCGCGGCTTGGTCCTGTCCAATGTAGCCGCTCCCGGACGGAACGCATTTATTATTTGCAAAGGTGCCCGGCGGATTCCAGGGCGGCCCTGGCCTGGGCCAGGCTCGCCTCGCGCACCAGGAGATAATCGGTGTCGAAGGTGGACACGGCGAAGATGCTTACCCCGGCCGCGGCCAGGGGGGCGGCCAGGGAGGCCAGCACGCCGGTGAGGCTGAAGTCCAGGGGACCAGCGACCTTGAAGGCGCGCCAGCCGGTCTCGACGCGGGCCTCGGCGGGCGCGTCCTGTTCGGGGCAGACCAGGGAAAGTTCGTCAGGGGTGCGGGCCAGGACCCGCAGGTCCGGGCCGGGCGCGAGCAGGGCCGCGGGCGCGGGCCATCCGGCGGGCAGGCGGCAGACGGCGTAGCGTCCGGGAAGGAGCTCCAGGGTCAAGGCGGACATGCCCGTTTGTGGGCCATGGCCGCGGAAAAGGCAAGTCCGGGGTCTGCGCGGATCGCTGGAGGGATTCCAACGCGGGGGCAAGGCGCGAAAAAACGCAGGGATGAAGCGCATCCCCCATGCGCGAGAGGTTGCGTTTTTGACGCGCGATGCAGCCGGGGCGGATTTTTCAACGGCCTGCTAGGACGTGGCTACGTTGCTCCCCACCGCCGGAATGAGCGAGAGCAGGTCCCACTGCAGGGGCTCCTCGTGCTTCACCGGCCGCTTCACCGTGGCTCCCAGGACCTCGTCCCAATGCACGGGCGAGATGCCCACCCACGGGCTGCGGGTGGTCAGGTCCGCCTCGCAGAGCACGTGTCCGGCGGGCAGGTCGCGGGAGAAGACGATGCTCTTGCGCAGCTTTTTGGCCGCGCTCTGCTCCTCGGGGAAGACCTTCTTGCCCTTGATGACCAAGGCGCGCTCCACCTCCCGGATCATGGCGACCATCTGGGCCAGCTCTGCGGGTTCCAGGGAAGCCTGGTGGTCGGTGCCCTTCATGGTCTTGTCCAGGGTGAAGTGACGCTCCACCACGCACGCGCCCAGGGCCACGGAGGCCACGCTGGGGGCGATGCCGCGCTCGTGGCCGGAATAGCCCACAGGCACCCCGTACCGCTCGCGCAGGCTCTCCATGACCGGCAGGCCGATGTGCTCCTCGGCGCAGGGATACGTGCTGTTGCAGTGCAGGAGCACGATGTCCTGGTGGTAGCGGCGCAGCTCGGCCATGGCGATGTCGATGTCCTCGAAGGCGCTCATGCCCGTGGACAGGATGATGGGCGCGCCGATTTCGCCGTAACGCCGCAGCAGGGGCACGTTGACCAGGTCGGCGGAGCAGATCTTGAGCAGCTCCAGGTCCAGGGCGGCCATCTCCACGAGGCTCGGCTCGTCCCAGCAGGAGGCGAAGAACACGAGGCCCAGGGATTCGGTGAACTCCTTGAGCCGGGCCATCTCGTCCGCGGACAGCTCCAGGGCCAGGCGGTGCTCGCCGTAGGTGGCGCCGAAACTGTTGCGGCCGTTGTAGGCGGCCTCGCGGCCGGCCCGGGTGAGCAGGGCCTCCATGTTCCGCTTCTGGAACTTCACGGCCTGGACTCCGGCCCGGGCGGCCTCCTCCACCATGCGCTGGGCCAGGGCGAACTCTCCCTGGTGGTTGTTGCCGATCTCGGCCACCACGAAGCAGGGCTGGCCGGGGCCGATCTTCACGCCGGAACGCAGGGTGATGGTACGCTCGTGTCTGTTCATGTCAAAATCTCATGATGGTGATCCCCCGGCTCGCGCAGAGGGGCTTGAGTTGCTCGTGGATCTCGTCCTGCTTGCCGAACGAGGTGATGACCACGGCGTCGCAGACCAGGGATTCCAGGATCCCGGGATGCGCCACCACGTGGCCGTGGAAGTTGTGGCCGTGCTTGGAGGCGTCGTTGTCCAGCAGGGCCACCACGGTGAACTCGCTTTCGCGCAGGGCCGAAAGGACCACCTCGCAGGTCTCCGAGGCGCCGAACAGGACCAAGCGCAGGAGGCCGTGTTCGCGCAGCACGCGCAGGCGGTCCTGGATGAAGGACTTGATGGTGGAGTAGAGCCGGATGGTCTCGGAGGAGTAGTCCGAGAACATGCGCCGCCGCGTGGCGTCGCCGTCCGGGGTGAGCACGTAGCGGAAACTTTTGCCGTTCACCGGCAGGAACTCCACCAAACGCTCGGCGGCCAGCGAGTTGAGGTACTGGTTGATCATGGCCCCGGACAGATTGAGCCGCCGCCCCAGCTCGAACTGGGACAACTCGCTCTCCTTGGCCAGGGAGTCCAGGATGGCCAGGACCCTGGTCTCCTTGCTGGGTTTCAGGTACTTCCCGTCGGAGATGAGCATCTGATTCATTCTATCCTGCCTGTATGCGGCGATCTTTGTTTCGGCTTTCGGGCCGCTGTTCATTCAGTCAATGAACCGAACAGGGCGCAGTGGGTTTTGCAATAACCGTCCCAACTTTTCGCCGCCTCGGAACATGTTCTTGATAACCGATCGATACTCTTGAACTTATTCTAAAAACCAGACCTCCGGCGCCAGAGGCCGGGCGGCAATTTCATTCGTACGTACAATGAACCATCGGCATTTTGACGGACTTTCTTTAATCGCGGGGGGCCGGGGCGTGCGCATGCCGCCGCCCAGACGGGCAAAGGCCCCTGCCGTGAACGGAACTCTCCGGAAATCAAACGGTAAGCGCCGAAAGTGAGCGAACACACCTTGTCAGGGGGAACACTCCTCTTTATACTCGCGCCCCATCTCTCCCCGCGCGAGGCGACCATGACGAGCAAGACACCCGACAGTGAGCGGCCCTGGCTGGCCCACTATGATCCCGAAGTGCCCAGCGAGCTCTCCTACGAGCACACTCCCCTGTTCCAGCTCCTGGACCAGGCGGCCGAGAAATGGCCCGCGCGCAAGGCCATTCATTTCCAGAATTTCCGCCTGAGCTACGCCAAGCTGAAGAAGGCCACCGAGGCCGTGGCCGCCAACCTGCGGGCCCACGGGGTGCGCCCCGGCGACCGCGTGGCCATCATGCTGCCCAACACCCCCCAGGCCATCATCACCTACTGGGGCGTGCTGCGGGCCGGCGCTGTGGTGGTCATGACCAACCCGCTCTACATGGAGACCGAGATCCTTCACCAGTTCAACGACTCGGGCGCGCGCACCCTGATCATCCTGGACCTGCTCTGGCCCAAGGTCTCCAAGCTGCTGGACCAGATCCCCATCGAGAAGTTCTTCGTCACCAACATCGCGGACTGCCTGGCTTTCCCCCTGAACCTGCTCTACAGGCTCAAGGCCCGGCGCGAGAAATCCATCCCGGCCGTGCCGTTCGACGGCAAGAGCGTGCTGCCCTGGACCGACCTGACCAAGGGCTCGGCCGCCTTCACCTACCAGGGCATCGACCCGCAACGCGACATGGCCGTGCTCCAGTACACCGGCGGCACCACCGGCGTGTCCAAGGGCTGCATGCTCTCGCACTCCAACCTGGGGTCCAACGTCCAGCAGTGCCGGGCGCTCCTGCACACCCTGGGCGGCCAGCAGGAGACCTTCATCGGCATCCTGCCCTATTTCCACATCTATGGCCTCACGGTCTGCATGAACCTGGCCACCATGCTCGGGGCCACCCAGGTGCCCTTCCCGCGCTACTCGCCCAAGGACGTGCTCAAGGCCATCCACAAGATCCGGCCCACCATCTTTCCCGGGGCCCCGGCCCTGTACATTTCGCTCCTCCAGCAGAAGGACGTGGGCGACTACGACCTGAAATCCATCAAGTACTGCGTGTCCGGCTCCGCGCCCATGCCCGTGGAGTACATCGAGCAGTTCAAGGCCATGACCGGGGCCGAGATCCTGGAAGGCTTCGGGCTCACCGAGGCCTCGCCCGTGACCCACCTCAATCCCCTGTCCGGCAAGCGCAAGCCCGGCTCCATCGGCCTGCCCTTCCCGGACACCGAGGCCTGGGTCGTGGACATGGAGGTGGGCTCCGTGGCCCTGCCGCCCGGCAAGATCGGCGAGCTGGTGGTGCGCGGCCCCCAGGTCATGATGGGCTACTTCAACCGCCCGGACGCCACCGCCGACACCCTGCGCAACGGCCGCCTCTACACCGGCGACATCGCCACCATGGACGAGGAAGGCTACTTCTACATCGTGGACCGCAAGAAGGACCTCATCATCTCCGCGGGCTACAACATCTATCCGCGGGAGATCGACGAGGTCCTGCACACCCACCCCAAGATCAAGGAAGCCGTGGCCGTGGGCATCCCCCACGGCACCCGCGGCGAGGTGGTCAAGGCCTACGTGGTGCTGGAAGAGGGCGAGAAGATGACCAAGAACGAGGTCATCGCCTTCTGCCGCAACAAGCTCGCCAACTACAAGGTGCCGCGGCTCGTGGAGTTCCGCGACTCCCTGCCCAAGACCATGGTGGGCAAGGTCCTGCGCCGGGCCCTGCGCGCCGAGGAAGAGCAGCGGTTCAAGGACGGCGGCACGGCCGAACCCCTGGAAGACTAGCCATGCGCATCGCGGCCCTGACCCTGCTCCTCCTGCGCCTGGCCGCCCAGGACCGACTGGCCACCAGCCCCGCCGCCCGCCTGGAGGTGCGCCTGGCCGACGCCACCACCCTGACCCTGGGCGAAAACAGCGAGGCCCTGGCCACGGTGAGCTTCGGCAACTGATCCGGCCCTGTTCCTGACCCGGTCCCCCCTCGCCTCCGGCGGTTCCTGGTCCCTTCCCTGGCCCTCCTGCATTCGACAACGCGGGCAGGTTCCGGGCCCCCAAGGCTTTTCAGCTATTTCCCTGCAATTACTGAAGAATAATGTCGCAACGCGCAAGCTGTTACTGCGCCTGCCTTGTCCCCTGCCAAGCCGCGTGATCGAGGCGGGTTCTGCGTGAAACCCTGCGCCAAAACGCGCAACATGGACACGACTAGAGTTTCTCTTGACTTACTCTACACAGCGCAGCGGGAGGTGGGGCCGCCGCAGCGGGCCTGATTTTCACAGAAATCCAGAGTTGACGAGGGTTACTTGACGGCGAGACCGTTGCGGAAGCAGGCGGCTGCAGCCACGAAATTGGGAGCCCAGTGGGGCTCGCCCAGGGCGTGGATGTGGATGTACCCGGCCCAGGCATTGCCCGTGACCAGACCGTCGCGGCCCGCCTGGAGTCCCTGGCCCCGCTCCATGCGCAGGGCGAAGTCCCCGGGCTCGGCCGGGTCCGGGGCCAGGCAGGCGGAATAGTGGAACTCATGGCCGCGAATCAGCCCGCCCCGGGGATGGAAGGGGTTGTCCCGCTCCACCCGCGCCTCCACATAGCCCAGACCCTGGGGCCGGGGGCACAGCGTGGTGCACAAGGGCAGGACCCCGGCCATGGGAAAGGAGCGGCCCCCCTGCTCCAGGGCGCGGCAGAGGTACATGAACCCGCCGCACTCGGCGTACAGGGGCAGGCCCGCCTGGACCAGGCCGCGCACCCGCTCGCGCACGGCCGTGTTGGCGGAAAGGGCCTCGGCCTGGGTCTCGGGAAAGCCGCCGCCCAGGTACAGGCCGTGGATTTCCGGCCAGGGCGCGGAATCCAGGAGGCTCAGGCGCACGAGCCGGGCCCCGGCCCGCTCCAAGGCCTCCAGGTTCTCGGGGTAGTAGAACCAGAGCGCCGCATCGCGGACATAGCCGATGACCGGCGGCTCCAGGCCCGGCGAGGCCTCGGGCCAGAGCCGGATGTCCGGCCGGGCCAGGGGTGGGGCGCTGCGGGCCTGGGCCAGGATCGCGTCCAGGTCCAGGCATTCCGCGGCCAGGCGGCCCACGGCGTCCAGGGCGGCCTCCCGTCCGGCGTGTTCCTGGTCCGAGACCAGGCCCATGTGCCGTTCCGGGATGGGGTTTTGGGAAATCTTGGGGAGCATGCCCAGCACGGGCACGTCCGTGTAGTTCTCGATGGCCTGCCGCAGGATGGCTCGGTGACGCGCCCCGGCGGTGCGGTTCAGGATCACCCCGGCCAGGCGCAGCCCTGCCTCGAAGTGGCGGCACCCCGCCACCACGGCCGCGGCCGTGCGGGTCATCTTGGTGCAGTCCAGCACCAGGATCGTGGGGCAGTCGAGCCAGCGGGCCAGCTCGGCCGTGGAGCAGGAGCCGCCCACGTCCTTGCCGTCGAACAAGCCTCGGTTGCCCTCGATGACGGAGAGGTCGAATCCCTGGGCCTTGTCCGCAAAGAGCGCGGCAAGCACCTCGCGCGGGAGCAGGAAGG
This sequence comes from Desulfovibrionaceae bacterium, assembly GCA_040307135.1. Classification (GTDB taxonomy): domain Bacteria; phylum Desulfobacterota; class Desulfovibrionia; order Desulfovibrionales; family Desulfovibrionaceae; genus Aminidesulfovibrio. The sequence goes on from JAWRKD010000009.1 coordinate 6,749, forward strand.
GGTCCAGGTTGGAGCAGTCCGCGCGCGCGGCCAGCCCCAGCCAGGCGGCGTCGATGTAGTCCGGCCCCTTCTTGAAGGGCCGCACGCGCAGGCCCTTCTGCACCAGGGCCCGGCACAGGCCGAGACTGGCGATGGTTTTGCCGGAGCCGCCGGAGAGACCGGCCAGGATGAGTCGGGGAAATGCGCGCATGGCAGGCCCGGAACGAGAAAAGCCTTGCCCAGGATCTGGGCAAGGCCCTCTCGAACATCCTTGATGCGGAAGTGAGGTTTAGTCCTCGCCCTCGGCGTGCTTGCCGGCGCCGGCCAGGCCGTACATGGTCGTGCTGCCGCTGGACCAGAAGACCAGGACGCTCTCGTTGACCAGAGCGGTCAGGATCTTCTTGACGTCACGGGCTTTCTCGTCCGGGAACAGATCCGTGAAGTCGTTGAAGTAGAACTTGGTCTTGGTCTTGGATTTGGACTCGCAGAACTCAACGATCTTCTTCTTCGCCTCGTTCATGTCAAGCGCCATGGCATTGCCCCTTGGTTGTGAAGGGCGCGGAGGATTGCTCCCCCGCGCCCGTTCGTTTTGCTAGAACTTGAACTGCGTGGTCTGGCGCCAGGTGTAGTAGGCCGGATCACGGAAGTCGTCGATCAGGTGATGCGAGAACTCCAGGTCGCACTTCTCGAAGAAGCGCTCCCAGCCGATGCGGTTGGCCCAGTCGCCCAGGCGCTCGTACTTGCGGGCGTCCTTGGAGTAGGCGTCCAGGATCTTCTTGATGACCTTGGTCATGGACGGCCAGCGGGGCGGCTCGTTCGGGATGAAGGGCACCACGACCTTGGAGAAGGCCGGGCGGGTGATGCGGTTGGAGATCTTGCCGCCCACCATGATGGCGATGCCGTCGCCTTCCTTGTCGGCCAGCGGCATGGACGGGCACATGGTGTAGCAGTTGCCGCAGAACATGCAGCGCTCCTGCTTCACGGCCACAGTGGCAACCTGCTTGCCCTGGAAGTCCGTCTTGGTGGGACGGATGGCGCCGGTGGGGCAGGCGGCCACGGCCAGGGGCACTTCGCACATGTTGTCCAGGTGCTCGTGGTCGATCATCGGGGGCTTGCGGTGGATGCCCAGGATGGCGATGTCGGAGCAGTGCACGGCGCCGCACATGTTCAGGCAGCAGGCCATGGCGATGCGCACCGGGGCGGGCAGGCGCATGTTGGTGAACTCTTCGAACACGGCGTCCATGGTGGCCTTGACCGTGCCGGAGGCGTCCGTGGCCGGGGTATGGCAGTGGACCCAGCCCTGGGTGTGCACGATGTTGGTCACGCCGGCGCCGGTGCCGCCGACCGGGAACTTGTGGGAGCCGCCCGCGAACTTGCGGCCGTTGAGCTCCTTCTTCAGGGCCTTGGCCTCGTCCTCGGTGCCGACCATGAACTCCACGTTGTTGCGGGTCGTGAAGCGCAGGTGGCCGCCGCAGTACTTGTCAGCGATGTCGCAGATCTCGCGGATGTGCGAGATGGACATGAGGCGGGCGGCGCCCACGCGCACGGTATAGACCTTGTCGCCGGAGTCGGCCACGTGCAGCAGGATGCCGGGCTCCAGGATCTCGTGGTAGGCCCATTTGCCCTTGTTCTTCTTGATGACCGGCGGCAGGAACTCGTCAAAGTGACGGGGACCGATGTCCGTGATCCGGTTCTCCATCGGTTTGTCGGGATTGTATCCGGAAGAGATGAAGGCCATAGTGGTGTCCTCCCCTTGGTTACTTCTGGTGCTTCTTTCTGTAGTCGGCGATGTCGCGCTGCCAGCCGCCCGTGACTTCCTCTTCCTTCCAGAAGATGTACGGGTTGTGACGCGGCTCGCGCACGTGACGGGCATCGGCCTTCTGGTTGGTCACTTCCAGGAGCTTCTGGAAGGAGAGGCGCTTCATGGTCTCGCCCAGGCGCTCGCGGTTCTTGCCCTCTTCCATCCACCAGTCCCAGATATTCTCGATGACTTCCTTGATCTCGTCGTAGGGCTCCTCGACCTTGATGAAGGGGATGAGCAGCGAGGACATCTGCGGGCCGTCCAGGATCGGGGCCTTGGCGCCGCAGAGGATGCTGGCGCCGCGATCGTTACCGATCTTCAGGGCGCGCGGCATGGTGTTGATGCAGTGCATGCAGCGCACGCATTCCTTGTTGTTGATCTCGAGCTTGCCGCCCTCGTACCTCATGCAGCCGGAGGGGCAGCGATCCACGACTTCCTTCTGGATGTCGAACTTGCCCCAGTCGCGGCCCGCGTGGGCGCCGGCGTTGGGCTTGATCTCGCCGCCGACGTAGGCGGCCACGGCCTTCTGGTCGATGCGGATCTCGTCACGCCAGGTGCCGATGATCGAGAAGTCGGAACGGGCGATGGCGGCCACGCAGCCGTTGGGGCAGCCGTCCACCTTGAACTTGAACTTGTAGGGGAAGGCGGGGCGGTGCAGCTCGTCCTGGTAGGTGTTGGTCAGGTCGAAGCACAGCTGCTGGGTGTCGATGCAGGCGAACTCGCAGCGGGACTGGCCCAGACAGCAGGACGGGGTGCGCAGGTTGGAGCCCGAGCCGCCCAGGTCGTTGTTCAACTTGTGGGTCAGTTCGTAGAAGATCTCTTCCAGCTGCGGGGTGGTGGTGCCCAGGAGCACGATGTCGCCCGTGGAGCCGTGCATGTTGGTCAGGCCGGAACCGCGGAGCTCCCAGAGGTCGCAGAGCTGGCGAAGGAACTCGGTGGTGTAGTAGAGGCCCGAGGGCTGGTTCACGCGCACGGTGTGGAAGTGGGCCACGCCGGGGAACATCTCGGGCTGGTCGCAGTAGCGGCCGATGACGCCGCCGCCGTAACCGAACACGCCCACGATGCCGCCGTGCTTCCAGTGGGTCTCGCCGTCCACATAAGACATTTCCAGGACGCCCAGCAGGTCGTCGGGGCAGTCGGCCGGGATCTGGTAGTCAACGCCCTTGGCGTTCTTGGCCCGGTTCTCGCATTCCTGCTTTATGTCGGACACGAAGCTGGGCCACGGCCCGCTTTCCAGCTGGTCCAACAAGGGGGTTTTGTGTTTCGCCATTCCCTTAACCTCCATTGGTTTTTTAAAATGTTGCCAGCCAATTCTCGCACGTCCGGACTCGCAGCCTGCGGCGAAGGCCGGAGCACCCGGACGAATATCCTCAAGCTGTGTCAAGGACCGGAACAGAGGCTTGCGGCTTCCCGTGGCGGCGCGGGTGGAAAACCCATCCCGGAAGCTTGGTACGCAGGCTTCCCAATGTACGAAAGTCCGGCATTTTTTGTCAACCGGTAAAACGCCGGACAGCGACTCCTCCCCGGCCGCGACCCACACGGCCCGCCCAGGGAGGCGTCCCGGATCACCAGCCCTTGCCATCCGCCAGCCGTGCGGGTAACAGGGCCCTTACACCCGTTGAAACGGGCGCTTGTGAATTATTACCCAAAACCGCCGCCGCTTTCAAGAAAAACTTGGCTCACCCGGAAAAACCCCCTCTCTGCTCCCGTTGCGGGGAGTGCTGCCGCAAGGGCGGCCCGGCCCTGCACCGCGAGGATCTGCCCCTGCTGCGGACCCCGGGCGGACCGGACCTGGCCGACCTGGTGACCCTGCGCGCCGGGGAGCCGGTCCTGGACCAGGTGCGCGGCCGGGTGGAGCCCCTGGCCACGGAGATCGTCAAGCTGCGCGGCCGGGACGGGTCCTGGACCTGCCTCTTCTACCGGGACCAGGACGCGGCCTGCGCCATCTATGAGGCCCGGCCCCTGGAGTGCCGGGTCCTGTCCTGCCGGGACACCCGCGAACTGGAACGCCTCTACGCCCGGGACCGCCTGACCCGGCGGGACATCCTGCCCGCTGGGCACCCCCTGCTCGATCTCGTGGCGGAGCACGAACAACGCTGCCCGGTGTCCGGCTACGCCGGGCTGCTGGAGAGCGACGCGCCCGAAGACCGACGAAGCCGGGCGGCCATGCTGACCTGGGACCGCGAGGTCCGCTTGCTCCTGGTGAAAAAATCGGGCATGGACCCCGCGATCCTGGATTTCCTGTTCGGACGCCCGCTGGAGCTGTTGACTCCCTCACTGACCGCCGCACGGAGACACGCATGAAGGACGACAGAGGACTTTACTACCATCCGAGCCTCCAGAACCACGACACGCGCATGTACGTGCGCGACAGCATGGGGC
>JAWRKD010000010.1:0-4004 GCA_040307135.1 Desulfovibrionaceae bacterium
GGCCAGGCTTTCCTCGGCGTCCGAGGCCCGCAGGTAGAGCGGTTCCACGGGCCGGTCCGCGTACTCGGCGCGGGCCGCGGCCGCCAGCAGGGCCAGGGGACCGGCCTGGTTCCATTCCGGACCGAGCAGGGCGCAGTCCGGAAGGTGCGCCAGGCGTTCCTGGAAAAAGGCGCGGTTGCGGGCGAGCCCGCTGCCCAGGAGGGTGAGCGGGCCGGGCAGAGACAGGGCCAGGGCCGCGGCCTGCTCCAGGGCAAGGTCCGCGGGCTGGCTGAGCGGGGCGAGTTCCGGCAGGCCGAAGCCCTGGGCAAAGACCTGGCCCTTGCGCGACCAGGTCAGGACCAGGGCGCTGCCCAGGGGCCGCAGCGCGGCAGGGCCCGCTGCCAGCAGGGGCAGGAGCTCCAGCCCCGCGCGCAGGGCGCCGGTGGCCGCGGCCAGGCCCTCGGCCAGGGCCAGGACCAGGCGGATGCCGGTGAAGCCGCCGGGGCCGCGCACGCAGGCGATGCGCCGGATGTCCGCGGCCTTGCGGCCGAAGAGCGTGAGCGCGTTGTCCAGGGCCGGGGCCAGGAAGCGGGCCGATTGTCCGGCCACGGCCCAGTCCTGGCAGCAGAGCAGGGCGGGCTCCCGCTCCCCCTCGGCCAGGAGGAACTGGAGCCGGTCCCCGGCCCCGTCGAGGACCAGGAGCAGGGGACCGGGATCAGGCGAACAGGCGGGAGAGGTCATTGAACAGGGCCAGTCCCATGAGCAGGAAGAGGAAGGCGATGCCGATGCGCGTGGCCAACAGCCGCCAGCGCTCGCTCACCGGCCGCCGGAACAGGGCCTCGTAGCCGTAGAACACGATGTGCCCGCCGTCCAGCACCGGCACGGGCAGGAGGTTGATGAGCCCGAGGTTCAGGCTGATGAAGGCCATGAGGTAGAGCACCTCGGCCAGCCCGGAGCGGGCCTGGCGGCCCACTTCCTGGGCGATGAGGATGGGGCCGCCCACCTCGCGCACCGAGACCTGGCCGGAAATCATCTTGCTGATGCCGCGCACGATGAAGCCGGTCTTCTCCCATGTTTCGCGCGCCGCGCCCACGGCGCTGGAGAAGAGGTCCTGCGGGGGCACCAGGATCATGGTCTCGCCCGAGGCCTTGATGCCGATCATGGGCACCTGGATGGTCCGGCCGTCGGCGTCCAGGTCCCGGACCACGGGCTCCACGGTGAGGGTGAGGACCTGGCCGCCGCGGTTCAGCTCCAGGGGCAGGGGCCGGTAGCCGCCGGTCTGGATGGTCATGGTCAGCTCGTTCCAGGAGGAGATTTCGCGTCCGTCCACCGCGAGCACGGTGTCCCCGGCCTGGACCCCGGCCGCGGCCGCCGGGCTGTCCGGCAGCACCTCGCCGATGACCGGCTTGAGCGCGGCCTGTCCGTAGGAGAAGAGCAGGGCCCAGTAGATGAGCCAGGCCAGGAAGAAGTTGAAGACCGGCCCGGCCAGGACCACGAGCATGCGCTGCCAGGGCGGGCGGCGGTTGAACAGGGCCTTTTCCGGGAAGCCCGCGTCGGCCTCGTCGTCCTCCTGGCCCTCGCCGGCCAGGTTCACGTACCCGCCCAGGGGCACGGCCGAGAGGCGGTAGTCGGTGCGGCCTTTCCGCCAGCCCAGGAGGCGGGGGCCGAAGCCCAGGGAAAAGGCCCGGACCCCGATGCCCAGGGCGCGGGCCATGAGGAAGTGCCCCAGTTCGTGGAAGAAGATGAGGCCGCTCAGGACCAGGACCACTGCAATGGCGCTTGTCACGAAGAAAACCTCGGCTGCTCGGTGTGCGTGCACGGAATCATATGCAAAGGATCATATAATGTCTGGGCCGCGGAAGGGAAGGCCGGTCAGAACAATTGGGCCGCCCGCGTCCTGGCCTCGCGGTCCAGGGCCAGGGCGTCCGCCGCCTGCGGGACCTCCGCGGCACGATGTCCGGCCAGAGCCTGCTCCAGAACCCGGGGAATGTCCAGGAACCCGCAGCGGCCCGCCAGGAACCGCTCCACGGCCACCTCGTTCACGGCGTTCAGCACGATGCAGGCGCTGGGGCCGGCCTCGAAGGCGCGCCGGGCCAGGCCCAGGCAGGGAAAGGCCTCCAGGTCCGGCTCCTCGAAGGTCAGGCTGCCCACCCGGGCCAGATCCAGCACGGGCAGGCCCAGGGGCAGGTGGTGCGGGAAGCAGAGGCAATGGGCGATGGGCAGGCGCATGTCCGGGTGGCTCAGGTGCGCCATCTGCGAGCCGTCGGCGTATTCCACCAGGGAGTGCACGATGCTCTGGGGGTGGACCACCACGGAGACCCGTGCGGCCGTGAGTCCGTAGAGGTGGCAGGCCTCGATGAGCTCCAGGCCCTTGTTCATGAGGGTGGCCGAGTCGATGGTCACTTTGGGCCCCATGCTCCAGCGGGGATGGTTCAGGGCCTGGGCCGGGGTGACCCGGGCCAGTTCGTCCCGGCCGCGGCCGCGGAACGGGCCGCCCGAGGCCGTGAGGATGAGCCGGGTGACGCCGTCCGCGCCGTGACCCAGGAGCCCCTGGAACAGGGCGTTGTGCTCCGAGTCCACGGGCAGGACCACGGCCCCGGACTCCCGGCAGGCCCGGCGGATGAGGTGTCCGCCCAGGACCAGGCTCTCCTTGTTGGCCAGGGCGATGATCTTGCCGGACTGCGCCGCGGCCAGGGTGGGCGGAAATCCGGCCGCGCCCACGATGGCCGAGAGCACCAGGTCGGCCTCGGCCTGGCGGGCCACGGCCTCGTAGCCCGCAGGCCCCACGAGGATCTCCGGGCTGTAGCCCGCGGGCAGGGCCGCGGCCAGGGCGGCCGCCGTGTCCTGGTCCAGCACGGCCAGAAGCCCGGGCCGGAAGGCCGCGGCCTGCTCGGCCAGGCGGGCGGCGTTGCGGCCCGCTGCCAGGGCCGTGACCCGGAGCCGGTCCGGGTGCAGGGCCGCCACCTGGAGGGCGCTCACGCCGATGGAGCCCGTGCTGCCGAGCACGGCCAAGTTGCGCGGGAAGCGGTCCGCCAGGACCAGGGGAGGCCAGGCCGAGATGTAGGTGTCCACGGAATTTCCCGCTACTGCCCGAAGAAGGGCAGAAGGGTCCGGGCCAGGGCGTAGGCCGGAATGAGCAAAAGCAGGCTGTCGATGCGGTCCAGGATGCCGCCGTGGCCCGGCAGGAGCTTGCCCGAATCCTTCACGTCCAGGGCGCGCTTGAGCGCGGATTCGAAGAAATCGCCCATCTGGGCCGCCAGGTTGAGCCACAGGCCCAGGAGCAGGAAGGCCCACCAGGGCGCCCGGCCCAGGGGCAGTCCCAGGCCCAGGCAGAGGGCCACGCAGGCGGCCATGCTGCCCGCGCTGCCGGCCCAGGATTTCTTGGGACTGACGCGGGGCCAGATCTTGCGCCTGCCCAGGTGGGTGCCCACGTAGAAGGCCGCGGTGTCGGACACGGCCGCGGCCAGGATCACCAGCACGGTCTCCAGGGGGCTCAGGCGCAGGAAGAACTGGAAGGTCACGGGCAGGTAGAGGAGCCCGGCCAGGAACACGGCCGCGTCGTGGAAGTCGGCGTCCTCGGGCCTGCGGCTGTAGCCGAAGAGGAAGCCGAAGCCCGCGCACCAGAACGCGGCCAGCAGGGCCAGGGCGATCCAGACCGGGTTCTGGGTCTCGAAGGCCGCCAGGAGAAGGCCGCCGCAGGCCACGGCCTGGACCTTGAGGCCCAGGCGGCCCTCGGGCCAGAACAGGGAGAGGTATTCCCAGAGGGCCAGGCCGCAGAAGACGACCAGCACGCCCACCAGGACCCAGCCGCCGAAGTAGAGGCCCGCGGCAGGGACCAGGAGGAGCAGTATCCCGGTGAGGATGCGTTTCTGGTGCGAGGAATCCATGCCGGCTCCGAAGCGGCCGGATGGACCGTGCCGCAAGATGTTTTCTGTAAACGATTCCCGGACCGGCGGCAACCGGGAGGCGCGAGGCGGCCGGGCCGGTTTCGCCGGCCGGGGAATTGTGCTAGGGCTGGAGGAACG
>JAWRKD010000011.1:0-31827 GCA_040307135.1 Desulfovibrionaceae bacterium
TACCTAACCTGAGCGATTTTCCAGCCTGACACAACATCAAAGTTGGCATATCGCCTTGTTTTTGTTTACAATCACATCCAGTCACTACGTCATGAACGTTTCACCCATTTGGTGGAGGGCTGGATGTCCAACTCAAAGAGAACCAAAGCAAAATTCATCGACGATGTCCAGGTCACGAACGACTGTCTGACAAGCCGGGCCGGGCTCAACCTCTTTGCTCGCTACCTTCGTGGGATTGGCCTTTTCCCCCACATCAACCGCCTTTTCGGCTCCATGCGCAAGAACCCCAAGGGCACGCCTATCGATGAGCTTTGCAAGCAGGTGCTCTGCTTCCTCTTCGACGGCACCAGTCGACACCTGGCCCACTTCGATGTCCTGGCCAAAGACCCCGGCTACGCAGCCGCTATCGAAACAGACATCAATGGCATGGCCTCTTCGCATACCGTCAAGCGGTTCTACCAAGCCTTTTCCGCACAAAGGACCTACCTTTTCCGTCGTCTGTTGCAGCACCTGTTTCTCTGGCGACTCAATATTGCCAACCCTGAGGTGATCGAACTGAATATCGACACCATGGTCATGGACAACGACCAAGCCCCGAAACGAGACGGTGTCAAACCCACATACAAGAAAGTCCTGGGCTTCCAGCCGCTCCAGATGACCTGGGGTCGGTATATCATAGACGCCGTATTCCGTGGCGGCGACAAGCATTCCCTCAACGGCGACTCGGCCCCGAACATGATCCGCCACGTGGTGCGCATGATCCGTACCCGTTACAGCGAGACCGTCCCTATCATCATTCGCATGGACTCCGGATTCTTTGACCAGGACCTCTTCGCCGAGATGGAGCGCCTGAATATTGGCTTCATTTGCGCGGGCAAATTCTACGGCGACATCAAGGACATGATCGGGTCACTCCCCGAGACCGTCTTTCAGCATCACTTCGGCAAGACCGACGAGGATGTCTGGCAGTGCTTCGAGTTCAGCGACCGCCGCAAGTCCTGGGCAAAATCCTACAGAGCCATCTTTTGGAGGCCTCTGCTGGAGGAGAAGCAATTCTTGCTCCCCGGATCGCGACCCGGCACCATCGTCTATACCAACCTCGGCATGGGCGGTGTCGTCGATCAGCAGCTGCGGAAGGCTGGCCGTGAATTCATGACCGAGACCGATGCCATCATCCACTCCTACCACCAACGCGGCGCGGACGAACTGGTGCACAGGGCATTCAAGGATTTCGGCTTCGAGGAGTTGCCGTTCCAGCGCTTCGTGCCCAACGCCGCCTTCTATTACACCATGATCCTCGGCTTCTTCCTGTTTGAAGCGTTCAAGGAAGATGTGAGTGAGCCGGTGGTGCCAGTCAAGTCCTTCCCAACCACCTTGCGTCGTCGCTTGGTGGACGTTGCCGCCAAGGTGGTGTCCCATGCTGGCAAAACCGTACTCAAGGTCACGGCGATAGCCATGGAATCGTTGCGTTTCAAAGAACTGTGGGAGCGCTGCCTGAACGCTCCAAAATTCGTCTGGACCTGATCTGAACGCCCCGCTCCATGTCCAGCGAAGGGAGAGGTGCGTCCAACTTCCTGAAAAATCCGGTTTCACAACCGAAACGAGCAGCATTATCACGCTTCAGCGATCAAGCTGTCCCCATTCGCACCATTTTTGGAGTCAATCTTCTCCCGGTTTCTGCCGAGGAAGGCTTCAATGGGCCCCCTCCGCTCGATTTAGGTTTTATTTTTCATCCTGAAGGTGCAATGAGAGAATAGAGAATGGGCACGTTCCTCCGAATGATCCCTGTTCCAATTTCTTGCCGGGGAGTCCTCTGGTGAAAAAAGAAAATCCCGTTCCCGCCGACCAAGCTTCGGCCCCCGCCATCACAGCCAGGCGCGCTACATGGTTCGTGGTGTTCCTCGGCATTGTCAGCCTCTTCGCGGACATGACCTATGAGGGCGCTCGCGGCATCATCGGCCCCTACCTGGCCCTGCTCGGGGCCAGCGCCACGATCGTGGGCGTGGTGGCCGGGCTCGGCGAACTGGTGGGGTACGCCCTGCGACTGATCTCCGGTCGTCTGGCGGATCGCACGGGGCGGTACTGGCTGGTGGCCGTCTCCGGTTATCTGATCAATCTCCTGGCCGTGCCGCTCCTAGCTCTCACCGGGCACTGGCAGTACGCCGTGCTGCTCATGTTCGCGGAACGCGCCGGCAAGGCCCTGCGCTCACCGCCGCGGGACGCCATGCTTTCCTTCGCCGGAAAAACCATGGGCCGAGGCTGGGGGTTCGCCTTGCACGAAGCAATGGACCAGACCGGCGCCACCCTTGGCCCTCTGCTCATGGCCTGGGCCGTCGCCATGAGGAACGGCCATGTCCTGGAGGACTACCAGTTCGGCTTCGGCCTTCTGCTGATCCCTGCCATGCTTTCCCTGGGGACTCTGGCGTTGGCCCGCTTCTTGTTTCCCAATCCCCGGGCCCTGGAGATGCGTTCGCCGGAATTGGACACGCATGGGTTCGCCCAGCCGTTCTGGCTCTATCTCGCAGCCACGGCATGCGTCGCCGCCGGCTTCGCCGATTACCCGCTCATCGCCTACCATTTTCAGGCCCGGGCGGTGGTCGACGGAGGCTGGGTCCCCTTCTTCTACGCCCTCGCCATGGCCGTGGATGGAGGCGCAGCCCTCGTCTTCGGCGCCATCTACGACCGTAGGGGCATGGGCGTCCTCATCGCGGCCATGTTGGCGGGCGTCCTGGCCGCGCCGCTGCTGTTCCTCGGAGGGTTCGCCGGCGCCGTCTGCGGCGTTGTCCTCTGGGGCGTGGGCATGGGCGCCCAGGAGTCGGTCATGAAGGCCGTAGTGGCCGCCATGTCCCCGGCCGCCCGTCGCGGCTCGGCCTTCGGCATCTTCAACATGAGCTTCGGGATCTTCTGGTTCGCGGGCAGCGCCCTCATGGGCGTCCTGTACGATGTGTCGATCCCGTCGCTGGTGGCCTTCTCCATGGTCGTCCAGCTGCTGGCCATCCCGCTGATGCTTCTCGTCATGCGTCGCTATCGGGCAGCGCACGGCAAGGATCACACTGCGTGAAATCGCCATGAAAGGAAAGGCGCAACGGCTCCCGACGTCTTCCGGCACCGGCTGGCAGGGAAGCCAACCCCTTCAGCCTCCTTGACTTTACACGGCCCGCACCTGGTCGTACAAGAGAGTCGGGCCCCGGGTTGGCCACGTGGAATGACGGAGGTGTCGACGACGTGAAGTGGCTTTTCTTCTCCTACACGGTGCCAGCGCAACCATCCCGGGCACGCGTCAGCGTCTGGCGGCAGCTCAAAAAGATGGGGGCCGTGAACTGCCTGTCCTTCTGGGTCCTGCCGCACCGCGTGGACCGGATCGCCGCCCTGGAGCAGTTGGCCTCGGAAATCACAGCCTACAACGGAGAAAGCATCCTGATCGAGGGCAAGGCCCTGGGACACGAGGACGAGGCCCGGATCAAGGCGGCCATGCTCGACGCCGGAAACGAAGAATACGGGGAACTGCTTCACAAGTGCGACGATTTCCTGCGCGAAATCGAAATGGAAACGAAAAACCAGAACTTCATCTTCGGCGAAGTGGAAGAAAACGAAGAAGAGCTGGACAAGCTGAAGAAATGGTTGGCAAAGATAGAGAAGCGAAACCCGACCACTTCGCCGGTGCACAAGAGTGTCCTGAAAAAAATCAAGCTCTGCGAAAAGGCCCTGGACGACTTTTCACGAGCTGTTTATGATAGGGTCCACGGGAAGAAGGGCTAGGCACGGCCTTTCCATCTTCCCTTCAGGGGATGGGGTCCCCCTTGATCCGCTTGTGAAGCCGATGACCCCTGCCGAAAATGATGCGGCAGGAGTCTATCCAGCAACCGACCACGCCGCGCGGCGTGGTTTTTTTGTTGGGCCCCGCCCGGCGTAAAGGACAACAGACCATGGGACAGCCCACCGCCCTCCGGGACGTGATACTCCATCTGGAATTTCCTGTGCGCCACAACGGGGAGGACGACCCGTGCCTGCGCCGTGCGGCCCTGCTGCCGGGCTTCGAGAGGACGGGCGATGGCGGCCGCGTGCGCTTGAGCCTGGGCCAAGCCGGGGTCCTGCGGGACGTGCTCCTGGACCTCTGGGAAGAGGCCAAGGGCCGCCCGGACTCGTTCCTGCGTCTGGATGGGCGGGACTTGGACCTGGAGGGTCTCAAGGAGGTCCTGGCGGTGCTGGACTGCGCCGGGGCCCGGGAGACGGCCCGGGAAGGCCGGAAATACTGCGTGCCGGGCCAAGGCGGCTGGAACTGGGGCTGCCGCCGCCTAGCCCATGTCCCGCCCTGGGACGGGACGGGAGAAACGGACAAGACGGCGCTCAAGCAACGACTCCGGGACGAGGCTGCCCGGAAACGGCTGGAGCTGTGCCCGCATTTCGACGTGGCCAGGGCCGAGGCCCTGGCGGACGCCCTGCCGCGGGACTACGCGCCGCCCGAGGCCCGGCCCGTGGTTGACCCGGGCCGCGCCAGGGCCCCGGCGGCCGGGACTTCTCCGACCGCCTCCAGCGCGCAACCCGGACGCCTGATCCCCAGGACCGGCTATGCCGACGTGGGCGGATTGGACCAAGCCGTGCGCACACTGCGCGAGACCGTGGAACTGCCCCTAAAGCACCCGGAAGTCCTGCGCCGCCTGGGCATCGCCCACCACCGTGGCGTGCTCCTCTATGGGCCGCCGGGCTGCGGCAAAACGCTGCTGGCCCGGGCCCTGGCGCACGAGTCCGGGGCCGCCTTCCTGCCGGTGAGCGGGCCGGAGCTCATCACCAAGTGGCACGGCGAATCCGAGGAAAAGCTGCGCGGACTTTTCGACGAGGCCCAGAAACGCCAGCCTGCCATTGTCTTCTTCGACGAGATCGACGCCATCGCCCAGTCGCGCTCCTCGGACGAGAGTCTGCGCCTGGACAGCCGCTTCACCACCCAACTCCTGACTTTGCTGGACGGGGTGCACGACCTGGGCCGGGTCTTTGTCCTGGCCGCCACCAACCGGCCCGACCTCCTGGACCAGGCCCTGCTCCGGCCCGGCCGCTTCGATCGGCTCGTGGAGATCCCCCCGCCGGACCTGGACGGACGACGGAAGATCCTGGAAATCCACGCCCGGGACCTGCCCCTGGAGCGCAACGTGGACTTGACCGCCCTGGCCGGAGACATGGACGGGCTCACCGGCGCGGACATCGCCTGCCTGGTGCGCGAGGCGGCCTATGCCTGCCTGCGCAGGCGTTTCGATCTGGACGACCTGCTTCGTGAACCGACGGCGCTGCCCGAGGACCAGCTCAAGAATCTGCGCGTGACGGCCAGGGACTTCCGTCAGGCCCTTGCCGTGGTGCGCAAAAGAACGGAGAATCTGAACCAGTGAGCAAGATGTTTCTCATGGCCCTGGCCGGGGCCGCAGGAACCCTGGCCCGGTACTGGCTGTCCGGCGCGGTCTATGGCGTCATGGGCCGGGATTTCCCCTGGGGCACGACAGCGGTGAACATCCTCGGGTCTTTCCTGTTCGGCCTGGTCTGGGTCCTGTCCGAAGAACGGCTGCTCATCAGCGGCCCGACCCGGATGATCATCCTGGTCGGCTTCATGGGAGCCTTCACCACCTTCTCCACCTACATGTTCGAAACCGGTGAGCTGATCCGCTCGACCCAATGGCTCCTCGCCGGGCTCAACTTCCTGGGACAGGGCCTGCTCGGCCTGTCCTGCCTGGCGGCGGGCATGCTGCTCGGCAGGCTGATCTGACAAGGAGCGACACGATGCATATCAAAATCGATGCGGAAATCCTGCGCGTCTATGTGGGGGAAAGCGACCAGATCAAGGGACGCCCGCTTTTCGAGATCGTGGCCGAGGAGGCCAGAAAACGCGGACTGGCCGGGGCGACAGTGCTCCGGGGCGTTCTCGGCTTCGGCGCCAACAGCCTGGTGCATACCGCCAAGATCCTCCGCTTGTCCGAGGACCTGCCCATAGTGGTGGAGATCGTGGACCGCCCCGAGCGCATCGCAGCCTTCCTGCCCTGGCTGGAGGAAACCATCAACGAGGGTGCGGTGATTCGCCAGCAGGTCCAGGCGACTTTTTTCCATCCCATGCGGGTCAGCGACGTCATGACCGCGGACGTGGCCACAGTGCCGCCGGACGCTCCCCTGTCCCGGATCCTGGCCGCCATGCTCGAACGGGACATCAAAGCCGTCCCCGTGGTCCAGGACGGGGAGGTGCTCGGGATCGTGACCGGCGGCGACCTTCTCGAACGCGGCGGCATGTCCCTGCGCCTCAGCCTGCACCAGGAGCTGCCCGGCCTGATCCGCGAGGAGCAGGTCACGGCCTTGGACCAGTTGGGAAAGACGGCCCGGGACGTGATGACCGCCCCGGTGGCGACCATCGGCATCCGGGCCAAGGTGCCCGAGGCGGCCCGGCTCATGGCCCGTAAGAAAATCAAACGGCTGCCCGTGCTGGATGAGCGTGGCAGGCTGGCCGGCATCGTCAGCCGTATCGACGTGCTGCGGACCATCGCCACCGCCGCCTCCGTGGCCGACAGCCTGCCCGATTTGCCCGGCCGCCTGGACGGACTGGCCCGGGACGTCATGCTCCGCAACGTGCCCACGGTGGCCCCGGACGCGCCGTTGGACCAGGCGCTGGAGAAAATTCTGTCCTCGCCTTTGCGGCGCGTGGTGGTCGTGGACCAGGACCGCAGGATGCTCGGCATCATCCTGGACCGGGATCTGCTCCGCCGCTTTGCGGAAAAAACACGCTCAGGGCCGCTGCAGTCCCTGGCGGCGCTTTTCTCGCGGCATCCGGCCGATGCCTCCGGCCTGGAGGGAACCGCGGGCCAGGCCATGCGCGCGGACGTGTTCAGCGTCACCGAGGACACGCCGGTATCCCTCGTGCTCCAAGAAATGGTGCGGCGCAAGGCCAAGCGGCTTGTGGTGACCGATGGGCAAGGCCGCCTGTCCGGCATGGTGGACAGGGACCAGATGCTCAAGGCCATCGGAGGCGTGCGGTGACGCAATCCCGCATCCGGGCATGGGCGCGCGGTTTCGCGGGCATCTTCGCCGTTCTCCTGCTCCTGGGCGGCATGTTCCTGGCCGTACGCGGCTGGAACAACATCCATGTGGTGGAAGAGGAGCGGATCTACCGCTCGGCCCAATTGGACCCGGAAACGCTGGGCCGCTTCATCGAGGAACACGGCATCCGCTCCATCCTGAACCTGCGCGGGCGCCATCCGGACTCCCATTGGTACCAGCAGGAAACGGCCGTGGCCCAGGAACACGGGGTGATCCTCTATGACCGCAAGCTGTCGGCCCTGAAGCCTGTGGCCCCGGAGACCCTGGACGAAATAGCGGACTGCGTGGACCGGGCGCCCAAGCCCCTGCTCATCCACTGCGAAGGAGGCGCGGACCGGACCGGGCTCGTGGTTTCGGCCTGGCTTTTCGCCAGCAGGCATCTCCCGGCGAATGCCGCTGCTGGCCAGCTTTCGTTGCGCTACGGGCACTTCCCCTGGCTCTGGAGCGATACAGACGCCATGGACCACAGCTACTGGGACTACGTCGCCGCACGAGGCGGTATCACCACACGGGCCGAGCGCCCTTAGGAGGAACGCATGAAACGGACGATCCGGGCACTGGACGCCATGGAAATCCTTGATTCACGGGGCAACCCGACAATCCGTGTCTTCGTGGAGCTGGAGGGCGGGGTCACGGCCTCGGCCTCCGTGCCCTCGGGAGCCTCCACCGGCGAGAACGAGGCCGTGGAGCTCCGCGACGGTGACCCCAAGCGTTACGGCGGCAAGGGCGTACTTCAGGCCGTCGCCAATGTCAGAGACAGCATCGCTCCGGCCTTGGCTGGCCGGGATTGCGCCCAGCAGGCCGAAATCGACCGCTGCATGAGGGAACTGGACGGCACCCCCACCAAGGCCAATCTCGGAGCCAACGCCATCCTGGGCGTGTCCATGGCCGTGGCCCGGGCCGCGGCGCAGGCTTGCGGCCTTCCGCTTTATGCCTATCTCGGCGGCCCCTGCGCCGTGCGCATTCCCGTGCCCATGATGAATGTGCTCACGGCGGCAAGCACGCGGACAACAGTGTGGACTTCCAGGAATTCATGATCGCGCCCATCGGAGCGCCCTGCTTCGCCGAGGCCTTGCGCTACGGTTCCGAGACGTTTCATGCCCTCAAGGCCATTCTCAAGAAAAAGGGTCTCGCCACCTCGGTGGGCGACGAGGGCGGCTTCGCACCCAACCTGGGCAGCAACGAGGAAGCCTGCGAGATCATCCTGGAGGCCATAGAGGCCGCTGGCTACGTCCCGGGCAAGGATGTGGCCCTGGCTCTTGATCCCGCCGCCTCCTCCTTCGGAACCGGCGGCGCCTACGACCTGAAAAAATCCGGGCAGGGCAGGAAAACAAGCGCCGAAATGGTCGCCCTGTGGAAGACCTGGACGGACAAGTATCCGATCATCCTCCTGGAGGACGGCCTGGCCGAGGACGACTGGGAGGGCTTCGCCGCCCTGACCAAAGTCCTCGGCGACCGCATCCAGATCGTGGGCGACGACATCTACGTCACCAACACCCGTTTCATCGAACGCGGCATCCGGGAAAAAAGCAGCAACTCGGTGCTCATCAAGCTGAACCAGATCGGCACGGTGACAGAAACCGTGGAGGCGGTGCAGTTGTGCCGCAAGGCCGGATGGAGCTTCCTCATGTCCCATCGCTCCGGCGAAACCGAGGATTCCTTCCTGGCCGACTTCGCCGTGGCCATGGACGGCGGCCAGATCAAGTCCGGCTCGGTCTGCCGCAGCGAACGCCTGTGCAAGTACAACCGCTTCCTGGAGATCGAACGGGAGTTGGGAGTTGCGGCCAGGTTTGGGCGGGAGTGAAGCCGGCCTGCAACGGTGCCCTGTCACAACGGGAGAAACGTCATGGCGGAAACATGGTTTCTCGCAACGGTCTGGATCGGACTCGCCCTGCTCGCCACTTTGTTGTCCATCTGGTTTCGCATCGCCACGGCGCTCTCGGAAATCGTCGTGGGCACCGTGGCGCAGATGGTTCTGGGCGCCGTGCTCGGCGCCTCGCTTGGGGCCGGGGATTCCTGGATCAAGTTCCTCTCCGGTACCGGAGCCATTCTCCTGACCTTCCTGGCGGGCGCCGAGCTTGATCCGACCATCTTCCGCCAGAAATGGAAAGAGGCCACGGCCCTGGGGCTCTTGAGCTTTCTCGCGCCGTTCTTCGGTTGCGCTGCAGCCGCGCACTGGCTTCTCGGCTGGAACGCCACGGCGAGCTGGCTCGCCGGCGTGGCCCTGTCCACAACCTCGGTGGCCGTGGTTTACGCGGTCATGCTGGAGTTCGGCCTGAACAAGACCGAATTTGGCAAAACCCTTCTGGCCGCATGCTTTGTCACGGATCTTGGCACCGTGGTGGCCCTGGGCCTGATCTTCGCCCCCTTCACCTTGCGCACGCTCATCTTCGCGGGAGTAGGCACGGCGGTGTTCCTGGTGCTGCCGTGGATTACCGTCCGTTTCTTCGGAAAATACGGAGGACGGCCTTCGGAATTGGAGGCCAAGTACCTGCTCCTGCTGCTCTTCGGCCTCGGCGGCCTCGCCGCCTGGGCAGAAAGCGAGGCGGTGCTTCCGGCCTATCTCATCGGCATGGTTCTGGCCGGAACCGTGGGCAAGGACCACGCGCTCATCCGCCGGCTGCGCACACTGACCTTCGGCCTGCTCACGCCCTTCTACTTCATCCGGGCCGGTTCCCTCGTGTCCGTGCCTGCCCTGGGCGCGGCGCCGATGATCTTCGTGGTGTTGTTGCTGGTCAAGATGGCTGCCAAGTTCATCGCCGTGTACCCCGCCACCCGCTTCTTTGAGAGTCCCCGCCAGGAGGGCATGTACTCGACGATGCTCATGTCCACCGGACTGACCTTCGGCAGCATCGCCGCCATCTTCGGCCTGAACAAGGGAATCATCGACGAGGGCCAGTATTCCTATCTGGTGGCGGCCGTCATCGCCAGCGCAGTGGTGCCGACGCTCATCGCCAACAAGTTTTTCCTGCCGAGGCACCTGCTTCGCTCCAGTGCCGGCAAAACGATTGTCATCCCCCCGCAGCAACCAGTTCAAACGCCAGGAGGCACCCCATGATCAGGAAGCTGCTTGTCGCCTATGACGCCTCGCCCCAGTCAGAAAAGGCGTTCGACTTCGCAGTGGGCATCGCCGCGAAGTACGGCGCGGTACTCATCGTCTGCTCCGTGGCGACCCTGCCCGAGCCGCCAGTGAGCGTCGAGGTTTCCGCCGTGCTGGACCACGCGGAAGAATTCTATACCAAGCATTTCACCAAACTGGCGACCCGCGCCGCAGCTGAAGGCATCACCCCCCGCTTCGAGCTGAAGGTGGGCCACCCCGCGGAGCAGATCATTCTTCTGGCCGAAGAAGAAAAAGTGCAGATGATCGCCATGGGGCATCGGGGGAACACGCTCGTCGAAAAATGGATGCTCGGCTCCGTGTGCCGACGGGTTATCAACTACGCCAACTGCACGGTATCCGTGGTGCGTTGAGCTGGGTTCGAATATTTCAGAGCGGCAATTATTGGTTGCAGTTGCCGCCTGTTCGGGATAGTTGAGGCCCAGAAAAAAGGAGGTTCGTGATGTCAGCATCCGGTGACAGTAGTCCCATACCGAGTACCCCCAACCCGGCTCCCGCGTCCCGGCTTCAGACCCGACCTCTGGCATAGTCCCTCTGGTCCGTCCCCGCCGGCGCGCCGCCGGCGCATCAAGGAGACGGCCCATGATCCACGACATCGATCTCGTCAAGCTGCGCTCCCTGCTGGCCGAGTCCGACAGGACCGGCCTGCAGGCCTTTTTCAACGCAATCCACCCCACCTTGGGGGCTGAAATCCTGGACACCTTGCACCAGGAAGAGGCCGCCCGGCTCCTCCCGCTGCTCGACCCGGAAAAGAGCGCGGAAGTGTTCGCCCATCTGGAGCCCGGCCGCCAGGTGGAGCTGGCCGCCCTGCTCAAGCGCCGCGACCTGGCCGCCCTCGTCACGGCCATGTCCCCCGACGACCGCGTGGACCTGCTCAAGCGCATTCCCGAAGAGGAGCGGGAGACCATCCTGCCCGGCCTGGCCCAAGCCGAACGCAACGACATCCTGAAACTGTCGTCCTACCCCGAGGGAACGGCAGGGGCCATCATGACCTCGGAGTACGCCGCGCTCTCCCCGGACATGACTGCCCGTGAGGCCCTGGACACCCTCCGCCTCGCGGCCCCGGATAAGGAAACCATCTACTACGCCTATGCCCTGGACCCCGAGCGGCGGCTCTCCGGGTTCGTCTCGCTCAAGGACCTCATTCTGGCCCGGCCGGAAAGCCGGGTCGGACAGTTCATGCACAAGGACGTGATCCTGGCCCAGGTGGACGAGGACCAGGAGTCCGCGGTGCGCAAGATCGCCAAATACGACCTGCTGGCCCTGCCCGTGGTGGACGCCAACCGCTGCCTGGTGGGCATCATCACCCACGACGACGCCATCGACGTCCTGCACCAGGAGCACACCGAGGACATGGAAAAGCTCATGGCCATCGGCGGCCGCCACGAGGCCGGGGGCTACCTGCGGACATCCTCCTGGCGGCACTTCACCAACCGGGCCACCTGGATCGTGGGCCTGGCCGCCCTGGGGCTGGTTTCGGGCATGATCATCCACGGTTTCGAAGACACCCTGACGAGCCTGCTCATCCTGGCCCTGTACATGCCCATGGTGGCGGACACGGGCGGCAACACGGGCAGCCAGTCGGCCACGGTGGTGGTCCGGGCCATTGCCCTCGGGGAGATCAGCCCCCGTGACGTCCTGCCCGTGCTCTGGAAGGAGCTGAAGATATCCATCCTCCTGGCCCTGGTGCTGGGAGTCCTGTCTTACGGCAAGGTCCTCTTTCTTTCGGCGGATTCGGAACTCCCGCCGGGCTTCAACCTGGGCCCCATCGGTCTGGCCATCGCCCTGGCCCTGTCCCTCCAGGTGGTCACCGCCACCCTCATCGGAGCGGTGCTGCCACTGGCGGCCGCGCGCCTGGGCAAGGACCCCGCCGTCATCGCCAGCCCGGCCCTGACCACCATCGTGGACATCACCGGACTGCTCATCTACTTCTTGACGGCGAAGGCGATTCTCGGAATCTAGCTGGGCAAAAGCGGCGAACCGGTGAAACACTTGTCTGAACAGGGCAGGGACAACCGCACGGCCTGTTCAACGGAAACGCGAATCCCTCGCGCTCCTTGCTCGCTCAAACAGTTTGGCTGACACAGGCTGAGGCGCAAAGTTTCGCATCCGATCAACGGTGTCGATTCAAACGGCGGGTCATCCCCGCCGTTTTCTTTTTCTTCCCCACGCGGCGCGCTGAGTGTCGCGCCCATGCTCTGCCCAGAGAGCATCCCTGCGCCACGCCCTGCATCAAAATAATATGTCAAATCAGACAGGTGCCAAACATTAATGAAGATGCATAGTTTTGACAAATAGTGTCCATAGATGAAATTATTGCGCCCACAAGTACAAGCCAAGAGGAGAACATGTTGAAGAACAACGCAGTGTTCCAAGCGATCCGCTTACGCGGCGAGCTTACTGCAAAGCACGACATGGCGCCGCGAAAACCGCGTTCCAGAGGAACGTGAGGAGGACCATCCGGTCACGGGTTGGCCGGACGCATTCACCACGAACTCCAGGACCGGGCCTGTCTCGGTCCTTGAAACAACCAACAGACGGAGGAGGATCATGCCAGTCACCCGCAGACATTTCCTCAAGCTCACGGCCGCAGCCGCCGCGACCACGGCTTTCGGCGGCCTGGGTCTGGGCTGCGCCGCAAAGCAGAAAACCGCAGCAGCCGCCCCGCTTCCCACGGATCGCATCAAGGCCCTGAAGCCTGAATGGAGCAAGCAGACCACATCCATCTGCTGTTACTGCGGCGTGGGGTGCGGGCTCATCGTCAACACCGCGCTCGCCACCAACAGGGCCATCAACACCGAAGGCGACCCGGATCACCCCATCAACGAGGGCGCCCTCTGCGCCAAGGGCTCGGCCCTCTGGCAGCTGGGCGAGAACGACAAGCGGCCCAAGACCGTGCTCTGGCGCGCGCCCTATTCCGACAAGTTCGAAGAAAAGCCCTGGGACTGGGCCATCAAGCGCATCGCCCGGCTGGTCAAGGACACCCGCGACAAAGGTTTTGAAACCAAGAACGCCAAGGGCGAGGTGGTCAACCGGGTGAACAACCTGGCCTCAGTGGGCTCCGCGGCCCTGGACAACGAGGAGTGCTGGGCCTACCAGGCCATGCTGCGCACCCTGGGCCTCGTCTTCATCGAGCACCAGGCCCGCATTTGCCACAGCTCCACGGTGCCGGCCCTGGCCGAAAGCTTCGGCCGCGGCGCCATGACCAACCACTACAACGACATCGCCAACAGCGACTGCGTGCTGATCATGGGCAGCAACGCGGCCGAGACCCATCCCATTTCCTTCAAGTGGGTGACCAGGGCCCAGGAACGCGGAGCCACGCTCATCCATGTCGACCCGCGCTTCACCCGCACCTCGGCCAAGGCCGATCACCATTTCCGGTTACGCTCCGGCACGGACATCGCCGTGCTCGGCGGCATGATCAACTACATCCTGGCCAACGACCTGATTTTCAAGGACTACGTGGTCAACTACACCAACGCGGCCTTCATCGTTGGCGAAAAGTTCGGCTTCAATGACGGGCTGTTCACCGGCTACGACGGCCAGAAGCGGGCCTACGACAAGTCCAGCTGGGCTTTTGAGATGGACGCCGCCGGGATGCCCCGAAAGGATCCGACCCTCAAGGACCCGCGCTGCGTCTATCAGCTGCTCAAGAAGCACTACTCCCGCTACAGCCTGAAGAACGTCTCGACCATCTCGGGCATGCCCCAGGAAGACCTGACCAAGCTGTACAAGCTCTACGCGGCCACGGGCAAGCCGGACAAGGCCGGAACCATCATGTACGCCATGGGCTGGACCCAGCACACCGTGGGCGTGCAGAACATCCGCACCATGGCCATGATCCAGCTCCTGCTCGGCAACATCGGCGTGGCCGGCGGCGGGGTCAACGCTCTGCGCGGCGAATCCAACGTCCAGGGCTCCACGGACCACGGTCTGCTCTTCCACATCCTGCCCGGCTACCTGCCCACGCCCATGGCCTCCATGCCCACCCTGGCGGCTTACAACGAGAAGAACACGCCGGTGTCCAAGGACCCCAAGAGCGCCAACTGGTGGCAGAACCGTCCCAAGTACATGGCCAGCCTGCTCAAGTCCATGTGGGAGAACGCCGATCTGGAGCAGGCCTATTCCTGGATGCCCAAGCTCGATCCGGGCGGCTCCAACGAGTACTCCTGGCTGGCGTTGTTCGACAAGATGAGCAAGGGCCAGTTCAAGGGCTTCTTCGCCTGGGGCATGAATCCGGCCTGTTCCAGCGCCAACGCGCACAAGACGCGCAAGGCTCTGGCCACCCTGGACTGGATGGTCAACGTCAACATCTTCGAGAACGAGACCGGCTGGTTCTGGCAGGGCCCGGGCATGGACCCCAAGGCCGTGAAGACCGAGGTCTTCTTCCTGCCCTGCGCCGTGTCCTTCGAAAAGGAAGGCTCCATCACCAATTCCGGCCGCTGGATGCAATGGCGCTACGCCGGGCCCAAACCCTATGCCGACACCAAGCCCGACGGCGACATCATCGCCCTGCTCTTCAAGGAGATCCAGGCCCTGTACAAGAAGGAGAAGGGCGCCCTGCCCGAGCCCATTCTCGCCGCTACCTGGAACAAGACCGACAAGCACGGCGAGTTCGACGCCCACGCCACGGCCCGGCTGATCAACGGCACGTTCCTCAAGGACGTGAAGATCGGCGACAAGGTCTACAAGAAGGGCGAACAAGTGCCGGCCTTCGCCCAGCTCCAGGCCGACGGCTCCACCACCTCGGGCTGCTGGGTTTACTGCGGCTCCTATACGGACAAAAACAAGGCCACCCAGCGCGACCTGAAGCAGACCCCGGAGCAGGCCGCCATCGGGCTCTTCCCCAACTGGTCCTGGGCCTGGCCCGTGAACCGGCGCATCCTGTACAACCGCGCCTCCTGCGACCCCACGGGCAAGCCCTGGAATCCGGCCAAGGCGGTGGTGGCCTGGAACGCGGCGGACAAGAAATGGATCGGCGATGTGCCGGACGGCCCCTGGGCCCCGGAGGAGAAGCATCCCTTCATCATGACCACCCACGGGTTCGGCCAGCTCTACGGCCCGGGCCTGAACGACGGACCGTTCCCGGAATACTACGAGCCACTGGAATGCCCGGTGACGAAACACCCCTTCTCCGGGCGGCTGCACAACCCCACGGCGCTCTCTTTCGAGGGCGAGGAAAAGGCTGTCTGCGATCCGCGCTTCCCCTTCGTCTGCTCCACCTACCGGGTGACCGAGCACTGGCAGACCGGACTCATGACCCGTTGGCAACCCTGGCTCATCGAGGCCGAGCCCCAGATGTTCTGCGAACTCTCGCCCGAACTGGCCAAGATGCGGGGCATCGCCAACGGCGACAAGGTCATCGTCTCCAGCGTGCGCGGCTCCACCTGGGCCGTGGCCATCGTGACGCCCAGGGTCAAGCCGTTCAAGGTCCAGGGCCAGACCCTGCACCAAGTGGGCATGCCCTGGCACTACGGCTGGATCCATCCCAAGGACGGCGGCGACTCCGCCAACCTGCTCTCCCCCTCGGTGGGTGATCCGAACACCGGCATCCCGGAGACCAAGGCCTTCATGGTCAACGTCCGGAAGGCCTAAGGAGGTCGTAAATGAACGGCAAGAGCTTCTTCGTGGATTTGAGCAAGTGCACGGCCTGCCGTGGGTGCCAGGTGGCCTGCAAGCAGTGGAAGAAACTGCCCGCGGAAAAGACCGTGAACACGGGCTCGCACCAGAATCCCCCGGACCTCTCCTTCGTGACCCTCAAGGTGGTCCGTTTTGCGGAGCGCGAGGACAAGGGCAAGTTGCGCTGGTTCTTCCTGCCGGACCAGTGCCGTCACTGCCTGGAAGCGCCCTGCAAGATGGCCTCCAGCGTGGAGGGCTCCATCCTGCACGACGAGGCCACCGGAGCCGTGGTCTTCACGGCCCTCACGGCCCAAGAAGACTTCGACGTCATCCGCGGGGCCTGTCCCTACGACATCCCGCGCCAGGACCCGGCCAGCAAGGTCATGGCCAAGTGCGACATGTGCATCGACCGGGTCAAGGCCGGCATGCTCCCGTCCTGCGTCAAGGCCTGCCCCACTGGCGCCATGAACTTCGGGGACCGTGACGAGATGCTCAAACTGGCCCAGCAGCGCTTGGCCCTGGCCAAGAAAAAATGGCCCAAGGCCCAGCTGGTGAATCCCGACGACGTGCGGGTCATCTTCCTGGCCACCGAGGACCCGGCCTTCTATGCCAAGACCCTTATGGCCCAGGTGGATGGCAGCAAGCGATTCGCCAATCGTCGCGACTTCCTGGCCCAGATCCTGCGGCCGGTGAAAAATATGACCTCCGTATAGAGCTTCGTCAGGAGCTCCTCCAAAAGGCCGCCGGAGACCCCCCTCTCCGGCGGCCTGATCCATTTCTTTTGGGCAGCATATATCCGCTTCCCGCGCAATGTGGCATTTCATCGTGAACAGCCAAAACCGCGCCGGCTCCTTCTCAAGCCTTTGTGTCCCCTTTTTCAGCAGCGCCCTGCTGAAACCCGCGTCGTTGGGCACACGCTGCGCACCCTGCACAGCCGGGATGCGACGGGATATGCTCTTTGTTCTGAATTGGTTACATTCAATTTGTGACACCCCCGGGCCATGAATGGGGTTCAAGGGGCCGGAGGTTCAAATCCTCTCATCCCGACCACGATGCGATCACGGGAACGGCAGGCATCGGCCTGCCGTTTTTCGTTGCGGCCGCGACCCTTGCCAGGATTCGGCCCTGGGATACAATGCCCCCATGACGGGTGACGCCAACCAGGACCGCCGCATCTTCGCCGTGGGCGACGTGCACGGCTGCTTCCGCCAGCTCTCGGCGCTCCTGGAGCGCCTGCCCCTGGATCCGCAACGCGACCGGCTCGTGTTCCTGGGCGACTACATCAACCGGGGACCGCAGACCCGCGAGGTCATCGACCTGCTTCTGGACCTGGAACGCCGCGTGGCCGGGGCCGTGTTCCTCCTGGGCAACCACGAGCACGAACTCCTGGAATACGCCCGCACCGGCGACGTGGAGCTGTTGCGCGGCCTGCGCGACATGGGCGTGGAGGCCACCCTGGCCAGCTATGGCCGGGCGCCCATGCAGAGCCTGCGCGACCTCTCCTTCCTGCCGCCGGAGCACCGGGAGTTCCTGGAGAGGCTGCGGCCCTTCTGGCGGGAGCCGGGGTATCTCTTCGTGCACGCCGGGGTGCAGCCCGGCCCCGAGGGCCAGGACGTGCCCTCGCTCACGGCCAGGGGCATCTTTTTACGAGCCGAACCGCGGCCGGACGAAACCGTGATCTTCGGCCACACCGGCTTCGCCTCGCCCCTGCTCGCTCCCGGCCGCATCGGCCTGGACACCCGCGCGGCCCAGGGCGGCCCGCTCACGGCCCTGGAGCTGCCCGGGCCGGTCTTCCATCACGCCTGAGGCGGCCCGGCCTCGAAGCGCTCCAGCCCGTAGTCCCCGTCCAGGAAGGCCGCCACGGCCCGCTTCATTGCCGTCTCGCCGGTCATGGCCGCGTCCAGCAGGCGGGTGAAGCCCATGAGCCGGCCCAGCAGGGCCAAGCGCTCGGCGCAGATCTCGCGCTCCACCCCGCGCAGCACGGCCGTGACCAGGTCGGCCTGGCGGTCCACGAAGAATCCCTGGGATTTGAGGATCTCCGACACGAGCCTGGCCCGGCGCTCGCGATGCTCCAGGGCCGTGCCCCCGCCCTTGAAGCGGAAGTGCACGGCGTTCTCCCCGGCCGAGGGGCCGCAGACCGCGTCGAGCATGGCGAAGTGGTAGTCCACCCGGGCGTTCAGGTTGAGGTAGTCGCGGGTGATGAGGGCGTAGTTGAAGCCGCCCAGGGGCCGGGCGCTGCCTGCATCCAGCAGGGAGCGGGAGAGCAGGCCGGAAAGGTTGACCCCGGGCGGGGGGGTGCGCCAGCGCAGGCCGGGCTCGGCCATGCCCCGGCACAGGGCCAGCAACGGCTCGCAGCGCACCTGCTCCAGGGTCACGGCCCGGCGTCCGGCATCGGGAGCCAGGCCGCCGCCCAGGTCCAGGATGAGAAAATGCAGGGGCTGGCCCTCCAGAAAGCGCGGCAGGCTCCCGGCCTGCTCCAGCACGCCGTCGCCCGCGGCGAACATGGCCAGCACGCCCATCTCGTGCACGTAGCGCACCAGGTCGTGCAGGCTGCGGCACTCCAGGGGCGAGAAGGTGGGGCCGTAGGCGTCGGTGAGGTTCAGGGGCAGCACCAGCGCGGACAGCCGCTCCAGGGCCGGGGACGCGGGCACGGCGGCCTTGCGCGCCCGCCTCCGGGGTCCCTCCTGCTCCAGCCCGGCCCAGACCTCGGCCGGGGCCTCGCGCACCAAGCCCTGGTCCGCGTCCAGGACCACCCACTGGCCCTCGGCCAGGGACTCCATGGCCCCGGACAGGGCCGTGAGCAGGGGGATGCCCAGCTCCCGGGCCACGCAGGAAAGATGGTCCGCCGGGTTGCCCAGCTCCACGGCCACCCCGTCAACCTCGGGCAGGAAGCGGGCCGCCTCCACCAGGCTCTGGGGCAGGACCAGGATGGTCAATTCCCTGGACACGGCCTCCCGCAGCTCGCGGGCCGAACGCACCCGTCGCACCCGCCCCACGGCTCGGCCGGACGAGGCGCAGACCCCGCCCTGGGCCAGGACGCGGCCCTTTTCCTCGGCCGCGGGCTTCTGACGCGCGGGGCCGGAAATCTGCGCGAGCCGGGCCTGGAGCACATGCAGCCCGCCGCTCTGGTCCACGGCCCATTCCATGTCCTGCGGGCCTCCCAGCAGGCTCTCCACGCCCAGGGCCAGCCGGGTGAGCCGGACCAGGGCCTCGCGGTCCAGGAGCGGGACGCGGCGCTCGGCCTCGGGCACGTCCTCCCGGCGCAGGCCGCCGGAGTCCAGGGCCACGTCCCGGGCGGTCTTGTCCGCGATCGCGTCCTGGCTGCCGTCGTCCGGGCCGCTGTCGCGGCGGGGCCGGAAGATGTCCGCGGGCGCGTCGCCGCCCACGGCCCCGGTGCCCAGGCCGGGCACGGCCGAGACGAGCATGCGGCCGCTCTCGGGCGCGGCCGGATCCTGGGTGAAGGCCACGCCAGCGGCACGGGCCGGGACCATGACCTGCACGAGCACGGCCATGTCCAGGTCGGCCAGGGGCAGGCCGGCCCGGCGGCGGTAGGCCGTGGGCCTGGCCCCGAAATTCCCGGCCACCACGGCGCGGAAGGCGGCGGCCAGGGCCTCTGTCCCGCGCACGTTGAGCTCGGTGTGGAACTGCCCGGCAAAGGACTGGCCGGGCTTGTCCTCCACCAGGGCGCTGCTGCGCACGGACACGGCCGCGCCGCCCAGGGCCAGCCAGTGAGATTCCAGTTCCTGCGCCAGGTCCGCGGGCAGGGGCGCGGCCAGGACCGCATCGCGGATCTCCCGGGCCGCGGCCTCCATGCCCTTGCCCAGCTCCACCTGGCCCATGCAGCGCCGCACCAGGCGATCCAGGCCGGAAAACTCCAGGAAGTGGCGGCAGGCCCGGGTGGTGGCCACGAAGCCGTCAGGCACGGGCAGGCCCGAGCGCCGCAGCAGGGAAAGCGTGGCGGCCTTGCCCCCGGCGTGGCGGCGCAGGCCCGCGTCCAGGTCGTCCAGGCGCACGCAGAGCGGCAGGGACGCGGCCTTGGGCCGCAGTTCCTCAAGGCAGGCCTGCATTTCCCCGGCCAGGCGCTCGTGCAGGGTGTAGAGGGCCAGGTGCCGGGAATCGGCCAGACGGTTCAGGCCGTCCACCAAGTCGTAGGCCGTGTCCACAAGCTCCGCGCTGGTCTCGGCCAGGCCGTCCAGGTCGCGCGAAGCGGCCTGGCGTTCGAAATCCGCCAGCAGGCGCAGGGCCTGCTCGTTGTCGCCCAGGAGCACCCGGAAGCCGTGGTAGCGGGCCTTGAGCAGGGCCAGGGCCTGCTCCTCGCGGGCCTGCCTGCGACGCAGCAGGGGCGCGGCCAGGCGGCGCAGCCAGTCCCTCATGCCGCCCCTCCTCCGCCCGTATCGCCGAGCTGGAGAAAGGCCAGGCCCAGGCGCTGCACGTCCGCGTCCTCGGTCATGGCCGTGTCCATCTGGCGGGAAAAGGCGGTGAGCGCCCCCAGGCGTTCCAGGACCAGGTCCAGGTCCTCGCGGCTCGCGGCCTTGAGCCGCCCGAAGACCAAGTCGCCCTTGGACTCCACCAGGAAGCCCAGTCCCTCCAGGATGATGCGGATGAGCCGCGCCCGACGCTGACGGCGTATCTCCTCGGCCAGGCCGCCCACGAAACGGAAATACACCGTGTTCTGGCCCGGCGCATCCGAGAGGTGGGCGTCCACTACGCTGAAGTGGTAGCCCAGGCGCAGGCTCAGGTTCAGGGAAAGGTCCGAAACAATGGCCAGGTTCCCGGCGGCTGAGGGGTCCATGGCCAGGGGATCGGCCTGCCCCAGGCCGCCCAGGACGTCCCGGAGGCTCAATTCCGCGGGCTCGCTGCTCCAGGCCCCGGGTGCGTCCAGGCCCGAAAGAAAGGCCCGCAGGGGTTCGCAGCGCACCTGGTCCTTGCGCACCTCGCTCCCGGCCGCCGGGTCCAGCCCGCCGCCCGTGTCCAGGATGCGGATGTCCATGGACGAGCCCACCAGCCGCCGGGCGTGTGCCGCGTGCAGGCCTGGGCGCCGGTCCTGGATGTGGGCCAGTTCGGCCATGGCCTGCTCGTGGGCGAAGTGCAGGATGTCGTGGTAGGTGCGGCAGTTGTCCGCGCGGAACCCGGGCGAGGACGGGTCCGTGAGCCGCAGGGGCAGGATGTGGCGGAGCATGCGCCGCAGCAGGAGGTACTCGGGGTCCGAGGGGTCCAGGTCCAGGCCCGGCGTGCGGGCCGAGAGCAGGCCTTCGAGCACCCCGGCGTAGATGGTCCGGCCCGTGGCGTCCACGGTCACGGTCTCGCCGGACCGGAGCAGTTCCAAGGCCCCGCGCAGGCCGAACAGGGCGGGCACGCGGAACTCGCGGGCCACGGTGGCCAGGTGCCCGGCCGCGGTGCCGGTCTCGGTGACCAGGGCCGCGGCCCGCCGGAGCACCCCGCTCAGCCGGGGCAGGGCCGCCCGGGCCACGGCCACCGCGCCCTCGGGAAAATCCTCGCCCGTGCCGGCCTCGGCCACATGCACCACTTGGCCCGCGGCCGCGCCGGACTGGGCCGTTTCCCCGCCCCGGGCCAGGACCAGGGAGGGGTCGCCGGAAATCTCCAGCCCCCGGTCCCCGGGCGGGTCCAGGGGCCGCAGCGATTCCAGACGCAGGCGGCCGCGGGCGCTGAAAGACCAGGCGATCTCCTGGGGCCTGCCCAGGATGCGTTCCGCGGCCATGGCCGCCCCAGCCAGCCGCGCCAGCCAGGCGGGCGGCAGCAGGGCCGAACCGCGGTAGGCCCCGTCCGGGGTGCCGCCCAGGCTCTTGAGCCCGTCGGGCAGGACCCGGTCCACGGGCTTGGCCAGGATATGGGAGCGCACCGGGGTGAACGGCGCCACGCGCCGCACCAGGTACTGCTCCTCCTCCCCGGGCCGCTCCGGAACCGAGGCCGCCACGGCCAGGGTCCCGGACTCGGGGGCCAGGGTGCGGACCAGGCCGCGCACGCTCGCCTCTTGCGTTTCACGCAGGCCCACCGCCGGAGCCTCGCCCTGCCCGGGCCAAGCGTCCAGGGTCTGGCGCAAGGCCGCGCGCACGTGCTCCACCGTGGGCTCGGACACCAGGATTTCCGCGCCCGGGTCGCGCTCCCCGGCCGGGCTGGCAAAGACCGCCACGGGCCGCTGCCGCCCCACGCGCCGGAAGAGCCGCCGCAGCTCCGCGGCCAGGGCCTCGTCCAGATCAAAACCTTCAAGGAACGCTTGAACTCCAGCCGGGGTCAGGGCGAAACCGTCCGCCACGGGCAGGCCGAAACGCTGGCCCAGCTCGGCCAGCAGGGCGCAGCGCGCGCCCACCAGGGCCTCGGCGTCCCAGCCCGCGCGGTCGAAGGAAAGGAACGGCCCCGTCGCCTCGGCCCCGCCGCCGGACAGGATGGTCTCGATGCGGTCGCGCACCTCCTGGAAGCGGTCGTAGAGGTCCAGGTGGCTGTTGGCGGAGAGCCCGTTCAGGCAGTGCACGGTGCGTTGCACCAGGCGGCCCAGCTCGTGGGCGGACTTTTCCAGGAAGGTCTGGTCGAAGACGTACTCGCCGCCCTGGGCCCGCTCCATGTCGGCCATGATCTCCAGGGCCGCGGTGTTCTGCTCCAGGATGCGGCGGAAATTATGGAACAGGGAGCGGGCCGAGTCCGGTCCGGACTCGGCGGCGGTGTGCTTGGCGCGCCAGGGGGCGCTAGCCACGGCTCTCCCCGCCCAGCACCCGGCGCACGGTGTCCAGGATGTCGCTCAGCTTGAAGGGCTTGGCCACGAAGTCGAAGGCCCCCTTGCGGAAGGACTCCTTGGCCGTCTCCAGGGTGGCGAAGCCGGTGATGACCACCACGGCCGTGTCCGGCGAGACCTCCTTGACCCGGGTCAGGAAGTGCATGCCGTCCACGCCCTCCATCTTGAGGTCCGTGATCACCGCGTCGAAATGCTCCTGCTCCACGCGGGCCATGGCCTGGACGCTGTCCGTGAAGGCCTCCACCTCGTAGCCGGCCTTCTGGAACGCGGGCTTGAGGCGCTTGCAGACGATGGGCTCGTCGTCCAGGACGAGGATGCGCTTGCGCGGGGCGGTGTCGGCGGGTCCGTTCATGTCACACCTCCAGGAGGGGGGCGATGCGTTGCAGGAATTCCTCCGCGTGCAGGGCGATGTCCTCGTCGCTCGAAAGGCGCACGTCCAGCTGGCGAGTGTAGCTGATGAGCCCCCCCAGAACCAGCATCTTCTGGCGCATGCGGCGCAGGGACAGCTTCTTGATCCGGGCCACCACCAGGTCGCCGTGCACGTCCACGCGGAAGTCCTGGCGCTCCAGGATGTCGGCGATGCAGCGGGCGCGGCGCGAGCGGCGGATGAAGTCCGTGACCCCGCCCAGGAAGCGGAAGTAGATGTAGTTGTCGTTGATCCGGTTGCTGATGTAGGCGTCCACGATGGTGAAGTGGTAGCCCAGGCGCAGGTGCAGGTTCATGTACTCGCGCGAGACCACGGCCAGGTTGCGGCCCATGGTCCGGGGTTCGGCCGAGGCGGCGGTGAAGGTCCGCGTGACGCTGGACATGAAGCTGCCCAGGTCCACGGACACCGGGTCCGTGCCCCACATGCCGGAGTCGCCTACGCCGGCCAGCAGCGCAGCCAGGGGCACGGAGCTGACCTCCTCGGCCCGCACCTCGCGGACGCCCTCCCCGGCCGAAAGCCCGCCCTCGGCGTCGATGACCGTGAGGCCCAGGGGGATGTCCGTGACCAGCCGCCGGGGCGTGGCCTGAACCCCGCGCCAGTGGGACTCGCTCAGGCCGATGAGGGCCTCCACCGAGCGCTCGTGGATCCAGCGGGTGATGTCGTGGAAGGTGCGGCAGGCCGAGGGCTTGAAGTTCTCGCTGTGCGGGTCCACCAGGTTGAGCGGCGCGATGCGCTTGAGCAGGCGGCGCAGGAGCCGGTATTCCCCGGACTCCTCGAAGACTTCGGCCTCGGAAAGCTCGAAGCGGCAGAGCTCGCGGATGGCCCCCCGGAAGACCGTGTTCTGGGTGGCGTCCAGGGTGATCTCCTCGCCCTCGCGCAGGGCCGTGGTGGCCACGCCGGTGTTGACCACCGTGGGCACGCGGTATTCCCGGGCCAGGGTGGCCATGTGCCCGGTGACCGAACCCACGTCCGTGAGGATGCCCTGGGCCTTGCGCATGACCCGGGAGAAGCGCGGCGAGGTGTAACGGGTCACCAGGATGGCGCCGTAGGGAAAGTCGCTTAGGTCGTCGTCCTCGCGCACGATGTGCACCCGGCCCACGGCCACGCCCTGCTGGGCCACGGTGCCGCGGCCGGAAAAGACCACCTCGGCCTCGCGCATGGCCTCCCCGGGCAAGGGGCAGAAGTCCGGCTCGCTGGGCCGGATGTTCAGGGGCCGGGCCTGGAGCAGGTAGAGATCGCCGCGGCGGTCGAAGGACCACTCCACGTCCTGGGGCCGCTTGTAGTAACGCTCGATGGCCATGGCCGCCTGGGTCAGCCGCTCCATGCGCTCCGGGGAAAGGCAAGGCAGGTTGCGGCGGCCCTCCTCCACCGGGGCCAGCATGGTGCCGCCGCCCGGCGCGGCCACCAGCATGGTCTCCTTGCGGGCCGTGTCCAGGGAGCGCACGGCGTGCGGCGTGGCGCGCTCCAGCACGTAGGTGTCGGTCTCGGCCGTGCCGTCCACCACGGGCGCGCCCAGGCCCCAGGCCGCGTTGATGACCACGGCCTCGCGCTCCAGGGAGAGCGGCACGTAGGTGTAGAGCCCGCCGCTGGTCTCGGCGTCCACCAGGATCTGGCAGCCCACGGCCATGGCCATCTCGTTTTCCAGGTAGCCGCGGTGCAGGCGATAACGCCAGGCCTCGGGCGAATAGGCGCTGGCCAGGACCTGCTTGTAGGCCTCGGCGATACGCCGGGCAGGCACGCCGAGCACGCTCTCGTACTGCCCGGCGAAGCTGAATTCCGTGTCCTCGCCCCAGGCGCTGCTGCGCACCGCGAACAGGGCCTGGCGCAGGTCGTGGCGCGTGCCCAGGGCCTCCAGCTTGGCCGTGATCTGGGCCAGCACGGGCCGGGGCACCTCGCCCTGCAGGATGCGCCGCCGGATGTCCCGGGAAAGCTCTTCCAGGGCCTTCTCGTCCTTGCCGTCCCAGCGGTCCAGGCCCTCCTCCACCAGCCCGGGCAGCCTGTTGTGCTCCAGGAAATCGAAGAAGGCCTTGGTGGTGATGACGAAGCCGTCCGGCACGGCCAGGCCCAGGACGTTCTTGATGTCGCCCAGGTTGGCCAGCTTGTTGCCCGCCTCCTCGCTCAGGTCGCGGTTGAGCTCTTCCAAGGGCAGGGTCAGGCTCAGGTTGGGGAAGGAGTGGCGGCCGGCCAGTTCCTCCTGGATCTGGTGCTGGATGCGCTCGAAGGCCAGGAAGAGCTCCACGTTCTTGCGCTGGGTCAGCACGCTCAGGTCCGAGATGAGCTTGAAGACCAGGTCGGCCAGGCGCTCACAGGCAGTGAGGATGTACTGCCGGTCGAAGACGTACTCGCCTCCCAGCTTGTCGCCCATGTCGGCCATGAGTTCCAGGATGCGGTTGTTGCGCTCCAGGATGATCTGGAACCGCTTGAACTGCACCGCGAAGGGAACCGGCGGCTTGCGCGGGCGCCAGAAGGCGAGTGCGTCTTTCAGACCGGCCAGCAGGGACATGGTCTTTTCCTAGTGGGCTCCCTTGCTCTGGAACACCAGGCCGATGCCCAGACCGGCCAGGATGGCGATGACCGTGGCCAGCACGCCGTAGAGCGCGGCGTGGCCGAAGGCCATGTCGGCCAGCAGCGACGGCGCGCCGATGAGCCTGGCCTCGACCCGGGCCTGGCCCTGGGCCGCGACCTGGCCGTCCTTGAGGGCCACGGCCTCCAAGGCATAGACGCCCGGAGCCAGCCGCGAGGGCAGCCGGATGTCGGCCTGGAAGGTCCGCTCCGCGCCCTGGTCAACGCCCAGGATAACGCCTTCAGGGGTTTCGCGATAGAGGCCCTCGGCGGCCTTGAGCTTGACGAACTCGGCGCGGTTCTCCGGCGTGTCGGCCTCGACGGGCTCCACCTTGAAGGTCTCGCGCATGCCCTCCAGGGTGAAGGGCCGGGCCGCGGGACCCAGGTCGGCCAAAGGCTTGCTGGCCGTGACCAGATAGACCCCGGGCACGGCCTCGAAGCTGAGCGAGCCCAGGTTCATCCAGAGCAGGCCGAGGGCGCGGCCCTTCTGCTTCATGTGCTGGTCCTTGGCCGCGCCCTGGAAGCGGAGCACCACCTCGGACCCGGCCGGGGCCGTGCCTTCCACGTGCAGGGTTTCGCCATCATAGAGGGCGCCGATCTGCACGCTGCCGGGCGTGGTCTTCAGACTGATCTCACCGGCCGCGGCTGACAAGGCCGCCGAGAGCAGGAGCAGGGCAAGGGACAGTGCGGTGAGGACGCGCATGACTAGTGACCTCCGGTGTAGGCGAGCAGGACATCGGGATGGGCCAGGAGACCCCAGAGCATCTTGACCATGACCACGAGCACCAGGGTGGCCAGCAGGATCTTGAGCTGGTCGCCGTGCAGGCGCTTGCCGATCTTGGCTCCGATCTGGGCGCCCAGGGAGGAGCCGATGAGCAGGATGAGGGCCAGGACGAAGTCCACGGTGTGGTTCTCGATGGACTGCATGATGGTCACGTTGATGCAGGTGAAAAGGATCTGGAACAGGCTGGTGCCCACCACCACGTGCATGGGCATGCGCAGGAGATAGACCATGACCGGGACCATGATGAAGCCGCCGCCCACGCCCATGATGGCCGCCAGCACGCCCACCAGGCCGCCCAGGACCAGGGGCATGAGCACCGAGAGGCGGATGCCGGAGCGCTGGAACTCCATCTGCCAGGGCAGGCCCTGGATGAACCGGGCGTAGCACGAGGGTTTCCTGGGCTTGGACTCCTGGGACGAGGCGGCCGTGGTCTTGTTCTTGCGCAGGGCCTGGAGGCTTTCCAAAAACATGTAGCCGCCCACGAACCCGAGCATGAGCACGTAGGTTATGTTGATGAGGAAGTCGGCGTTGCCGAGCGCCCGCAGGACCTTGATCACCTGCACGCCCAGGGTGCCGCCGATGACGCCGCCCACCAGAAGCAGGATGCCCATCTTGAAGTCCACGTTGCCGAGACGGAAATGGGCCAGGGTGCCGGAGGTGGAGGCTCCCACGATCTGGTTGGAATCCGAGGCCGCGGCCACGGTGGGCGGGATGCCCATCATGATGAGCAGGGGCGTCATGAGAAAGCCGCCGCCCACGCCGAAAATGCCCGAGAGCAGGCCCACCGCCCCTCCCAGGCCGAAGATGGCGGCCACGTTCACGCTGTTCCCGGCAATGGGAAGGTAAAGATGCAACGGAATGGTCATGTGTTTCTCCCTCGTGCGTCAGTCGTTTCCGGGTTCCGTCTCGGCGAGACCAGTTCCACGCGGCAGGCGATGCGATGGCGGATCTGCTGGAGGCCTTCGCCCTGGCCGGGCTCGGCCACCAGCAGGCTGATGCGGTGGTGCTCCGCGAAGCGGATCACCTCTTCCTCAAAGGGACCCTCGGCCACGAAGTGCGTGATGTTCACTCCCTCGGCCTTGGCCGCTTCGATCTGGCGCTCCAGGCGGCTGCGCACCGCGTCCCCGTCCCGGGGCTCGGCCCCGGGAGCCTGGATGCGCAGCACGTGGACCGCGCCCCCGATGCGTTTGGCCAGACAGACGGAATGCGACAGGGCCTCCCAGGCCCCGCGGCGGTCGTCCATGCAGACCAGAATCCTTTCCATGCATGCTCCTGTCGTGTCGCCTCCCTTGAGCAAGGCCCGGGCCAGACCGGAACTTTGTACAAAACAATTTGGAATATAAGGATTTTTATTTGAAGGACAGACGGATGCCGGAGTCCTGGCCGTTCCGAAATGGAACCGGTTTTCCGAGGCAGGCCGCCCCTTGTATCAAATTGAAACAAGCGTATGCTGCCGCCAGGAGGCAGGGGCCAGAAACCGGCCCGCGCCGTCTCCGGAACAACGCCCGCGCACAGGATTCGAGGACATGACGCACGACGCCGCGCAGAGCGCCTTGCAGGCCTGGGGCCAGAACGAAGGGCCGCGGGGATTCTTCCGCTCCATCAAGGGGAAGATATTCCTGGTCTTCGCCGTGACCCTGCTCTCGTCCGGGCTGCTCACCCTGCTCAACTTCTGGAGCCTGCACACCGTGGAGGAGCGCCTGCTCCTGGGCGAGCGCTACGACGACCTCCTGAGCAACATCCTGGAGGTGCGGCGCTTCGAGAAGAACCTCCTGCTCTACGCCGACGCCGAGAGCCTGGGCGAGGGCCTGGGCTACCTGGGCCGCGTGGACGGCCTGGCCGAGGAACTGGGGCCGGACATGGCCCTGGTGGCCGGGCAGGAATCAGCCCAGGCCTTCCGCGCCGCGCTGGCGGCCTACGAGGAGGCCTTCCGCGCCCTGCCCTCGCGCTCGGCCGAGGTGCGCGACCTGGTGCGCGCCCGGGGCAAGGCCCTCATGGACCTGGCCGACGGCATCACCCGCATCAAGCGCCAGCGCATCCACGCGGGCCTGCTGCGGGCCTCGGTGCTGCCCTTCGCCTTCCTGGGCGTGGTGCTCCTGCTCATGTTCCTGGTCATCAAGCTCATCTCCCGCGGCATGCTGCGGCCGCTCGACGTGCTGCGAACCACCACCGAACGCGTGGCCCGCGGCGACTTCAGCCCCATCCCGCCCGAGCCGGGGCAGCTCCTGGAGATCAGCGGCCTCACCGGGGCCTTCAACCGCATGGCCCAGGAGCTGGAGGCCAACCAGGAGGACCTGCTCCAGGCCCGCAAGATCGCGGCCCTGGGCACCTTCACCGCGGGCATCGCCCACGAGCTCAACAATCCCTTGAACAACATCGCCCTCACCGGCGAGGCCTTTCTGGAAGAATACGGCGCGAGCCTGGACGAGGACGCGGCCGAGATGCTGCGCGACATCCTGGCCCAGGCCGAGCGCGCCGGGGACATCGTCAAGAACCTCCTGGACTTTTCGCGCACCGAGCGCCCGGCCTTCAGCGCCCTGCCGCCCGGGGAGGTGGTGCGCTCCACCCTGGCGCTCTTGCGCAACCAGATCATGCTCTCGGGCGTGAGCCTGGAAAGCGACGCGCCCGAGGGCCTGCCCGCCCTGCGCGGCAACCTGCGCAACCTCCAGCAGGTCTTCATGAACCTCCTGCTCAACGCCATGCAGGCCACCCCGCCCGGAGGCCGCATCCGCTTCAGCGTGGCGGCCGAGGGCCGGGAATACGTGCGCTTCGAGGTGCGCGACACGGGCAAGGGCATGGAACCCGAAACCCTCCAGCACATCTTCGAGCCCTTCTACACCACCAAGGAGGTGGGCCGCGGCACGGGCCTGGGCCTGGCCGTGACCTACGCCATCGTCAAGCGCCACGGCGGCCGCATCGAAGTCCAGAGCGAGCCGGGCCAGGGCAGCGTGTTCTTCGTGCACATCCCCCAGGCCCAGCCCGGGAGCGAACCATGAACGATTGCAGCAAGGCGGCGAAACCCCGGCTGGCCGTGGTGGACGACGAAACCATCGTCTGCCGCCGCCTGAGCCAGGCCTTGACCAAGGAAGGCTTCGAGGTGGAGGCCTTCACCACGGCCCGGGCCTTCCTGGAACGCATGCAGGAGGAGCCCTTCGAGGTGGTCTTCCTGGACCTGCGCCTGCCGGACGAGGACGGCCTGAGCGTGCTGGACCGCGTCAAGGCCCTGCGCCGGGGCGCCGAGGTGGTCATGGTCACGGGCCACGGCGGCATCGACACGGCCATCCAGGCCATCAAGCAGGGCGCGTTCCACTACGTAACCAAACCGGCCAAGCTGGAGGAGATCCGCCACCTGGCCCGCCAGGCACTGGAAAAAACCGGCATGCGCCAGGAGAACCAGCGCCTGCGGGCGGCCCTGCGCGGCGGGGCGCTGGCGGACATCGTGGGCAACAGCCCGGCCCTGCAGCAGGTCTTCGCCCTGATCCGCAAAGTGGCCCCGGTGGACTGCAACGTGCTCCTCCAGGGCGCCAGCGGCACGGGCAAGGCCCTGGCCGCCAAGGCCATCCACCAGGCCAGCCCGCGCTGCGAGCGGCCCTTCGTGTCCTTCAACTGCGGCGGCTTCACCGAGGAGCTCATCGGCAGCGAGCTGTTCGGCCACGAAAAGGGCTCGTTCACCGGGGCCACGGCCACCAAGATCGGGCTCTTCGAGTCCGCGGCCGGGGGCACGGTCTTCCTGGACGAGATCGGCGAGATGCCCCTGTCCATGCAGGTGAAGCTCCTGCACGTGATCCAGGACAGGCGCATTCTCCGGGTCGGAGGCACCCGGCCCATCGACCTGGACATCCGCGTCATCTCGGCCACCAACAAGGATCTCAAGCAGGAGGTGGCCCAGGGCGCTTTCCGCGAGGACCTCTACTTCCGGCTCAACGTGGTGACCATCCTGCTGCCGCCGCTCTCCGAGCACCGCGAGGACATCCCGCTCCTGGTGAACCACTTCATCGGCAAGTACGGCCTGGCCTTCCGCAAGCCGGTCACCGGCATCCAGCCCCAGGCCCTGCAGATCCTCTCCAACTACAGCTACCCCGGCAACGTGCGCGAGCTGGAGAACATCGTGGAGCGGGCCGTGGCCCTCACGGACTGCGACCAGATCCGGGTCCAGGACCTGCCCGACGACCTCCAGCAGCTGGAGTTCGACACCCTGGAGGGCGCCGGGCTCCAGACCCTGGAGGAGCTGGAGAAGCGCCACATCGCCAAGGTCCTGGAAAAGACCGGCTACAACAAGGGCCTCACGGCCCAGATCCTCAACCTGCCGCGCACCACCCTGTGGCGCAAGCTCAAGGCCTACGGCCTGGAATGATTTCGGGCGATCCGCCCGCATGCGGACCCGGGGCGGGGCGTGCCCCGGACCTGGGCCAGCCGCCCTTCCCGCCCCGGCTCCGGCTCCGCCTCCTCCCCCATGTTGATCTTATGCAACTTTCGGCATAGAAGGAGAAAGGAAAAACCACAGCGCGAGGAGCCCATGAGCGAGGCCATGCCTATCATCCGTCTGCACCTCTGGCTGGACACCGAGGACGGCGTGTTCTTCGGCTCGGGCCGGGCCCAGCTCCTGGAGGAGATCGAACGACGCGGCTCGCTCAAGGCCGCGGCCCAGGCCATGGGCATCTCCTACCGGGCGGCCTGGGGCAAACTCAAACAGAGCGAGGCCGTGCTCGGCGTGCGCCTGGTCCAGACCCGGGGCAGCAACAAGGCCGGCTTCATGCTCACCGAGGACGGCCGCCTGCTCAAGGACCTCTTCCGCCGCTGGTTCGACGCTGTGGAGGCCGCGGCCCAGGAAAAGGCCCGGGACATCTTTCCCTGGTCCGCCCAGTCCTTCCGCCAGCGCAAGGCCGGAGGCCAGGGCGAAGACGGTTGAGGCCCCGGAACCCGCTTCCCCTTGCGGAAGCCTTGGTATAGTTTCGCTCAACACCCCAACATTTCTGGAGGAACTGCATGAAACGGATTCTCGGCATCCTCGCCCTTTCGGCCGTGCTGGCCCTGTGCGCCTCCGCCGCCCTGGCCGGGGGCTTCCCGAACCTGCTGGGCACCTGGAAGATGGACCAGACCGAGGCATTCAACAAAGACAGCAGCAAGGACGCGTTCGGCGAGGTCAACTACTTCTCGGGCTTTGTCTCGGTCTTCACCATCGACAAGCAGGAAGGCCCCCTGTTCTCCGGCTCCATCGCCACGCCCAAGAAGAACGTGTCCGTGGCCGGAGTCATCGATCCCAACGGCACCTCCCTGTACATGGTGGACAACCAGGGCATCTACATCTGCACCCTGATCCCCAAGGCCGCCAAGGACGACACCAGCTTGGCCAACATGGGCGTGGCGGCCTCGCCGGCCTATGACAAGATGGTGGTGCGCTACCTGGCCCCGGGCGAGCCCAAGAAAATCGCGGGCGTGGCCACCTTCGCCCGCGGCAAGTAGCCCCCGCGCTCCCGGAATGACGCTGGGGCGGGGGGGGG
>JAWRKD010000012.1:0-3074 GCA_040307135.1 Desulfovibrionaceae bacterium
GCTGCCGGTCCTCCTGGCCTTTTCCACGTCCAGCGCCTCGGCCGCGCCGGTCCTGTCCGCGCTCTCGGCCACTGCCGACATCCAGGCCCGCGACATGACGGCCGAGTTCGACGTGTTCGAGGCCGCGGACCCGGACCTGGCCAAGGTGGTGCTGGTGCTCCAGGCCGTGGACAACGTGACGCTCGACGCGGACCTCAAGGCCTGGGTCCGGCGCGGGGAGGGGGCCTATGCCCAGGTTCCGCTGGCCGTGGACAGCGCCTTTGACGCCGGCCGCGTGCTGGTGGCCGGGAACCTGGACCAGGGGGCCGGGAGCGGCGCGTCCACCCGGCTCAAGATCACGAGCCACAACCACAAGGAATTGAGGATTTACGCCGTGTCCAACTGTTTCAGGAGCGCCTAGCGCAAGGGGGATGTCCATGAACGCGACCCTGCTGCGTGAGGTGGCCAAGCTCTGGCAGTCCGGATTCCGGCCCTACGAGGGCGTGGTGGCCCCGGAGGCCTATGAGGCCTTGGGCTGCGACACGCGGCGGCGCGAGCCGTACTGGATGTGCCGCTGGCCCATCCTGCACTGCCTGGGCTGCGCCAAGCGCTGCACCCCGCAGGGCACCGCAGGCTTCCAGGCCGTCCTGCCCCATCCCCGCGAGGAGAGGCAGGGGCAGGACGACGCCCCACATTACTCCCTGACGCCCGAGGAGATGGTCTCCCGAAAGAGCCTGCTGCGCGTGGACGAGGTGCGGTACTGCCTTGGAATCTCACGGACCCAGGCCTACCGCCTGGCCCAGGAGGGCGTCCTGGTGAAACACATGCGCGAGCCGTGGAGGGTCACGGCCGAGTCCGTGCGCGCCGAGATGGATCGCGTGGACAGATAGACCTCCATTATCCCTTCCATACCGTCCCTCCTGTCCCTGTAGTTCTGCGCCTTTCCCGGGCCTACCCTATTCTGGGGCCTGCGATGGCCCTCTGCCGCATTTTGGCCCTTGGGTAGGGTCATGCCCGTTGGACGGGTGTGGAACTAGTCTAAAACCAGTCCAAAACGCGCGCCAGGGGCATAGGCGTAACGCCCGGCTCAGCGCCGGGGTGAATCAGGAGGTCCCCGTGATCCGCAAGCTCGTTGCCCGGCTCAGGAGCGAACGCGCCTGGTACGGCCTGGCCCTGGCCCTGGACGTGGCCCTGCTGGCCATCCTGGGCGCGGTCGCGCCCCAGCAGCTGCCCGTGGTCCTGTACAAGGTCACGCTCTGCCTGTTGGCCGGCGTGGCCGGCTACTGCCTGGACCGCGTTCTGTTCGTGTACGCGGACCCGGCCGGCTACCTGTGCAGGGACCACCGCGAGACTCCCGGGGCCAACCGCCCGGGCGACGCGGACTACCCCGTGGTCCGGGACTACCTGCTTGTCTTCGGCCTGGCCATGCTGCGGCAGGCCATGCTCGTGACCGGGGCCATGCTCTGCGTGGGGCTGGGGCTGTGACCACGTCGCGCCTGGCCACCTGGATCGCCCTGGCCGTCACCCTCATCACCGCGGCCCTGATCCTGCTCGCGATCTTCGCGCTGCCGGCATCCGCCGGGGATGTGCCGCGCCAGGCTCTGGCGCACCGCTCCGCGCTCATCCGGGCCGCCCGCAGCGAGCTGGGCCTGGCCGCGCCCGTGGCCACCCTGGCCGCCCAGGTGCACACCGAGTCCCGCTGGCGCGAGGACGCCCGGTCAGCGGTGGGGGCCCAGGGCCTGGGCCAGATCATGCCGGATACCGCCACCTGGCTGGGCGAGATCCGGCCGGACCTGGGCCTGGCCGACGCCTGGAATCCCGGCTGGGCGTTGCGCGCCCTGTGCGCCTACGACGCCTGGCTCCTGGACAGGATCCGGGCCGCGAGCGCGCGGGACCGCTGGCAGATGACCCTGGCCTCGTACAACGGCGGCCTGGGCTGGCTTTTCAAAGACCGCGCCCTGGCCGCGCGCAGCGGCCTGGACCCGGGCCGCTGGGACGGCCAGGTGGCCGTGGTCAACGCCGGACGGTCCAAAGCCGCCTGGCGCGAGAACCGGGATTATCCGCGCCAGGTCCAGAAATTCGAGCCCCTGTACGCATCCTGGGGGCGGGGGGTGCTGCGATGATCGGCGGTGTCGCGCTGGAGGTCCTGCCCATGCTGGCCAAGGGGTTCAAGTGGCTCAAGTCGCCGGTCGGCATGATCCTGATCCTGCTCGTAGTTTTCGCGGGCGGGGCCTGGCTGGGTCATTCCTTCGCCAAAGCCAAGGGAGATGCGGCCCTGGCCACGCTCACGGCCGAGCACGCCGTGGAGCTGGCGGACCGCTGGGAGGTGGCCGCCGGGGCCGAACGTGAGGCCCGGTCCCGCTACCAGGCCCGGGCCGAGAAGGCCGACGGCCTGGCTGCCGAGCTGGCCAAGTCCAAGGCGGCGAACGCCGCCGAGTCCCGGACCCTC
The DNA here is from genome assembly GCA_040307135.1 of Desulfovibrionaceae bacterium. GTDB lineage: Bacteria > Desulfobacterota > Desulfovibrionia > Desulfovibrionales > Desulfovibrionaceae > Aminidesulfovibrio. Next base: position 2,429 of record JAWRKD010000012.1, read on the forward strand.
AAAAAGGAGATCGCCGCCTATGCTGCCCAGACTGCTGCTCTGCGCCGTCTTAGCCTGCGCTTTGTGGGGCTGTACAACCGCGCGATCCGTGCCGCCCCCGCCCCCGGTGATCGCGCCGTGCCCGCCGCCCCTGATCCCGCACGACCTGCTGGAGCGTCCGGCCCGGCCGATCCCGCTGACGCCGACTCGGGGCTGACCGAGGCGGACCTCCTGGACAACGCCGACGCCAACGGCCAGCTCTGCAACGACATCCGGGATCAGCTCAACCGGCTCATCGACTTGGTCGAGAGCTGGAAACAGGAGGCGCGGTAGCCGTGGACATGGAACAGATCATGCGCCTTGTGACCGCGCTGGAGACCGTCGCCGGGGTGCTCCAGCAGCTCGGCCCGGGCGGGATAATCCTCGTGGTCCTCTCGGGGCCGGCCGTGGTGCTTTTGGCCGTGCTGGGCATCGACTACTTGCGCGGGCACCAGGTCGCCAAGATGGTCGAGGATATGCGGTCCGAATCCCGCAAGACCCTCGACCGGTATCGCCAGGACACCCAGGACCTGCTCCGGGAGCTGGGTGAGAACCACGCCCAGGTTATCCGGTTTTACGAGAACAACGTCGAGCTGGTGAAGGGGTATGATCGCCTGTCCAAGGACCA
>JAWRKD010000013.1:0-27942 GCA_040307135.1 Desulfovibrionaceae bacterium
GGCGCCTTCGTATGGATGGGATGGGGGAAGGGATTTATCCGAAAGCCGGGGCATGCAGGCCGCCGCTCTCAGCAGCCACGCGCGGGGTTTTGCGCCGCGGCGCGCACACGCCCACCAGCTCGTAGCCCAGGGCCTCGGCCATGAGCTTCAGGGGCTCCACGTTCTGTGTCACGCGCATGATCTCCACCAGGGTCTCCACGCCGAGTTTGGCCTGCCCGTCAAAGGGGTTGAGCTCCCGCAACAGGGTGGAATAGGGCTTGCCGATGGCCGCGGCGATGTCCTTGGCCTGCTTGTTGCCTTCGAGCACGATCCGCTGGGTCAGCTTGGTGATGTCGCCTTTCATGGTCCCTCTCCTTGCCTGGTTTGCTGCACGCCCCGGACGCCCTCTCCCGGCGGTTCCGGAACCGGTCCTCGTGTTCTGACCGCTGCACGGTCTGCGCAGCATTCATCAAAACCCGTGCCAATCCTGCGCTTTTGAAGCTTTTTTAATAAATAGAACAATTCTAGTATATTAGATTAAGTTCAGAAAATGTATTGGGCAAACCGGAAGACAAATATTCTGATTTTATCAGAATGTTCTGATAATATCAGAATATTTTAGCGGACAAAGGCTAGATCGCGCAGCGGGGTCTTGTTTTCGAACAGGGGCTCCAGCAAGGGGCGGCAGCGCCCGGCCAGGCGCAAGTCCGCCACCTCCAGGCCGCCGGGCAGTCCGGCGTAGAGGCGCAGGGCGCGGTCGATGAAATCCGCGTCCACGAACGAGCCGTGCAGGGCCAGGGTGCGTCCGTGCAGGACCACCTCCACGTCCACCTCGTGGCGGCGCTCCGGCGCACGGGTGATGTAGTTGCCGGTGCGCACCAGGGCCTCCACCACCGTGGCCGGCAGCAGGGCCGCGGCCTTGGCCAGGCTCTCGGCAAAGGCGGGCTCCAGGGCCAGGTAGTAGAGGGGATCGACCTTGCAGGCCAAGGAACGTCCTGGGATGTTCAACAGGCCGGGTTCGGCGCGGTAGGCCTTGCCCAGGGCCTGCTGGAGCCGGGTCAGGATGTCCTGGTAGTCGGGCAGCGGCATGGCGTTCCTCCGTCTCTGGCACAGAAGCACACTTCCCGCCGCCTTTCAAGGGGCGGCCAGGAAACACGGGAGACTCCGGGAACGCGACTTGACATTCTCGCGCCCCTCTTCCTATAGGTCTAAACCTTTGAAAAAATCCGGACCAGGACGAGAACGTTGGGGGAGCTGCTCCCCTTACAATAAAAACTCAATACTGTAACGGAGTTGGCAATGTCGGAAGCGCTCAAAGCTCAAAGGACCTACGCACTGGTCGGCCACGGCGGCTGCGGCAAGACCTCCCTGGCCGAAATGCTCCTGTTCAACGCCGGGGCCATCGCCCGGCTGGGCAAGATCGAGGAGGGCACCACGGCCCTGGACTACGAGCCCGAGGAGATCAAGCGCCGCGGCTCCATCCAGCCCGGCTTCGCCCAGTTCAAGTGGAACAAGAACCAGCATTTCCTCATCGACACGCCCGGCGACTCCAACTTCAACGGCGACCTTTCCTACCAGTTGGCCGCGGCCGACGGCGTGGTCTTCGTCATCGACGCCGTGGACGGGGTCAAACCGCTCACCCGCAAGGCCTGGAAGGACGTCCAGGCCGCCCGGCTGCCCGCCGTGGTCTGCATCAACAAGATGGACCGCGACCGCGCCGACTTCCAGACGGCCTTCGACGGGCTGAAGAACGCCCTGGGCATCAAGCCCGTGCTCCTCTACTACCCCATCGGCGCCCGCGAGACCTTCAAGGGCGTGGTGGACATGCTGGAGAACAAGGCCCTGCTCTTCGACGGCAAGGGAGGCGTGACCAAAGCCGATGTGCCGGGCGACGTGGCCTCCGAGGTGGGCCCCATCCGCGAGGCCATGATCGAGAACATCGCGGAGAGCGACGAGGCCCTCATGGAGAAATACCTGGAGGAAGGCGCGCTCTCGCCCGACGAGATCAAGACCGCGCTCAAGGCCGGCGTGCTCTCCCGCGAGCTGGTGCCGGTCTGCGTGAGCGCCGCGCTCCAGAACATGGGCGGAGCCCAGCTCCTGGACGCGGTCCAGGCCCTGCTGCCCTCGCCCCTGGACCACGAGCCCTGGGAGGGCGAGGACGGCTCCACCCGCGCCTCGGCCCCGGACGCCCCGGTGGCCTGCTTCGTGTTCAAGACCCTGGCCGACCCCTTCGCGGGCCAGCTCACCGTGCTGCGCGTGCTCTCGGGCACGCTCTCCCCGGACTCCTCGCTGCTCAACGCGGGCAAGGGCGAAAAGGAGCGCGTGGCCCAGCTCCTGCTCATGCAGGGCAAGGAGCAGAGCCCGAGCAAGGAGCCCCTGGGTCCCGGCGCCATCGTGACCCTGGCCAAGCTCAAGGTGACCAAGACCGGCGACACCCTCTGCGAGGAGAAGGCCCCCTTCCAGCTCAAGAAGCCCAAGCTGGCCCAGCAGCTCATCACCTACGCCCTGGCCCCGGCCGAAAAGGGCGACGAGGACAAGGTCTATGCGGCCATGGCCAAGCTCCTGGAAGAGGACGTGACCCTCACCCTCTCCCGCGACGAGGAGACCGCCGACATCCTCATCACCGGCATGGGCCAGAACCACATCGAGGTCTCGGCCGACCGGGCCAAGCGCCGCTACAAGGTGGACATCCTGCTCAAGACCCCCAAGGTCCCCTACCGCGAGACCCTGAAGGGCAAGGCCAGCGAGATCCAGGGCCGCCACAAGAAGCAGACCGGCGGCCGCGGCCAGTTCGGCGACTGCTGGATCCACATGGAGCCGCAGCCTCGCAACGCGGGCTACGAGTTCGTGGACGCCATCGTGGGCGGCTCCATCCCCCGCCAGTACATCCCGGCGGTGGACAAGGGCATCCAGGAGTCCGCGGCCCGCGGCTTCCTTGCCGGATTCCCGCTCATCGACTTCAAGGTCACCCTCTACGACGGCTCATTCCACAACGTGGACTCCTCGGAAATGGCCTTCAAGATCGCCGGCTCCCTGGCCTTCAAGAAGGCCTGCGAAAAGGCCGGGGTCAAGCTCCTGGAGCCGGTGATGACCGTCACCGTGGCCGTGCCGGACAACTACATGGGCGACGTCATCGGCGACCTCTCCAGCCGTCGCGGCAAGGTGCTGGGCTCGGACTCCCAGGCCGGCGTCACCGAGATCAAGGCCCACGTGCCCATGTCCGAGGTGCTCAAGTACGCCCCGGACCTGCGCTCCATGACCGGCGGCCAGGGCACCTTCACCATGGAGTTCTCGCACTACGAGGAATGCCCTCCGCAGATCGCGGAAAAGGTCATCGCCGAGCACAAGAAGACCCAGGCCGAAGAATAGCCTGTGATTTCCATTCGATCGCAAGGGGGAGCCCGGCTCCCCCTTTTTTTGCGGCCTTTTATCTTGACTATCAAATAATCATGAAGTAAAGCTTTTCTCGCCTCAAACAAATGATTCAAGGGGGCCCCATGATCGGCCGTTTCTCCCGCCTCAAATCCTACACAGACCTCCTCGACTTCAAGGAACTCTTGTTCTGCCTCGGCGGTGGAGCCTTGGCCCTGGCCGCCTTCTTCCTGGAAGGCCGCCCCGGCGTCCCGGCCTGGCTGCCCCTGGTCCTGGCCGGGGCCTCGGTCCTGGGCAACGGCCTGCCCATCGTGCGCGGGGCGGTGCAGGGCCTGCTGGAGCGCCGCGTGAACGTGGACGAGCTGGTGGCCCTGGCCCTGGTGGCCTCGGTGGCCCAGGGCGAGCTGCTCACCGCGGCCGAGGTGGCCTTCATCATGACCCTGGGCTCCCTGGTGGAGCAGGCCGTGAGCGAATCCTCGCGCCGCTCCATCCAGGCCCTGGCCAAGATGACCCCGGAGCGGGCCACGCGCCTGGTGGACGGCCGCGAGGAGAGCGTGCCCCTGGCCGAGATCCGGGTGGGCGACCTGCTCCTGGTGAAGCCCGGGGAGCGCATCCCGGTGGACGCCGAGATCGTGTCCGGCGTCACGGCCGTGGACGAGTCCACCATCACGGGCGAGTCCGTGCCCTGCGAGCGGAGGCCCGGCGACCCCCTGCTGGCCGGGACCCTCAACTACAACGGCGTGGTGGAGATCCGGGCCGGCAAGGTGGGCCAGGACACCACCCTGGGCAAGGTCATCCGCCTGGTCACCGAGGCCGAGTCCCAGAAGCCCAAGAGCGCCCGCATGGTGGACCGCTACGCCCGCTGGTTCACGCCCCTGGTCCTGGCCATCGCGGCCCTGGCCTGGGGGGTGAGCGGCGACATCTCGCGCGCCGTGGCCGTGCTCGTGGCCGGCTGTCCCTGCGCCCTGCTCATGGCCGGACCCACGGCCACGGTGGCCGCTGTAGGCCGGGCGGCCCGCGCCGGGGTGCTCATCAAGGGCGGGCAGTACCTGGAGGAGGCCGCCCGCATCCAGGTCATGCTCTTCGACAAGACCGGCACGCTGACCCGCGGCGAGCCCCGGGTGGACGAGGTGACCGCCTGCGGGACCGTGACCCGCGAGGAGATGCTGGCCTGCGCGGCCAGCGCCGAGCAGAGCTGCGCCCACCCCCTGGCCCGGGCCGTGCTCAAGGCCGCGCACTACGCCAAGGTCACGGTGCGCAAGGCCGAGCAGGTCCTGGCCGAGATCGGCCTGGGCGTCACGGCCCTGGTGGACGGGGCCAGGGTGGAGGTGGGCAGCGCCGAGCTGGCGGGCGGGGCCGCGGCCCTGCCCGTCCCCCTGCGCTCCTGCCTGGAGAACATCCAGGAGCGCGGAGACACGGCCCTGGTGGTGCTGCGCGACAGCGAACCCGTGGGCGTGCTGGGCGTCTCGGACCGGCCCAGGGCCGGAGCGGCCCGGACCATGGCCCGGCTGCGCAGCCTGGGCCTCACCAGCCTGGGCCTGCTCTCCGGCGACCATCCCCGGGCCGTGCAGCGCCTGTCCCGCGAGCTGAAGCTGGACGTCTCCCGGGCCGGACTCAAGCCCCAGGACAAGCTCAAGGTGGTGGAGGAATACCAGGCCCGGGGCCTGCGCGTGGCCTTTGTGGGGGACGGCATCAACGACGCCCCGGCCCTGGCCAAGGCCGACCTGGGCATCGCCATGGGCGCCCTGGGCACGGACGTGGCCCTGGAGACCGCGGACGTGGCGCTCACCCGCGACGACATCTCCCGCCTGCCCTTCCTCCTGCGCCTGGGCCGCCGGGCCGTGGCCGTGGTGCGGCTGAACATCGGCCTGGCCATCCTCTTCAACACCATAGCCGTTCTGGGCGGCGGCTGGGGTCTGCTCTCGCCGGTGCTGGCCTCCCTGCTCCACAATGCGGGGGCCATCCTGGTGGTGCTTCTTTCGGCCAGCCTGGCCCTCACCCGCGACGACCTCCAGGAGGGCGCATGAGCGAGGACCTGACCCGGCTGCTCATCGAATTCTACGAGAAGTTCTCGTCCTGGGAGCAGGGTGTGGTGCGCGAGACCGGGCTCACCCCGGCCCAGATGCACACCCTGGAGATATTGGGCTCCTGCGGCGATCTGCGCATGAAGGACCTGGCCGGCCGCATGGGCGTGACCACCGGCTCGCTCACCGTGCTGGTGGACCGCCTGGAGCGGGCCGGGTTCGTGGCCCGCAAGCCGCACGAGTCGGACCGCCGCTCCATCCTGGTGGGCCTGACCCACGAAGGCGAGCGCCACTTCCGCGAGCACCACGCCCTGCACGAGCGCCTGACCCAGGAGATGGCCGCCAGCCTGACCCCCGAGGAACAGGAGCTGTTCCCGGAGATCCTGCGCAAGGTCAGCGCGCACCTCTAGTCCAGGGTCTTGCGGTAGCGCTTCACGCCGATGGCGATGACCACGAGCCAGAACAGGGCGATGGGCCAGAGGTTGTCCAGGGCCAGGACCAGGCCGTTGCCCTTGAGCAGCACCCCGCGCACCAGCCGCAGGTAGTGGGTCAGCGGCAGGATGGAGCCCACCCCCTGGGCCCAGCCCGGCATGCCGCGGAACGGGAACATGAAGCCCGAGAGAAGCATGGACGGCAGGAAAAAGAACACGGACATCTGCACGGCCTGAAGCTGGTTGCGGGCCAGGGTGGAGAGGGTCACGCCCACCGAGAGGTTGGCCCCGATGAAGACCAGGGAGAGCAGAAAGACCAGGACCACGCTGCCCTGCATGGGCACCTGGAAGAGCGCCTTGGCCGCCACCACGATGAGCCCCATCTGGAGATAGCCCACCAGGATGTAGGGCACGATCTTGCCGAGCATGACCTCCAGGGGCCGCACCGGCGTGGCCAGGAGGTTCTCCATGGTGCCGCGCTCGGACTCCCGGGTGATGGCCAGGGCCGTGATCATGGTCAGGGTCATGGTCAGGATGACGCCCAGCAGGCCGGGCACGATGTTGTACTGGGTCACGGCCTCGGGGTTGTAGTCCGCGTGCACCCGCACGTCCACGGGGTCCGCGCCGCGCACCACGTAGGGGAAGGCCCGGTCCAGCTCGGTGTTCACGGCCCGGTTCACGATCTCGCGCAGCGCGCCCACCGGCCCGCTCACGGCCGCCGGGTCCGAGGCGTCGGCCTCCAGCAGGAGCACGGGCCGTTCGCCGCGCAGGACGTCCGCCCCGAAATCCTGCGGAATGGTCAGCACGAACTGCACCTTGCCGCGGTCCAGGAGGTCCCGGGCCTCGTCCCGCGAGGCCGCGTGGCGCGTGATCTGGTAGTAGCGGCTGGTCTGCATGGCCGCCACGATGGCCCGGGAAAAGGCCGAGTTGTCCGCCGAGAGCACGGCCGTGGGTAGGCGCCGCGGGTCGGAGTTGATGGCGTAGCCGAAGAGGATGAGCTGCAGGAGCGGGATGCCGATCATCATGGCGAAGGTCACCCGGTCCCGCCGCATCTGGATGAATTCCTTGTTCACCACGGCCAGGAAGCGCCGGAAGGAGAAGAGCCGCCGGGACATCAGGCCCGTCCCCGCCGCATGAGGCCGATGAAGACCTCCTCCAGGCTCGTGTCCACGGCCGCGATGGCGTGGACCCCGTCCCGCCAGGGGGCCAGGGCCGCCTCCAGGGCCGCCCGGTCCCGGCCGCTCACGTGCAGGGCCGGGCCGAAGGCCGCCACCTGGTCCACGCCCGGCGCGGCGCGCAGGGTCAGGGTCAGGCCGTGCAGGTCCGGGCCGGTGATGCGGAAAGTGGTCAGCCCGGAGCCGCGGATGAGCTCCTCGGCGCTGCCCTGGGCCAGGAGGTCGCCATAGGCGATGTAGGCCAGGCGGTGGCAGCGCTCAGCCTCGTCCATGTAGTGCGTGCTGATGAGCGAGGTGACGCCCGCCGCGGCCAGGGCGTGGACCTGGTCCCAGAAGTCGCGGCGCGCGCCCGGGTCCACCCCGGCCGTGGGCTCGTCCAGGAGCAGCAGCCGGGGCTCGTGGAGCATGCAGGCCGAGAGGGCCAGGCGCTGTTTCCAGCCGCCCGAAAGCCGCCCGGCCAGCTGCCCGGCGAAGCGGGTCAGCTCCATGCGTTCGAGCATGGCCTCCACGGCCTCCCGGTGCCGGGGCAGGCCGTACATGCGCGCGGTGAATTCCAGGTTCTCGCGCACGGTGAGGTCCTCGTAGAGGCTGAAGCGCTGGGACATGTAGCCCACCTGCTCCTTGATGCGGGCCGCGTCCCGGCGCACGTCCAGGCCCAGGCAGGTGCCCTCCCCGGCGTCCGGGGAGAGCAGGCCGCAGAGCATGCGGATGAAGGTGGTCTTGCCCGAGCCGTTGGGTCCCAGGAAGCCGAAGATCTCGCCGCGCTCCACCCGCATGTCCAGGCCGTTGACCACCACCTTGCCGCCGAAGGCCTTGGTGACGCCGCGCACGTCGATGACCGCCTCCCGGGGCTCCACGTCAGCCTCCCGCGCCCAGCCGCACGTCCACGGGCTGGCCCGGGTTGAGCGGGGCCTGGCCCGGATCGGGCGCGGCCTCCACCCGGAACACGAGCTTGGCCCGGCTCTGACTGGAATAGATCACCGGCGGGGCGTATTCGGCCTCGGGCGAGACGAAGGTCACCGTGGCGGCCACGGGCTTGTCCCGGCCGTCCACCAGGATGGCCACGGCCTGGCCCGGGGCCAGGGTCCCCACCAGGGCCTCGGGCACGAAGAAGCGCACCCGGATGTTGCCGGGCGGCAGCAGAGCCGCCACGGGACGGCCCGCGGGCACCCATTCGCCGGTGCGGTACAGGGTGTCGAAGACCAGGGCGTCCATGGGCGCGGACTGGGTCTTCTGGTCCAGGTTCCAGCGGGCCTGGTCCAGCCGCGCCCGGGCGGCCTGGACCTCGGCCTCGGCCGCGCGGATCTCGTCCTCGCGCGCGCCCAGGAGCGCGGTGGCCAGTTCCTGGGCGATGGCCTCGGAGCGCTGGCGGGCCTGTTCGAATTCGGTGTGGGCGCGCTCCAGCTCCTCGTGGGGGATGGTGCGCTGCTCGTAGAGCTTGACCCTGCGGCGGTGCTCGGACTCGGCCAGCTTGCGCGCGGCCTGGGCCTCGGCCAGCTGGGCCTTGATGGTGGCCACCTCGGTGGGCCGCTTGCCCTTGCGCAGGTCGGCCAGCCGGTTCTCGGCCTGGGACAGGTTCTGGGCCGCCTCGTCCACTGCGGCCCGTTCCAGGTCCGCGTCCAGGACGAAGAGCTTCCGGCCCCGGGCCACGGAGTCGCCGCGGCTCACGGCCAGTTCCAGGAGCTGGCCGCCCGTGGGCGCGGCCACATAGACGTACTCGCCCTCCACGTAGCCCTGGACCAGGCCGTCGCTCCGGCCGCAGGCGGCCAGGGCCAGGCAGGACAGCAGGCAGACCAGCAGGCGCTTCATGGCCGTCCCCCCTTGGCCCCTTGCGCGGCCTGCCTCCGCAGGCGGCCGATGCCGCCCAGGGAGAACTCCGCGATGTGCGTGGCCAGGTATGCGATGTCCTCGTCCCGCGCGCCCACCCCGGGCAGGAGGCGGTCGATGACCGGCTTGGCGTAGGCGTAGTGCAGGCACTGGGCCACCACGCTCAGGCAGCAGGCCCGCACCCGCGCGGGCTCGTCGTGGGGCGCCAGGAGCTCGCCCACGATGCCCTGGAGGATCTCCTTCTGGGGCCGGGCGAAACGCTCCACCACCTGGTCCATGTAGGGCGTGGGGTCGGATATCTCCTTGACGATGAGCCGGGCCTTGCCCTCGTACCCGCCCCAGCCGCGCAGGGACAGCAGCCGGAAGAGCAGGCCGCGGATGAACCCGGCCAGCCGCTCCCCGGCCCCGGCCCCGGGCTTCACGCCCATGTCCGTGGGGAAGTCCCGCAGGCCGCGGTCCGTGAGGTCCTCCAGCACGGCCTGGTAGAGCCCGGCCTTGTCCTTGAAATAGTAGTGGAGCAGGGCCACGTTCACGCCCGCGGCCTCGCTGATCTGGCGCACCGTGGCGGCCCGGAAGCCGCGCATGGCGAAGATGGCGCCCGCGGCGTCCAGGATGCGTTCGCGGGTGCCGTGGGTTTCGGGTTTCTTCATGGGCTCCTCTTAAGCATACGCTTAAAGCAATCGCTTAAGCATGTCAAGGGCCTGGTTTTTCATTCCCCGCCCTTGTTTCACGGAACCACATGGTTTAGAAAATCCGGAGACAAAGGACGGTTCATGCTGCGCTTCCTCCTCTTCGCGGCCTGCTGCGTGCCGCTCACCCTCTGGTACTCCGCCCGGATGATCCTGGCCTCCATGCTGCCGGGCCCCTCGGGCCCCAAGGGCGAGCGCATCGGCCGCATCTGGTCCAGGGCCCTGCTCAAGGCCAGCGGCCTGCGCCTGGAGACCGACCTCTCGGCGCTCACTCCCGGCGGCCACTACGTCTTCATGGTCAACCACCAGAGCAACTTCGATATCCCCCTGCTCTACGCGGTTCTGTCCGCCTTTCCCATCCGGTTCGTGGCCAAGAAGAGCCTCTTCGACATCCCGGTCTTCGGCCGGGCCATGCACAAGGCCGGGCACATCCCCATCGACCGCGAGAACCGGCGCTCGGGCATGAAGAGCGTGCAGGACGCCGTGGACGCGGCCAGGGCCGGGGTCTGCCCGGTGATCTTTCCCGAGGGCACCCGCAACCCGGACCCGGACAGGCTCCTGGACTTCAAGATCGGCGGCATGGTCCTGGCCCTCAAGTGCGGCCTGCCCGTAGCCCCGCTGGTGCTTTCCGGCACGGGCCGCGCCCTGCCCCGCGGCCGCATGCTCCTGCGCCCCACGACCATCCGGCTCAAGGCCTTGCCGCCCATGGACGTCTCCGCCTACACCCTGAAACAGCGCGAAGAGTTCCGGGACGCCCTCCACGACAGCATGAGCCGGGCCTACGCCGCCCTGCCCAAGGACTGACATGAGCCAAAGCCTGACCATCACGCCCCTGGGCGGCCTCGGCGAAATCGGCATGAACGCCATGACCTTCTCCACCCCGGGCTCCACGGTCTTGGTGGACTGCGGGCTCATGTTCCCCGAGGACTACCTGTTCGGCGTGGACGTGGCCATCCCGCGCTTCGACCACCTCCTGGGCCACAAGGACAAGCTCAAGGGCATCCTGCTCACCCACGGCCACGAGGACCACATCGGCGCCCTGCCCTGGCTTCTGCCCTACGTGGACGCGCCGGTGTACGGCTCCAGCTTCACCCTGGGCCTGGTGGAAAACAAGCTCCGCGAGCACAACCTGGACCGCTGGGCCGACCTGCGGCCCGTGAAGGGCGGCGACCGCGTGGTGCTGGGCGACTTCGCCTGCACCTTTCTGCCGGTCTGCCACTCCATCATCGAGGGCTTCGGCCTGGGCCTCGAGACCCCCCTGGGCCGCGTGGTCCACACCGGCGACTTCAAGATCGACCGCAACCCCCTGGACGGCCACGCCACGGACCTGGAGGCCTTCCGCCGCTTCGCCGCGCCCGGGACCCTGCTCATGCTCTCGGACTCCACCAATGTGGAGCGCGAGGGCTTCGCCCTCACCGAGCGCGAGATCCGCGCCAGCCTGCGCGAAATCTTCGGCGCGGCCAAGGGCCGCATCCTGGTCTCCCTCTTCGCCAGCCACATCCAGCGCATCCAGGAGATCATGGACCTGGCCCAGGCCTTCGGCCGCAAGGTGGCCGTGAGCGGCAAGAGCCTGACCCGCAACATTGAGCTGGCCCGGGACCTGGGGCACCTGCGCGTGCCCGCCGGAGCCCTGGTGGCGGTGGAGGACCTGCCCGGCTACCGCGACGACGAGGTGGTCATCCTGCTCACCGGCTCCCAGGGCGAGCCCCTGGCCGCGCTCTCGCGCATCTCCATGGACGAGCACCGCCACCTGACCATCCAGAAGGGCGACCTGGTGCTCCTCTCCTCGCGCTTCATCCCAGGCAACGTCCTGGCCATCACCCGGGTCATCAACCGGCTCTATCGCCTGGGCGCCGAGGTGCTCTACGAGAAGGTCCAGGCCATCCACGCCTCGGGCCACGCCCACCGCGAGGAACTGCGCATCATGCTCCAGACCGTGCAGCCAAGGTTCTTCATCCCGGTGCACGGCGAGTACCGCCACATGGTCAAGCACAAGCGTCTGGCCGTGGAGTGCGGGGTGGCCGAGGAACGCGCCCTGGTCCTGGAGAACGGCCAGCCCGTGACCTTCCTGCCCGAGGGCGGCCTGCGCCTGGAGGAGGCCGTGCCTGCGGAGCGCATCCTGGTGGACGGCAAGGGCGTGGGCGACGTGGGCCAGAGCGTGCTCAAGGAGCGCCAGCTCCTGGCCGGCGAGGGCATGGTCATCGTGATCATCGTCCTGGACGAGAGCACCGGCACCATCACCCACGGCCCGGACCTGGTCTCCAAGGGCTTCATCTTCGAGCAGCAGTACGCCCACCTGCTGGACGACGCCAAATGCGTGATCCTCGACGTGTTCGAGGACACCAACCCCTCGGACCTCAAGCGCATCAAGGAAAAGATCCGCTCCTCCCTGCGCCGCTTCTTCCGCAAGGTGCTGGAGCGCGATCCCGTGGTGGTGCCCGTGGTCATCTCCATCTAACCCGGCCGGAGCGGACATGCAGATCCTGCGCGTGCATTACAAGGACAAGACCTTCTACGCCTCCATCCTGGGCCGCGAGCATGTCTCCTGCCTGAACAAAAACTTGGGCCTGGAGGACCCCATCCCCCTGGCCGAGGTCCAGCTCCTGCCCGTGGTCTGGCCCACCAAGGTCATCTGCGTGGGCCTCAACTACCGCTCCCACGCCGAGGAGATGGGCATGGCCCTGCCCGAGGAGCCGCTCCTCTTCTTCAAGCCCTCCTCGGCCATCATCGGCAGCGGCGAGCCCATCGTCCTGCCCCAGGGCCACGGCCGCGTGGACCACGAGGCCGAGCTGGCCGTGGTCATCGGCCAGGGCGGCCGCCACATCCGGCCGGAGGACGCGCACCTGCACATCTTCGGCTACACCTGCGCCAACGACGTCACCGACCGCGACATCCAGAAGCGCGACAAGCTCTACGCCCGGGCCAAGGGCTTCGACACCTTCTGCCCCGTGGGGCCCTGGATCGAGACCGAGGTGGCGGACCCGCGCAACCTGGCCGTGCGCAGCCTGGTCAACGGCGAGATCCGCCAGGACGGCAACACCCGGGACATGATCTTCGGCCCCGTGGAGCTGGTGGCCTTCGCCTCCCGGGTCATGACCCTCTTCCCCGGCGACGTGATCCTCACCGGCACCCCGCCCGGCGTGGGCCCCCTGGCCGCCGGGGACACGGTGAGCGTGGAGATCGAGGACGTGGGCCTGCTCATCAACCCCGTGACCGCCGAGGCCGCGCCGGATTCCGAGCGCCTGCAGTAGCTCCCCCGGGGTGGGCGCGGGAAGCCGCACGGGGCCTCTTGCCTTTCCGGAAGATCGGGTATAAAGAGTCTCGTTTTTCAAACGTCGCACCCCGGCATTCTCCGGGTCCCCGCGCAGTCGCGGGGCCAGGGCCGGGGGAGGAAAAACCAGGAGGCATCATGTCTTACGTCACCATGAAGGAGATGCTGGAGACCGGCGTCCACTTCGGCCACCAGACCCGCCGTTGGAACCCCAAGATGCGGCCGTACATCTTCGGCTCGCGCAACGGCATCCACATCATCGACCTGCAGCAGACCGTGAAGCTCTACCAGAAGGCCCACGACTTCGTGGCCGACGTCTGCGCCCGCGGCGGCAAGGTGCTCTTCGTGGGCACCAAGCGCCAGGCCCAGGAGGCGGTGAAGGAGGAGGCCGGCCGCGCCGGCATGTTCGCCGTGACCCAGCGCTGGATGGGCGGCACCCTGACCAACTTCCAGACCATCAAGAAGAGCATCGAGCGCCTCAAGAACCTGGAGACCATGTTCGCCGACGGCACCATCAGCAAGTTTCCCAAGAAGGAAATCGTGCACATGGGCCGCGAGGTGGAGAAGCTCAACCTGGCCCTGGGCGGCATCAAGGACATGAGCGAGCCGCCGAGCTGCGCCTTCATCATCGATCCCAAGCGCGAGCACATCGCGGTCATGGAATGCCGCCGCCTGGGCATCCCGGTGGTGGCCGTGGTGGACACCAACTGCGACCCGGACCTCATCGACCACATCATCCCGGGCAACGACGACGCCATCCGGGCCATCAAGCTCTTCACCACCCACATCGCCGAGGCCTGCATCGAGGGCGCGGCCCGCTACGTGGAAGTGAAGCCCGAGGTGGTGGAGTCCAAGGAAGAGAAGCCCGCCGAGGAGCGCAAGCCGCGCCCGGCCAAGCCCAAGGCCGCGGCCAAGCCGCGCCCGGCCAAGCCCAAGGCCGAAAAGACCGAAACCGCCGAAGCGGCTCCCGCCGCCGAGGGTCAGGAGGAATAGTCATGGCTGAGATCAGCGCCACTTTGGTGAAAGACCTGCGCGAGAAGACCGGCGCGGGCATGATGGACTGCAAGAAAGCCCTGGTGGAAAGCGGCGGCGACATGGAGAAGGCCGTCGTCTATCTGCGCGAGAAGGGGCTGGCCAAGGCCGCCAAGAAGGCCGGCCGCGCCACCTCCGAGGGCTTCATCGGCTCCTACATCCACTCCAACGGCAAGCTCGCCGTGCTGGTGGAGCTCAAGTGCGAGACCGACTTCGTGGCCAAGAACGAGCAGTTCCGCGAGTTCGCCCGCGAGCTGGCCATGCAGATCTGCGCCGCCGCGCCGCTGTGCGTGAGCCCGGACCAGCTCCCGGCCGACGTGCTGGAGCGCGAGAAGAGCATCTACAAGAAACAGGCCATGGACGAGGGCAAGCCCGAGCAGATCGCCGAGAAGATCATGGAAGGCCGCCTCAAGAAGTTCTACCAGGAGTCCTGTCTCCTGGACCAGGCCTACATCAAGGACGACAAGAAGCGCATCCAGGACCTCCTGAACGAGCTCATCGCCCGCCTGGGCGAAAACATCCAGGTGGGGCGCTTCACGCGCATGGCCCTGGGCGACGACGCCTCGGGCGAATAAAGAAAAGGCGGGCCGCAAGGCCCGTTTTTTTTGCCAAGCGGAACGGAACGCTGTAAGGTGTCCCCCAGCCTGGGGACCGGAAGGAGAATCATGAACACGCTGCGCTACTCGCGGATCCTGCTCAAGTTGAGCGGCGAGGCCCTGGCCGGAGACCAGAAGTTCGGCATCGCCCCCAAGGCCATCAACACCTTCTGCCAGGAAATCGCCGAGGTGGTCCAGGCCGGGGTGCAGGTGGCCCTGGTCATCGGCGGGGGGAACATCTTCCGCGGCATGGCCGCCAGCGAGCAGGGCATGGAGCGGGTGCAGGCCGACTACATGGGCATGCTGGCCACGGTGATGAACGCCCTGGCCGTGCAGGACGCCCTGGAGAAGATGGGCTGCTCGACCCGGGTCATGACCGCCTTCGACATGAAGGAGGTGGCCGAGCCCTACATCCGCCGCCGGGCCATCCGGCACCTGGAGAAGGGCCGCGTGGTCATCTGCGCGGGCGGCACCGGCAACCCCTACTTCACCACGGACACGGCCGCGGCCCTGCGCGGCATGGAGCTCAAGGTGGAGGCCATCCTCAAGGCCACCAAGGTGGACGGCGTCTATGACAAGGACCCGCGCAAGTTCGACGACGCCGTGCGCTACGAATGCGTGACCTACCTGGAGACCCTGGAGAAGCGGCTGGGGGTCATGGACTCCACGGCCATCTCCCTGGCCCGGGACAACTGCATGCCCATCATCGTCTTCAACCTGTTCAAGGAAGGCAACATCCGCCGGGTCGTCAGCGGCGAGCCGGTGGGGACCATCGTGCAAGGAGGAAACTGACATGCAGGCGCTTCTGAAAGACGGCGAGAAACGCATGGACGGCGCCGTCAAGAACCTGGAGAAGGACTTCGCCAAGCTGCGCACCGGCCGGGCCTCCACGGCCCTGGTGGAGAACGTGGCGGTGGACTACTACGGCACCCCCACCCCGCTCAACCAGATCGCCTCCATCTCCGTGCCCGACCCGCGCACCATCACCATCCAGCCCTGGGACAAGGCGGCCTTCGGCGCGGCCGAAAAGGCCATCCTCAAGTCCGACCTGGGGCTCACGCCCATCAATGACGGCAAGATCATCCGCATCAGCATCCCGCCCTTGACCGAGGAGCGCCGCAAGGAGCTGGTCAAGGTGGCCAGGAAATACACCGAGGAGGCCAAGGTGGCTGTGCGCAACGTGCGCCGCGACCTGAACGAGAGCCTCAAGAAGAAGCTCAAGGACAAGGCCATCACCGAGGACGAGGAGCGCAAGGGTGTGGACGACGTGCAGAAGCTCACGGACAAGCACGTGAAGCTCTGCGAGGACACCCTGGCCAAGAAGGAAAAGGAAATCCTGGAACTCTAGGCCGCACGGATGCTTCCCAGGCATGTGGCCGTCATCATGGACGGCAACGGCAGATGGGCCCAGCGGCGCGGCCTGCCCCGCGCCGAGGGCCACCGGGCCGGGACCGAGGCGGCCCGGGCCGTGGTCACGCGCTGCCGCGAGCTGGGCATCGGCCACCTGACGCTCTACACCTTCTCCCGCGAGAACTGGTCGCGGCCCGCCGAGGAGGTCCGTTTCCTCTTCGACCTCCTCGTGCGGTTCCTCAAGAAGGAAACCAAGCTCCTCCTGGAGCAGGACATCCGGCTCAAGATCCTGGGCGAGACCGCGGGCCTGCCCTTCGGCGTGCGCCAGGTGGTGGAGTCCGTGGTGGCCAGGACCAGGGACTGCGGGTCCATGACCCTGAACCTGGCCCTGAACTACGGCGGCCGCGACGAAATCCTCAGGGCCTGCCGCAACCTCCTGGCCAGGGGCCTCAAGCCGGAGGCCCTCAGCGAGGAGGTCTTCGCGGCCGAGCTCTACACCGCGGGCCAGCCCGACCCGGACCTCATCATCCGCACCAGCGGGGAACTCCGGCTCTCGAACTACCTGCTCTTCCAGGCCGCCTACGCCGAGTTCTACTTCACGGACGTGCTCTGGCCGGACTTCACCCCGGCCGAACTGGACAAGGCCCTGGAGGACTTCGCCCAGCGCCAGCGCCGCTTCGGCAAGACCGGGGAGCAGACGGGCACGGGAAAATGACCCCGGCCCGCCGCTTTCGCCAGGAATTCCAGCCCGCTCGTTGACCTGGGACGCCGCCCCGGCCTATGCTCCGGCCGGCGCCCGGCAAGCCACGAAACGCCGCCGCCCCAAGGAGCGACATGCGCGGCGCACGGCCGTGCGCGTGGATTCCGGCGACTTCACCCTGTCCAGCTCCGGGACCATCGCGGGCGGCCTCTACGCCCTGCGCACCGGCGCGGGCGCGGACAGCCTGAGTTCCGCGGGAGGCGTCACCCTGGCCTTCGGCCTGGACCCGGCCGTGCCCCTGGCCCCCATCCGCGGCGTGGAGACGCTCATCCTGGCCGACGGCACGGTCCTGGACCTGACCGTGTCGGGCCAGACGCCCGTGACCGACGGCCAGGCCTTCGACATCGCCCGGACCACGAGCCTCGCGGCCACCCCGTCCGCCCTGGCGGTGACCGGCAACCTGCCCATGATCACCTGGACCGCGCGCACGGATCCCCTGGGCGCCAACGCCCTCCAGGTCCTGGCCGCACGCGACGGCTCCTGGTACGCGCACCACTCCCCGGACCCCTCCCTGGGGCGGGTGCTGGACGGCCTGGCCGCCGGCCTGGACGCCTCGGGCGACCCTGCGGCCAATTCCGGCCAGCTGGCGCCCTTCAACCAGACCGGGAGCGTGGCCACGTCCGTATCCGGGGGCTCGGCCTTCGCCGCGACCTTTGCCGGGCGCATGCAGCGGCTGCGCGGTTCCGCGGCAGGGGCCGGAGGCTTGGCCCCCGCGGGCTTCACCCGGCAGGACATGGACCCTGTGGAGACCGGCGCGGCCCTGGACGTGCGCAGCGCACAGGACGATTCCCTGGAGGGGCTGCTGGGCCTGCGCCTGTGGCGCGACTGGGACCTGGGGGACTGCCGCCTGACCCCGGCGGTCTGGGGCGGCTGGCTGCACGAATGGCTGGACCCGGACAGCGGCGTGACGGCGGCCTTCAGCGGGGCCCCGGGCCAGACCTTCACCGGCGGAAACAACCCGGTGGAAAGGGACAAGGCCCGCCTGGGCGCGGGCCTGGAAACGGCGTGGAGCAGCGGGATGGGCAGCTCCCTCCGGCTGGAGGGGGAGCTGGGGGAGCGCAGCACGGACCTCTCCCTGGCCCTGGGCCTGTCGCGCTCCTTCTCGCGCGGGGTCCGCACGCGGCCCTAGGCCTCGTCGATCTGGTCCGGGTTGAGTTCGGCCCTGGCGTATTCCCGGTGCAGGCCCTGGTTCACGAAGAGGTCGAAGACGTCCGGGTCGATGTGCTTGTCCTTCTTCATGAATCCCAGAATCTTCAGGGCCTGCGAGAGCTTCATTGGCTGCTTGTAGGGCCGGTCGCTGGCGGTGAGGGCTTCGAAGACGTCGGCCACGGCCAGAATGCGGGCCTGCAGCGGCAGGTCCTCGGCCGAGAGGTGGTTGGGATAGCCGCTGCCGTCGAGCTTCTCGTGATGGCTGCCGGCGAAGACCGGGATGCGGGCCAGGCGCTTGGGGAACGGCAGCCGGGAGAGCATGGCCGAGGTGACCACGGCGTGGTTCTCGATGACCTTGCGTTCCTCATCGGTGAGGGAACCCTTGCGGATGGTCAGGTTGCGGACCTCGTCCTCGGTGAGGTAGGGCTGCATGCTTCCGTTCAGGGCATAGGTCTTGGCCGCGATGCCGCGGACCCGCTCGATCTTGGCGTCGTCCATGAACTCGCCCGGGCTGTTGCAGGCCAGCACGAAGTCGCGCTCCTCGACCAGTTCCCGCCGCCGCTCCTCGAACCCCTCGGCCATGGTCCGCATGGCCTCCCGCGAATCTCCCGCCGAGGCCATGTTGATGAGCCGCTCCAGCAGGTCGGTCTGGAGCGACTTCTCGATCAGGGCGAAGCGCAGGCGCACCAGCTCCGCGCGGTCGAAGATGGTCTGGAGCTTGGTGCTCTTGTCCACCACGTGCTCGGGCGTGGTGATCTTGCCCACGTCGTGCATCCAGGCCGCCAGCCGCAGCTCCTCCAACTCCTCTTCGTCGAAATTCACGTCCTTGAACGGGCCCTCGGCCTGGGCGTTGATCGCTTCGGCGATGCTCATGGTCAGCTTGACCACCCGGTCGATGTGGCCCTTGGTATAGGGCGACTTGGCGTCGATGGCCTCGGCGATGCTCTGAATGAAGGAATAGAGCAGACGCTTGAGGTCTCGGATGAGCTGGGTGTTGGTCAGGGCCACGGCGGCCTGGGAGGCCAGGGCCCCCACCAGGCCGATGTTCCGCGGCGAAAAGGCAGTGACCGCGCCGGAGACCGGATCCAGAGCATTCAGGAGCTGGAGCACGCCGATGATGTCGCCCTCATGGTTGGTCATGGGCACCACGAGCATGGAGGTGGAACGGTAGCCCGTGGCCTGATCGTACTTGCGCGGCCCGGTGAAGTCGAAGCCCTCGGCCTCATAGACGTCCGGAATGTTGACCAGTTCGCGGGAGAGGGCCACATGGGAGGAGACGTTGGCGTGGTTCTCCGCGCCATCCGGTGTATAGAGCGGCACGGGCGGCAGGGTGATGACCAAGCCGCTGGTGCCGCCCATGCGGGTCTTCATGGTGTCGTTCTGGAGGATGACGAAGTCCAGGTGGCGTCCCGCGTCATCGACGATGTAGAGCGTCCCGGCGTCGGCCCCGGTCAGGGCCCGGGCCTCGTCCACGATCATCTCGAAGAGCCGGTCGATGTTCCTCTCGCTGGAGAGGGCCAGGCCGATCTCGGTGAGCCGCTCCAGGTGACGGGCCGTGGTGTTCAGATCCTCTCCGTTCCCACCGGACGCAGCCGATGTCTTCTCCCGCGAGTCGGAACCCATGTCGTCCCCCGTGAGGCCGAAACGGGCGCCTTCCGCGCGCTCCGGCCGGTATTCCTGTTGTCCTAACACGTTTTGTTCCCTCGGGAAACCGCGTATCCGGGAGGATTCCCTCCAGGTTGCCGTCCTCCCGGGAATCGTTTACACAAAACCACTTGCGGCGAATGCCGCCAACATGGCCCGGAGCCCGCATGGATTCCTCGCATCAGAAACGCATCCTCACCGGAGTTCTGCTCCTCCTCGTGCCGACCCTCGGCCTCTATTACGGCGGCTGGGTTCTGGTGACGGTTCTGGCCGTGTTCTGCGGCTTGGCGCTCTGGGAATACCTGAGCCTGTTCTGGCCCCAGGGCCGCCTGGGTCTCAAGGTGCAGGGAGTGATCTGCGGCGCGCTGCTTCTGGCGGCCTTCCACAGCGGCAGCGCGAACCTCGTGGGTCTGGCCCTGCTGGCTGGCTTCTGGTGCGCGGGCATGGGCTTCCTCTTCGGCTACAGCCGGGCCCCGGAAAACACCGACTTCCGCGACGCCGCAGTGTTCCTGGCCGGACTCGTCTATCTGCCCGTGACCTTGCAATTCTTCCTGCACTTCTCGCCTCTTGAAAGCATCCTGGTCATCCTGGCCGCCGCCGTATCGGACACGGCGGCCTTCTATGCCGGAACCCATTTCGGCAAGCGCCGGATCTGGCCCTCCATCAGCCCCAAGAAATCCTGGGCCGGAAGCGTGGGCAGCCTGCTCGGCTGTCTGGCCCTCTGCCTGGGCCTGGGGCTGTCGCTGGGCCGGGCGTCCTGGTGGGCCTTCGCCCTGCTGGGGCTGGCCCTGAACGCGGCGGCCCAGATGGGCGACTTTTTCGAGTCGGCCCTCAAACGCCGCCTGGACATCAAGGACTCGGGCAAGATCCTGCCCGGCCACGGCGGCCTGCTCGACCGCGTGGACAGCCTGCTCCTTCTGGTCCCGGTCTACGCCCTGGCCCGGACCCTCGTGCCCTTTTTCGGAGACTGACGCGCGATCGCCGTGAACACCTACATATCCGCCTGGCCGCCTTCGGTGCTCCAAGACCGCTTTCCCCGACGGGTCGCCGTGCTCGGCTGCACCGGCTCCATCGGCGTGAACGCCCTCAAGGTCGTCGCGCTCCACCCCGACCTGCTGCGCATCAGCGCCCTGGCCGCCGGACGCAACGCCACCTTGCTGGCCCAACAGGCCGCCGTCTTCCGCCCTCCGCTCCTGGCCGTGCTGGATGAGGCCGTAGCGACGACCCTGCGCGCCGCCCTGCCCTCCGGCTACTCGCCGGAAATTCTCGTGGGCCCGGCGGGATACGAGACCGTCGCCGCCCAGTCCGAGGCCGACGTGGTGCTCTCGAGCATCGTGGGCGCGGCCGGTTTTCCGCCCACGCTGGCCTCCGTGCGGGCCGGAAAGATCGTGGCCCTGGCCAACAAGGAAAGCCTCGTCCTGGGCGGGCACCTCATCCGCGCGGCCTGCCGCGCCACCGGGGCCGTGATCCTGCCCGTGGACTCGGAGCACAACGCCCTGTTCCAGGGACTCCTGGGCCACGGCGGCGAGACGCCCACCCGGCTCATCCTCACGGCCTCCGGCGGCCCGTTCCGGGGCCGGACACGGGAGGAACTGGCCGGAGTCACCGCCGCCCAGGCTCTGAACCACCCCAACTGGTGCATGGGCCCGAAGGTGAGCATCGACTCCGCGACGCTCATGAACAAAGGCCTGGAGATCATCGAGGCCTGCCACCTTTACGGCCTGCCCGCCGAACGCGTGGACGCCGTGGTCCATCCGCAGAGCATCGTGCATTCCCTGGTGGAATACGCCGACGGTTCCCAGATCGCCCATCTGAGCCACCCGGATATGCGCCTGCCCATCGCCCACTGCCTCTGCTTTCCCCGCCATCTGCCCCTGGGCCTCAAGACCCTTGACCTGGCCCGGGTGGGCAGCCTGACTTTCGAGGAACCCGACGACGCGGCCTTCCCCTGCCTGGGCCTGGCCAAGGCGGCCTACGCCGCGGGCGAAAGCCACCCCATCGTGCTCAACGCCGTGAACGAAATCGCGGTGGAGCGCTTCCTGGCCGGGGCCATCGGCTTCCTGGACATCCCCCGGATTCTGGAGAAGGCCCTGAGCGAACACCAACACTGCCCCGTGGGGCGGCCCGAGGACGTGCTCTCCCTGGACCGCGCCGCGCGGGCCCGAGCCTTCGAACTGCTGTGAGCGGCCTTCCCTTTTGCCGGAAAGGCACTATACTCTGGCATCCCATGCACACCGAGCACACGAGGAAGCATTCGTGACAAGCGCCATCGCCGTCGTCCTGGTCCTGAGCGGACTCATTTTCTTCCATGAACTCGGCCACTTTTTGATGGCCCGCGTCCTGGGCATCGGAGTCAAGGCCTTTTCCCTGGGCTTCGGCCCACGCCTTCTGGGCTGGCGCAAGGGCCCCACGGACTACCGGCTCTCGGCCGTGCCCCTGGGGGGCTATGTGAACCTGGCCGGGGAAAACCCGGAAAATGACGAAGGCGACCTGGAGTTCCCCAAGACGGCCCTCTTCAACCTGCGGCCCGCCTGGCAGCGCATGCTCGTGGTGGCCGCCGGTCCCGTGTTCAACTTCTTCCTGGCCTGGCTCATCTATTGGGCCCTGCTCTTTTCCTACGGCCAGGCCGCGCTCAAGCCCGTGGTCGGAGACGTGCTGCCCGACAGCCCGGCGGCCCGGGCGGGCATCCTGGCCGGGGACACGATCACCGAGGTGGACGGCCGCAAGGTGCTCAGCTGGAACGAGATGACCATGACCATCCAGACCGGCGGCTACCGGGCCATGCCCCTGGTCCTGCTCAGGAACGGGGAGGAGATCGCCCTGTCCGTGGAGCCCGCCACCCGGGAGCTGGACGCGGACGGCCGCTCGGTCAAGGTGCCCATGATCGGCATCCGGGCCTCGGGCGAGACCATGATCCTCGTGCCGCCCCAGGATCTCTGGCGCAGCGCCCTGGGCGCGGGCCGCGAAACCTGGGAGAAAACCTGCCTCATCGGGCGCGGCATCGCCAAGATGGTCAGCGGCGAAATCTCGGTGAAAGAGGTGGGAGGCCCCATCCTCATCGCCCAGGAAGTGGGCCGTCAGGCCCGCTCGGGCCTGGCCGAGGTGCTGGCCCTCACGGCCTTCATCAGCCTGAACCTGGGCCTGCTCAACCTCCTGCCCGTGCCCGTGCTGGACGGCGGCCACATCGTCTTCTTCGGCTACGAGGCCGTGTTCCGACGGCCGGTGAGCGAACGCCTGCGTTTGGTGGCCACGCGCATCGGCATCGCCTTCCTCTTTCTGCTCATGGGACTGGCGCTGTTCAATGACCTCTACCGAATCCTGGCCTGACGCGGCGCCCCTGCTCCTGGTCCTCGACGGCTCCGGGGACCGCCTGCACTTCCTCCTGGCCCAGGAGGAGGGCGACGGCCTGTCCCCGCTCTGTCACCAGACCTGGGCCGTTGCCGGACAATCGGCGCGCTTCCTGGCCCCGGCCCTGCAGCACGCCCTGGCGCTCTTCGGCCGTCGCGCCGCGGAAATCCGCCGCATCGCCTGCCTGCGGGGGCCAGGCGGCTTCACCGGCACCCGGCTGGCCCTGGCCCTGGCCGAGGGACTGGCCGCGGCCACCGGGGCCCTGCGCGCGGGCCTGGACGTTCTGCCGCTGCTGGCCGAGGCCCCGGCGGACCTGGGCACAGGCAGCGTGCTGCCCCTGACCTGGTCCCGCAAGGGCCAAGTCTACGCCCAGGCCTTCGCGGCTCCCGGCCTCTCGCCCCTGACCGAGGCGGCGGCCCTGCGCCTGGAAGATGTCCTGGAGTTGTGCGGCCGCCTGCCCGGGCCCGTGACCCTGTTGGGCAACGGTCTGCACCGCAACCTGCCGTTTTTCCGGGAAGGCCTCGACGCACGACGGAACGCGCGCCTCCTGGGCCCGGACTGGAACCAACCGGGAACGGAAACGCTGCTCCGGGCCGCATCCCGCGCCAAGTACGCCGACCGCCCCGTGCAGCCGCTCTACCTGCGGGCCTCGGACGCCGAGGACAACCTGCCGGAATTCGCCCGGGCCAGGGGACTGGACCCGGAAGCGGCCCGAACCCTGCTCCAGCCGGGCACCAGCCTCAAAACCACGTTCTGATGCCCGTCCCCGGCCAGGGGCTGTCGCTCCGCCGCCCGAGGGCGGCGCGTTCTCTCATGTTTCGTGGAAGGAATCAGGCGGTCAGGCGGTCCAGGGTCGCTGCCATCTGGCGGCCCAGGGGCGTCTGCAGGGACATTTCGCGCTCCAGGTTGGTGATTCCCTTGAGCACGGTGGAATGCTTGCGGCCCAGGCGTTCGCCGATGACCGACAAGGACAGGCTGGTGTGCTTGCGGGCCAGATAGAAGGCCGCGTTGCGGGCCGCGACCACCGCCTGCTTGCGACTTCTGGAGGCGAGCTGCTCGGGGGTCAGGGCGAAACTCTTGCAGATGAAATCCAGGATGCGCTCGAAATCCGGTCGGGCGTCGGTCACGGCGTAGTTGCGCAACACGTCCCAGGCCAAATCCAGGGTCACGGCCTGATTGAGCAGCCGGGCCTTGAGCACCAAGTTGCGCAGGCAGCTCTCCAACTGACGGATATCCGAGGTCACGCGCTCAGCCAGCAACTCGGATACGGATTCGGGCACCGTCACCTGCAAGGTCTTGGCCTTGCGCTCCACGATGCGCCGCCGCGTCTCGAAATCCGGCTTCTCGATGCTCGCCAGGAACCCGGAGCAAAACTGGGAGACCAGGGTCGAGTCGAGCCCGGCCAGTTCCCGCGGCAGGAAGGAACTGGTGCAGACCACTTTGCAGCCCCGGGCCTGCAGGGCCTTGAGCGTACAGAGCAGTTCGTCCTGCATCTTCTCCTTGCCCTGAAAGAAATGCACGTCCTCGAGCAGCAGCACGTCCACGGCCTCGCGGAATTCGGCCTTGAAACGCGACACCTCCCGGGCCTTGATGGCCAGGACGAGCCGGGTGGCGAACTCCTCGGCGGTGAGGCAGGCGATGTGCGGCGCGCGACGGTTGCCTTGGGTCGAAAGGGCCTGGCCGATGCCGTGCAGAAGGTGGGTCTTGCCCAGGCCGGGACCGGCGCCGAGGAAGAGATTGTCGGCGGTCAACGTGCCCCTGCACAGGCTGGAGGCGGCGGCCCAGGCCAGCTCGTTGCAGGGGCCGACCACGAAGTCGTCGAGGTTGAAGCGCCACTTGTTCTGGGCCACGGGGCGGGGTGTATGCACGATAGGCAGGCCCAGCTGGCTCGGCGCGGGGTGGACCGCCTCGGTCACGACGACAGGCGTCGACGGGGCTGGAACTCGGCGCACCACGACCTGAACATCGGGGCGGGAGCCGAGAATTTGGGCCGCGCAGTCCGCCACCTCGTTCAGCAGGCGGTCGCGTACCCAGGCGGCGACGAAATCGTTGGGCGCCATCAGGCGTAGCGCCCCATCGACCACTTCCCCGTCCAGGGGTTTGATCCAAACGGTAAATAGTCTGGAATTCAGATTTTTTTCCAGAGCGGCGTAGATATGCTTCCAGGCGTCGGTGACCATGTTCCGCGTTGTATGCAATCGGTCGGAAGCCAACAACGCGAATAAACGGCCGACGCCGTCGCTTTCCCTTTCGCTTCTCTACAACATAACACATTGATATAAAAGCTATTAGTCCTATCCCTCGGTTCCGACCGTCACACGCTCTCCCCAGTAGGCAACGATCCGGTCACAAGGGCTTTGCCGCCTGCAACAGTTTTTTTTCAACAACAAGTTGACAACATTTTAAACATGGTAAAATGAATTTTTCAGCTGAAATTGAACTCTTTCATTATTTTTTAAGATACGATCAGAGTAAAGGTTTACAATTACACTTCGCGGGATGTGCGCAAACGCTTCCGGTTTCGCGCTTAACATATTAAAATTAAAGATATTATATTTAGAGTTCAAAAAAATCCCCGCAGTGGAAATTCCCCAGTCCGCAGCCTCTCTGCCCGCCGAGGCGCGCGGGGACGACGTTCTCGCCACAGCCGTTAGGAACAAAGATATACGCATGAAATAAATAGTAAAATAATAGAAGAGCCCGGACAGCGACACATCCGTGGCGGATGCGGCCGGGCCGGGCTTCCGAGCGGAAAAATCGGAATTATCGGCGGCTACGCCCCGTTATCCCGGAGCGGATAGCGCCCGCACGTGAAGCGGGCCGATTCCGGGCAGTAGCCCAGGCGTTCGCAACGCGCCCCGGCGACGGCGAAGAGGGCGGGCAGGCGATCCCGACAGATCGCCAGCATGGCCAGGGCCATGTCGCGGATCTCCCACTGGGCGCGGGCGCAGCAGCGCAGGCTGAAGAAATGCAGCAGGGCCCGGCAGTTCATGGTCAGCACGATCTTGGTCTCGGCGGCCTGGGGCAGGACGAACCGGGCATCTTCATTGGCCTTCGCCCCCCGGCCGTTGGCCGCCAACAGTCCCCTGAGTTCGCGATAGGCCCCGGAGATCTCCACCATGAGGGTCTCGAAGCGTTCCCGGGCCTCGGGAATCCTGGCGATGGCCGGCGGCAAGATGTAGTCCATGTCGGATTCGTCCACGTAGCGCTGGCTCTGCTGGGAATAGGAGGCGATCCGATGGCGCACCAACTGGTGCGAACAGGCCCGGGAGATGCCCTCCACCGCGAAGCTGAAACTGACGTGCTCCACCGGGCTGTCATGTCCCGACTCCAGGACGGACTGCACGAACTCGGCCTGCTTCTCCCGCCCGATCTCGCCGGAGAGCAGGCGGGGCCACATGTCGGCGACGAATCCCGCGTGGTAGCACTGGCGAAAGGCGGCGTAGATCAGGGACAACGGCTCGGGGGTCATGGCCAACAGCTCGACCCGGAGCTTCTTCTGCGGCATGGGGGCTCCCTTGGCTTGCGGTTTCCGGCGGGTGTACCCAAAACGCCGCCCCTGGGCAAGACGGCCTCGCGCTCTCCTGTTGGGCGCTACAGGCGGAGCTTGTCCAGCAATTCCCGGACCTGCTCCTCCAGCGGCCGGAAGCCCTGAAGCAGAAAATGCAGCGTGCTCATGAATACCGGCTCGGCGGCGAAAAAATGTTCGGCGGCCCGCACACGCAGGCCGTCCGCGTCCTCGTCCGGGTGCTCCCGAAGCAGCCGTTCGGCCACGGCCGGAGCCCCGCTCATGAGATAGAAGACCGTGCCCAGGGAACGCACCCGCTCCGGGCCGCCCTCCAACCCGATGTCGGCTTCGTCCAGGGCCACCACGGCCCGATCCCGCCCGGCTTCCGCCCATTCCTTATAAGAGCGGAACGGGATGCCCAGCCGCTCCGACGCCAGCCGCCCCAGATCGCCGCGTCCCGATCCGGCCACCCCGGCCAGGAACACGATTCCGTCGGGCCGGTAAGGGCGCACCGGCCTGGAACCGTGTGTCCGGGTTTTGTCCGGCTCGGCCACCGCCACCTTTTTTTGGATGAAACGCATGGGCTTGTGCATGCCCCCCTGTAACGCGCCGCCGTTCCCGGGGCAAGGGCGGCATCCCTTTGTCCGCAAGGCGTTTTCGGCTCCGCTCATGGCCGGCCATAATTTTTCATCAAGATTCCTAAAGTTTTCCCAGGACAGGCCGATCAGGTAGGCGACACCAGCGGAGAACAGGTGAAGGGCGTGGTGCCCGGCCGCCGATCCGCACAGGCATGGAAGCCGAAAAACATTCAAGGAGGAAATCATGGCCCTGGTTATCAACCACAACTTGATGGCGATGAATGCGAGCCGTAACCTTTCGAGCTCTTACGGCGCTCTCGCTGTGTCCACCCGCCGCCTGTCGTCCGGCCTCCGCGTCGGCACCGCGGCCGACGACGCCGCCGGCTTGGCTGTCCGCGAGCTCATGCGCTCGGACATCAGGTCGCTGCAGCAGGGCATCCGGAACGCCAACGACGGCATCTCGCTCATCCAGACGGCTGACGGCGCACTCCAGATCATCGACGAGAAGCTGATCCGAATGAAGGAACTGGCCACCCAGGCGGCCACCGGTACCTACAACTCGGACCAGCGCCTCATCATCGACTCGGAGTATCAGGCCATGGCGTCGGAAATCACCCGAATCGCCAACGCCACGGACTTCAACGGCATTCACCTGCTCAACGGCAACCTGTCCGGTGAGAACTCCAGCCACGACGGCACCGGCCTGGTCTCCACCGGCCCGCTGAAGGTCCACTTCGGTACGGCCAACGACTGCTCCGAGGACTACTACTACATCTCCATCGGAACGGCCACGGCCTCCGCCCTGGGTCTCGGCCACGCCACCGGCACCAAGACCGGCACCGGCGCCGCCGCCAACGCGGGCAAGTCCATCTCCACCCAGGCCCTGGCTCAGGCCACCCTGGATGCCCTGCAGGACGCCATCGTGTCCAAGGACAAGATCCGCGCCAACCTGGGCGCCCTCCAGAACCGGCTGGAGAACACCGTGAGCAACCTGGAGATCCAGGCCGAGAACGTCCAGGCCGCCGAATCCCAGATCTCCGACGTGGACGTGGCCACCGAGATGACGGAGTTCACCCGTCAGCAGATCCTGACCCAGTCCGCCGTGTCCATGCTGTCCCAGGCCAACTCCCTGCCGCGGATGGCCCTCAGCCTGATCGGCGGCTAACGCGCCTCGGGCGGCTGAGCGATGAACCTCTAACGGAAAGCCGG
>JAWRKD010000014.1:0-29640 GCA_040307135.1 Desulfovibrionaceae bacterium
CCGCCCCAGCATGGGGTGGCCTTTTCTGTTGCAGCGCCCGGCTTTCTTCACATCGCTCATGGACACAGGCGGGAATCCGGGATAGCCTTGTGTCATGTCTCCCCTCCGTGGCCCTTTCCGCGCGGTCTGGCGCATCCCGCTCATCTACGCCGTCCTGGGCGCGCTCTGGATACTCTTCTCCGACGCGGCCGTGCGGTTCATGGCCCGGGGTGACGAGACCGCGCTCTCCTGGATGCAGACCTCCAAAGGCTGGTTCTTCGTGGCCTGCACGGCCCTGCTCCTGGCCGCGCTCCTGGCCCGCGAGTACCACATCCTGGTGGCCCACCAGCGCCAGCTGGAGCACATGAACCGGCTCTACGCCGCCCTGAGCCAGGTGAACCAGACCATCGTGCGCGAAGGCGACCGTGACCGCCTGTTCCGGGAGGTCTGCCGCATCGCGGTGGAATTCGGGGACTTCCGGCTAGTCTGGATCGGCGAGGCCGCCGGAGTGGAGCGGGGTCTCACCGTGCTGGCCGCGGCCGGGATCGAGGTCCGGGCCCTGGGCCGTCCCGGCGGACCGGGCTGTCCGGCCGGGCAGGCCGTGGAGCAGGGCGGCATCCGGCTGGTGCACGACCTGGCCACGGCCGAGAATTTCTCATGGCGCGACGCGGCTCTGGCCCTGGGCTGCCGCTCCCTGGCCAGCGCGCCCGCCCTGGTCCGCGGCCGCACCGCCGTGATCCTGACCCTGGGCGCTTCGGAGCGGGACTTTTTCGGGGAGCGCGAAGCGACCCTGGCCGAGGAGATCGCCCTGGACATCGGCTTCGCCTTGGAGGCCATGGAGCGTCGCAGGCTTCACGAGGAGGCCGAGGAGGCCCTGCGCGCCTCCCTGCGCCAGAAGGAGTTGCTGCTGCGGGAAGTCCACCACCGGGTCAAGAACAACCTCCAGCTGGTGCAGAGCCTGCTGCGGCTCCAGTCCGACCGCTACGAGAGCGCCCAGGACCGCCGCATGCTCGAGGAAAGCCAGGAGCGGGTGCAGACCCTGAGCCGGGTCCACGACGTGCTCTCGCGTTCCGGGGACGTGACCCGCATCTCCATAGGCGCCTATCTGCGGGAGCTGGTTCAGGGCCTGGCCCGGCGCTACGATCCCGCGGGCCGGGTGGAGCTGGAGCTGCCCGGCGAGGAGGGCGTCCTGGGCCTGGACCAGGCCGCGCCCTGCGGACTCCTGGCCGGCGAGCTGGCGGCCAATGCCCTGCGCCACGCCTTTGTTCAGGATCCGGGCGTGCTCCGCGTGGAATTCTCCACCCAGGACGGCCGCGCCCGCTTGCGGGTGCGGGACAGCGGCCCGGGCCTGCCCCCGGACGTTGACCCGGCGCAGCCCGCCAGTCTGGGCTTGGTCCTGATCCAGGCCTTGAGCGAACAACTGGGTGGAGTTCCGCACTGGAGCCAGGGCCAGGGTCTGTGCTTTGAGTTGGAGTTTGCGCTGAGCGGTGAATAAGGAGCCTGCGAGTCCAGGATCGACGCCCTCCGGAAAACGTCTCCCCGTTGACTTTTCCACAAGCTGCTCTATGTTTTGCCCACAACAAATCCACAAGGAGGACAGCCATGTTCAAGCGTTTCCTGCCTGAATTGCGCAAGCATTCCCTGGCCGCGGGCCGGCCCGCCAGCCTGGCCGACCTCATGGAGGAGTTCTGGAAGTCGCCCTTCGAAGGCTTTCCCTGGAACGCAGCCGCCTATCCGGCCGTGGACCTGAGCGAGGACGAGAACGAGATCACGGTCAAGGCCGAGCTGCCCGGCCTGGAGGCCAAGGACGTGGAGCTCACCCTGGACCAGGGCGTGCTCACCATCCGCGGGGAGAAGAAGTTCGAGGGCGAGGAGAAGAAGGAGAACTACCACCGCATCGAGCGGAGCTACGGCTCCTTCGTGCGCAGCGTGCCCTTGCCTCGCGCGGTGAAATCCGACAAGGTCAAGGCGAAGTTCGACAAGGGCGTGCTCACCGTGACCATGCCCAAGGCCGAGAAGGCCCAGAGCCGCACCATCGCCATCGAATAGCCCGGCTCCCCGCCCGGGGGTCCGGCGCGGAGGGAGAGGGATGTACTGGATCGCTTTCGGGGACGTGCACGAGCAGACCGGCGCCCTCTCCCGCATCCCGGGCCTCCGGGAGGCCGCGGGGGTCATCGTCAGCGGCGACCTCACCAACCGCGGCGGCGAGGCCCAGGCCCGCACGGTCATCGACGCGGTGCGCGCCTACAATCCCCGCGTGCTGGCCCAGATCGGCAACATGGACCAGGCCGCGGTGCACGACTTTCTGGCCGCAGAGGGCCTGAACATCCACCTGGAGACCCGCGAGCTGGCCCCGGGCCTGGGGCTCATGGGGGTGGGCTGGTCCACGCCCACGCCCTTCAGCACGCCCAGCGAGGCCAGCGACGAGCAGATCGGCCGCTGGCTGGCCGAGACCCACGCCAGGGCCTCGGGCTTCGCGCATCTCGTCGCCGTGATCCACACCCCGCCCCTGAACACGGCCGTGGACCGCATCGGCTCGGGCGCGTCCGTGGGCAGCGCCGCGGTGCGCCGCTTCCTGGAGCAGGCCCAGCCCGAGGTCTGCCTCACGGGCCACATCCATGAATCCCGCGCCGAGGACCGCCTGGGCAGGACCCTGGTCATCAATCCCGGCATGCTGGCCAACGGCGGCTACGCGCGTCTGGACTACGAGGACGGGCGGCTTTCGGCCCGGCTGCTCACGGCCGCCTGATGCCCCGGGCCGTGCGTTTCCTCTGGGTGGGCAAGCTCAAGGAGGCCTTTTTCCGCGACGCGGCCGCCCACTACCAGGCCCGGCTCAAGCCCCTGCTGCCCTTCGAGGAGACAGCGGTGCGCGACGCCCCCGGCAAGCTGCCGCCCGCAGAGAAGTCCGAGCGCGAGTGCCGGGCCCTGCTGGAGGCCATGGGGCCCAAGGATTTCGTGGTCTGCCTGGACGAGCGCGGCCAGGAGCTGGCCTCGCGTCAGCTGGCCGACAAGCTGCGGTCCTGGACCGAGGATCCCAACACCCGCCCCTGCTTCGTGGTGGGCGGAGCCTTCGGGCTCAACGAGGCCGTGCGCGGCCGGGCCCGTTTCGTCTGGAGTCTGGGCAGGCTGACCCTGCCCCATGAACTGGCCCGGGTGGTGCTGCTGGAGCAGGTCTATCGCGCCGCCGCCATCCTCAAGGGCATCCCCTACCACCACGACTAGGACGGACTATGCTGCTCGACCTCGACTTTCTGGCCAAGATCGAAGAATTCATGGATTCCGGGGACCTGGCGTTCGAGTTCGAGAACGGCGACGAGGACAAGCGCCAGCTCATCCTGGAGTTCCTGGAGAAGTTCATGGACGTGGCCGAAAAGGCCGACGCCCTGGCCACCAAGCTCATCTTCCGCGACGGCTACATGGAGATGCTCGCGGGCTCCAGCCCCCAGAAGTAGCGCGGCTTGCCGGCCGCCTCGTAGGCCTGTTCGGCGCACAGCCGCCAGCCCTGCGGCAGCGCGGGCGGGGGCTCGTTGGCCAGGACGGCCAGCCTGCCGTTTGGCGCGAGCATGGGCCGGGCCAGGGGCAGGAGTTCGGGCCAGGGCAGGAAGGCCCGGCTCAGCACGAGGTCGGCTGCTCCGAGCTTCCGGCCCGCGTCCTGGGCCCGGCCCGCAAAGGCGAAGGTCCGGGGCAGCTTGAGCGTGCCCAGGCAGATCCGCAGGAAGGACACGCGCTTCTCGCGCACCTCCACCAGGTGGTAGTCCCCGCGCTGCCAGAGCACGCGCAGGGGGATGCCGGGCAGGCCCGCGCCCGCGCCCAGGTCCAGGCACAGGGGGGCTTCCGGCAGGGAGAGCCGCTCCAGGAACCCGGCCAGGTGGAAGCTGTCCAGCACCAGGGTGGCGAACATCTCGCGCCAGCCGCGCGGCCCCACCAGGTTGGTGGAGCGGTTCCAGGTCTCCAGCAGGTCCAGGTAGGCGGCCAGCTTTTCGGCCTGTTCCTCCGTGGGGGCCAGGCCCAGGCCGCGGGCTTCCTGCAGCACGTCCGTCGCCGTGATCATCGTCTCCTCCCTAGCGCGGTGTAGCGCAAAACCGCGTGGCGCGCCACGGCCGGGGCTCCGGCTTGCGGCAGTGCGGACCTTGCGGTAATCCTTGGAAAACCTGTTCCGTCAGCAGGAGGGTCCCATGGATCGCCGCGCGTTTCTCAAGCTGGCCGCCGTGTCCTCCGTGGGCCTCGGCCTGACCTGCGCCGCAGGCCCGGCCCTGGCCCGGGGCATTCCGGGCAAGGACTTTCCCGGCGGCGGCCCGGGCCGCTGCTTTGTCCCGCCCAGCGGGGTCATCCGCATCCCGGTGCAGGACCTGTTCAAGGTGGGGCCGGGCCCCTCCAGCTCGCACACCCTGGCCCCCCTGCGCATCGCCAACAACTTCCGCAAGGCCGTGGCCGCCCTGCCCGACGCGGACCTGGACCGGGCCGCGCGCTTCGAGGCCCGCCTCTTCGGCAGCCTGAGCGCCACGGGCAAGGGCCACCGCACGGACCGCGCCATCCTGGCCGGGCTCCTGGGCCAGGAGCCCGAGACCTGCGACCCCAAGGTCATGGACCGCCTGGACGACCCCCAGGGCCGCTTCAGCACGGTCATCAGGGGCCGCACCTTTGCCGTGAGCCGGGACGTCCTGGTCTGGGACCAGGTGGAGCACTCCTATCCCTACAACAACACCCTGGTCATGCGCCTCCTGGACGCCCAGGGCGCGCCCGTGTTCGAGCGCCAGTACTACTCGCCCGGCGGCGGCTTCTTCCTCTGGAAGGGCCAGCCCGAGGAGGCGCGCGGAGAGCCCGTGCACCGCTTCGCGGGCATGACCGGGCTGCGCCGCGCGGCCGAGGCCGCGGGCAAGGGCATTCCGCAGATCATGCTGGAAAACGAGATGGCCGTGCTGGGCAAGGACGAGGCCGCGGTGAACGCCCACCTGGACCTGGTGCTGCACACCATGAGCGCGGGCGTGGACCTGGGGCTCAAGGAGGAGGGCCTGCTGCCCGGCCCCTTCCCGTTCTACCGCAAGGCCCGCCGGGTCTTCGAGCAGGCCCGGCGGCTGGACCCGGGCGGGGCCCTCATGCAGCGCATCAGCAGCTACGCCCTGGCCGTGTCCGAGGGCAACGCCGCCGGACGGCTGGCGGTCACCGCGCCCACCCTGGGCTCGGCAGGCACCATGCCCGCCCTGGTCCACCTGCTCCTGCGCGAGCGGAAGGCGTCGCAACAGGCCATGCGCCAGGGCCTGCTGGCCGCCGGTGCCGTGGGGCTCATCTGCAAGACCAACGCCAGCGTGGCCGGGGCCGAGGTGGGCTGCCAGGGCGAGATCGGCGTGGCCTCGGCCATGGCCGCGGCCATGACGGCCTGCGTCATGGGCCAGGGGCCGGAGGGCATCGAGCTGGCCGCCACCATGGCCCTGGAGCACCACCTGGGCATGTCCTGCGATCCGGTGGGCGGATTCGTGCTCATCCCCTGCATCGAGCGCAACGCCTTCGGCGCGCTCAAGGCCTACAACGCCGCGCTCCTGGCCGGGAGCGAAAAGCCCGGGCAGCACTGGGAGGACCTGGACCGCGTGGTGGCGGCCATGCTGGAGACCGGCAAGGCCCTGCCGCAGCCGTTCAAGGAGATGGGTACCGCCGGACTGGGCGTGACCATGGTGGACTGCTAGGGCGGCCCGCTACCAGGAGTACCGGAGCAGGAGCGAGCCCAGCTGCCGCGCCACGTCCGCAAGGCTGGGGCGCGTGATCTTTGCCGGGATGACTGTTTCGAACCCCATGAGCCGCCCCCGTCAGGCGTTGCCGAAGAGCCTGCGCTGCATGTCCTGGAGGGTCTTGCAGTTGTCCGCGTGCACGGCCTGGTAGCCCAGGCGTTTGGCCTGGCGCAGGCGCACCTCGTGGCCCGGCGCGGGCCGGATCTGGCCGTTCAGGTCCACCTCGCCCCAGAACACCGCGTTTTCGGGCAGGGGCCGGTCGTAGAACGAGGAGAGGACGGCGGCCACCACGGCCAGATCCAGGCCGGGGTCGCGCAGGGCCAGGCCGCCGCCGGTCTTGGCGTAGAGGTCGAACTGGGCCAGGTTGAGCTTGAGCCGCTTTTCCATGACCGCCAGGAGCAGGTTGAGCCGGTTCGTGTCGAAGCCCAGGGCCGTGCGCCGGGGGATGGCCAGGTAGGTCTTGGCGGCCAGGGCCTGGATCTCCACGGCGAAGGGCCGCTGGCCGTCCACGGCCAGGGCCACGGCCGTGCCGGGCAGGGAGGCGTCGCGGGCCGAGAGGAAGAAGGTGGAGGGGTCGTCCACGATCTCCAGGCCCTGCTCGCGCATGGTGAAGACCACCAGCTCGTCGCTGGGGCCGAAGCGGTTCTTGAGCACGCGCAGGAGCCGGGCCTGGAGCTGGCGGTCGCCCTCCAGGTAGAGCACCGTGTCCACCATGTGCTCCAGGAGCTTGGGGCCGGCGATCTGGCCGTCCTTGGTCACGTGGCCCACCAGGAAGAGCGTGGCGGGCGTGCGCTTCACCGCCTCCACCAGCTCGCCGGACACGGCCCGCACCTGGGACACGCTGCCCGGGATGCCCTCGGCCTGGGACGAGGCCAGGGTCTGCACCGAGTCCACGATGAGCAGGTCCGGCGGCTCCGGGCCGCCCAGCACGGCCAGGGCGTCGTCGGCGCTGGTGCTGGCCAGGGCCAGCAGGCCGGGAGCCAGCAGGCCCAGGCGCTCGGCCCGGGACTTGAGCTGGGGCAGGCTTTCCTCGCCCGAGAGATAGACCGCGGTGCGGCCCAGGGCGGCCTGGCGGCCCGCCAGCTGGAGGAGCAGGGTGGACTTGCCGATGCCCGGCTCGCCGCCCAGGAGCACGGCCCCGCCCGGGGTCAGCCCCTTGCCGAGCACGGCGTCCAAGGCCGCGAAGCCCGTGCCCCGGGCCTCCAGGTCCAGGGCCTGGGCCTCGTGCAGGGGCCGGGGCGCGGCCGAGGAGGCCGAGACGGACTTGCCCTTGCCGGGTTTGGCCGCCACGGTCACGGCCGCCAGCGTGTTCCACTCCCCGCAGGCCGGGCACTGGCCCTGCCAGCGCGGGGTCTGGCCGCCGCAGGCGGAACAGCGGAAGGTTTCCTTGGTTTTCATGGGCCTCCGGGCCTGAACGAAAAAGGGCCGCCCGGCGTTTCCGGACGGCCCCTGGCAAGGCTCGCGTTTACTGGGCCGGGTCCAGGGCGTCCACGACCTTGACCCCGAACTCCTTCACGTTCTTGGGCGGGTTGAAGAACACGATCATGAACGGCGTGTCCATGCCCGGCTTGAGGAAGGTGTTGTTGGAGAGCACGCCCACCTCCGAGGCCAGGCCGGCGTTGATCTCCTCCTCGGTCTGCACCTGGAGCTGGAGGTGCGAGAGCGTGTTGCCGCAGAGGATCTGCTTGGAGGCCAGGACGTTGCCGTGCTCGTCGTAGAGCGCGCCCTCCACCCGGATGCGCTCCTTGGGCGTGTCGAAGGTGTTCATGGCCTTGCCCTCGATGACGAAGATGGGCCCGGCCTTCTCGTTGGGGGCCACGTACTGGCGCACGTTGAGCAGGGCGATCTTCTTGACCCGGTTGGCCGGGGATTCGGCGGCCTTCTCGGCCGCCACCGGGGCCTTGACCCCGGGCAGGGAGAAGGGCAGGGCGGGCAGCTTGAAGGGCAGCACGGGCTGGAGCAGATAGGCCCCATAGACCAGAATCAGCAGCAGGACCACCAGGAGCAGGGCCACCACGGGGGGTTTCTTCCTCATTTTCTCCCTGGCGGGGCTGGCGCCCAGGTCCATGTCCAGGCCCGGGCCCTCGTCCTCCTCGTCCGGGATCTCCTCCTCGGCCGGAGCCTCGTCTTCGGCCGGAGCCTGCTCCCCGAAGGACTCCTCCTCGGCCGGGGCCTCTTCCTCGAAAGGCTCTTCTTCGGGCTCGGGTTCCGGCGCGGGCGCGGGCTTGGGCCTGGGAGTTGGTTTCGGCGCGGGCTTGGGCGCGGGCTTGGCCTGGCCCACGGCCTCGTCAAAGGCCTCCTCAAAGGCCTGGGACGACCCCTGGGGCGCCTTGGCCGCGGGGTTCTCCAGCAGGTCCAGGGCCTGGTCCTCGGGCTCCGTGCGGGGCGGCGCGGCCTTGAACACGTGGGCGCACTTGGAGCATTTGACCTTGGCCCCGCCGGCCGGAATCTTGCTGTCCGGGAGGTTGTACTTGGTCTTGCAGTTGGGGCAGGCGATGATCATTGGCGGCCTCGCTCGTTTTCAACCTTTGCGGATCAGCTCGTAGATGGCGTCCAGCTCGCGGTAGCGCTCCGCGTAATCCATGCCGTAACCGACCAGAAAGCCCTTGCCGGTGAGGTTGAACCCGGTGAAGGCGATCGGCGTGTCCGTTACCCTGCGCTCCTGTTTATCAACGAGCGCGCAAATTTTCAAACTCCTGGGATTGCGCCGCTCGAAAACGTGGGCCAGGAACTCCACCGAGCGGCCGGAATCCACGATGTCCTCCACGATGAGCACGTGCTTGTCCTCGATGCTCACCTCCAGATCCTTGGAGAACACGAGGTTGCCGCTGGAGGAGGTGCCCGCGCCGTAGCTGGCCAGGCGGATGAAGTCGATTTCCGGGCCGGTCTTCACGTGGCGCAGCAGGTCGGCGAAAAAGAGGAACGCGCCCTTGAGCACGCAGACGCAGACCAGGGGTTCCCGGCCGTAGGCGGCGGAAACCTCGCGGCCCAACTCGGCCACACGGGCCGCGATGGTGGCGGCGGGCACGAGCAGGTTGAGCTGGTGGGCCATGCTAGAGCTCCAGGATCATGGGCGTTTCGTCGCAGTCCGGAAAATGCGGGCAGTTCACGCAGTCGGCCCAGACCTTCTGGGGCAGGGCGTCCTTGGCCGCCTCGGCAAAGCCCATCTTCCGGAAGAAGGCCTCCTGGTTGGTGAGCACGAAGACCCGGAAGATGCCGAGCGTCACGGCCTCGGACAGGCAGGCGTCCACCAGGAGCCGGCCCAGGCCCTGGCCGCGGTGGTCGCGGCGCACCATGAGCGAGCGGACCTCGGCCAGGTCGTCCCAGCAGATGGACAGGGCGCAGCAGCCGAGCACCTCGTCCGTTTCCCGGTCCGCGGCCACGAAGAAGTCCCGCAGGTGCGAATAGAGCTGGTTGAAGGAGCGCGGCAGCACCAAGCCGTCGCCCTCCCCGGGCCGCAGGAGCAGGCCGTGGATGGCCTTCACGTCCTGGATGCGGGCCTTGCGCAGCAGCGGCGCGCTCATTCCTTGGCCAGCCCCGCGATGATCCCGTCGAGCATGGCGAAGGGATAGGCCCCGGGCTTGTTGAAGGCCTGCCGGCCGTCGCGGCCGAAGATCATGAGGTGGGGAATGGCATCGATGCCGTAGGCCCCGCCCAGGGCCGCGCCGCCGAAGAAGACCTCCACGGGCGGCTCCGACTGGAAGAAGCTCTTGAGCGCCCCCACGTTCTCGTCCAGGGACACGGCCACCACACGCAGGTCCTCGGGCTTGTAGGCCGAGCGGATCTTGGCCAGCTCGCCCATCTCCTGGCGGCAGGACGGGCACCAGGTGGTCCAGAAACAGAGGAGCAGGACCCTGCCCCTGGTCTCCGCCTTGAGGGCCTCGACCCCCTTGGCGTCCAGGGGGGCGAAGGCGGCCTGGGACTGGGCCTTCTTGGGCGGCTCGGAGCCGCCGCAGGCCGCCGGGAAAAGCACCACCACGGCCAGGAGCAGCGCCAGGAACAGGCGCCGTCCGGCCGGGCCGGAGAACAGGCGTGCTGCGTGTGTCATAACCGGGCTTCCTAGCAGATTCCCCGGGCAAGGGGAAGCTTGCGCTACTGCACCAGGCCGGTGAGCTGCTTGGCCAGGCGCACGGCCGAGACCGCGTCCGTGGAATGCCCCGCCGCGCCGATGGCCTGGGCAAAGGGCTCGGTGACCACGGCCCCGCCGATCATCACCGGAATGTCCAGGCCGCGTTCGGCCAGAAGGCGCACCGTGTCCTCCATGCGCACCATGGTCGTGGTCATGAGCGCCGAAAGCCCGATGAGCCTGGCGCCCTTGGCCTGGGCCTCGTCCACGATGCGCGCGGCGGGCACGTCCTTGCCCAGGTCCAGGACCTCGAAGCCGTGGTTCTTGAGCATGAGGCAGACGATGTTCTTGCCGATGTCGTGGATGTCGCCCTCCACCGTGGCCATGACCACCAACGGGCCGGACGTGCCGCCGTCCTCCTCCAGCAGGGGCTTGAGCAGGCCGAAGGCGGCCTGCATGGTCTCGGCCGAGCGCAGGAGCTGCGGCAGGAAGTACTCCTTGCGCTCGTAGCGTTCGCCCACGTCCATGATGCCCGGGATGAGGCCCTCGTTCATCTGGGACAGGGCGGAAAAGCCCTGCTCCAGGGCGGCCTTGCAGAGCGCGCCCACGCCATCGCGGTCGCCGCTGACCACGGCCCGGCGCAGGGCCTCCAGGGGGGTGGCGGGCGCGGACTGCGGGGCTGCGGCCGCGGGGGTTGCGGCCGCGGGGGTTGCGGCCGCCGGAGCGGACGGGGCCGCCGGAGTCCAGCCGGAAAAGGCCTGGATGAAGCGTCCGGCCTGGGGATCGCGGTTGAGGAGCACCTCGGCCGCGCCCAGGGACTCGCGCAGCCGGGCCGAGGACGGGTTGGCGATGCAGGAGGAGAGGCCGGCCGCCGCGGACATGGCCAGGAAGGTGGAGTTGAGCAGCTCGCGCGCGGGCAGGCCGAAGGAGATGTTGGACAGGCCCATGGTGGTGGGCAGCTCCAGCACCTTGGCGCAGTGCTCGATCACGGCCAGGCAGTGTCTGGCGGCCTCGGGCTTGGAGGACACGGTGAGGGCCAGGGCGTCCACCATGACGAGCCGCTTAGGAATGCCCAGGGCGTAGGCCTGGGCCAGGAGCTTCTCGATGACCGCGATGCGCTCGGCCGCCGTCACCGGCAGCTTCCTGCCCTCCAGGGGCAGGAGGATGAAGGGCGCGCCGAACTTCCTGCAGAGCGGCCCCAGCCGCTCCATGCGGCCCGGCTCTCCGCTGATGGAGTTGACCAGGGGCGAGCCCGGGCAGGCCCAGAGCGCCTCCTCCACGGCCGCGGGGTCCGAGGAGTCCAGGCACAGGGGCAGGGGCAGCCGGGCCGAAAGGGCCTGCACCAGGGCGGGCAGCAGCTCGGCCTCGCGCACCAGGGGCGCGCCCACGTTCACGTCCAGGATGGCGGCCCCGGCCTCGGCCTGCTCCTGGCCCAGGCGCAGGGCCTCGTCCAGGCGTCCGGCCTGGAGTTCGGCGGTGAGGATCTTCTTGCCCGTGGGGTTGATGCGCTCGCCGATGACCGCGCAGGGGCGGCCGTTGCCCAGGAGCGCGCTTTGGGAACGCGAGGTGAGCGTGACCCAGGGCGCGTCCGGGACCCGGGGCAGGGACCATGCGCGGCCTTCCAGCCGGGCGGCCAGGGCCCGGATGTGCGCGGGCGTGGTGCCGCAGCAGCCGCCCAGGGCCTTGGCCCCCAGGTCGGCCAGACGCGCAGTCAGCTCGGCGAACTCCTCAGGGCCCAGGCGGAACACGGTTTTCCCGTTCTCCAGCTCGGGCAGGCCCGCGTTGGGCTGCACCAGCAGCGGCGCCGAGAGCCGGGGCAGCATGGCCCGCACCGTGGCCTCCATCTGCGCGGGACCGGCCGAGCAGTTGGTGCCCAGCAGGTCGATGCCCATGTTCTGGAGCGCGTCCACGCAGACCAGGGGGTCCGAGCCGGTGAGGGTGGCCGCGCCCTCGAAGGTCATGGTCAGGGCCACGGGCAGGTCGCAGGCCTCGCGGGCCGCGATGACCACGGCCCGGGCCTCGGCCAGGTCGAAATGGGTCTCGCCCAGGATGAGGTCGGCCCCGCCCTCGGCCAGGCCCTGGATCTGCTCGCGGAAGGCCGCCACCATGTCGCGGAAGGAGACCTCGCCCAGGGGCTGGATGAAGTGGCCGCTGGGCCCCACGGACCCGGCCACGAAGGCCGCGTCCCCGGCCGCGGCGCGGGCCAGGCCGGCCATGTGGCGGTTCAGGGCGCGGGGGTCTGCGGCCCCGGCCAGCTTGAAGCGCGTGCCGCCGAAGGTGTTGGTGGTGAGCACGCGGGCTCCGGCCGCCACGTACTCGCGGTGCACCCCGGAGACCACCTCCGGGGCCGAGAGGCCCCAGAGTTCCGGGGACAGGCCCGGGGGCAGGCCCCGGGACTGGAGCAGGGTGCCGTAGCCGCCGTCGAAGAGGAGGATGCGGCCCTCGTGCAGGGCGGCGCGGAAGTCGGGCACTGCGGGCTCCTTTGTGCGTCTGGCTTGGGAAAAAGCTCCCAAGGGTTGTGGCCACGCCCGGAGATGCTATGGTGTCAGGACCGGGCAAAGCCCCTGTACCGAAAAGCATTGAAAAGGACAACGAGAAGCTGTATCGTGAGCCCCTTGCGTGAACCTATGACCCGAAGGCGGCCGCCCGCGGCCCACCCGCCCGATC
Source organism: Desulfovibrionaceae bacterium (assembly GCA_040307135.1). Taxonomy (GTDB): domain Bacteria; phylum Desulfobacterota; class Desulfovibrionia; order Desulfovibrionales; family Desulfovibrionaceae; genus Aminidesulfovibrio. Next base: position 12,436 of record JAWRKD010000014.1, read on the forward strand.
CGTCGCCCGACACCATGAAGTCCGAAAAGCAGGCCACCGCGCCGGACTTGGAATATCTCGAGCCGGAAGCCGAAGAGTCTTCCGGGGACGAGCCCGCCGAGCCCGGTCCCGAGGAGCTGGACCTCTCCGAGGAGGCCCCGGGTCCGGAGGCCTTTTCCCTGGCCGTGCCCCCGCGCGGCGAGGTGGTGGCCCGCGATCCGCTTCAGCTCTACCTGCGCGAGATTTCCCGCTTCCCGCTCCTGGCCCCGGAGGAGGAGTTCGAGCTGGCCCGCCGCGTGCGCGAGGGCAACGACCAGGACGCGGCCTTTCGCCTGGTTTCCTCGCACCTGCGCCTGGTGGTGAAGATCGCCATGGACTTCCAGCGCCGCTGGATGCAGAACGTGCTCGACCTGATCCAGGAGGGCAACGTGGGGCTCATGAAGGCGGTGCGCAAGTTCGACCCGGAAAAGGGCATCAAGTTCAGCTATTACGCTGCCTTCTGGATCAAGGCCTACATTCTCAAGTACATCATGGACAACTGGCGCATGGTCAAGATCGGGACCACCCAGGCCCAGCGCAAGCTGTTCTATAATTTGAACAAGGAGCGCCAGCGGCTCCAGTCCATGGGCTTCGACCCCACCACCCAGGCACTGTCCGAGAGCCTGAACGTGAGCGCGTCCGAGATCGACGAGATGGACCAGCGCCTGTCGCGCAACGACATGTCCCTGGACCTGCCCCTGGGCGACGACTCGGACACCACCCGCCTGGACCTCCTGCCCTCGCTCACCCCGGGGGTGGAGGAGACCCTGGTCAACGACCAGATCTCAAGCCTGCTGCTCAAGAACCTGAAGAGCATCGAGCCCAAGCTTTCGGACAAGGAGCGGGCCATCTTGAACGAACGCCTGCTTTCGGACGAGCCCGTGACCCTGCGCGAAATCGGGCAGCGCTTCGGGGTCACCCGCGAACGCGTGCGCCAGATCGAGGCCCGGCTCCTGGACAAGATCCGCGAGCACCTGGAGGGCAGGGTGGAAGGATTCTCCAAGGACTGGATCAACCCCCGTGATTGAGACGCTCAAAGACCTCCGCCGCCAGGCCCGCCGCATGGCCTCCCTGCAGCCCATCCCGGCCTTCTACATGGACTGCGCCGTGGAGCTCCAGTTCGCCTGGGACATGTTCTTCGACCATCCGCTCCTCCTGCGTTTGCAGGAGGACTGCCTGCCCTTCCTCTACGACGATTTCGGCCACGGGGTGGAGCATTCCAAGAAAGTGGCCCAGGAGGCCTGCGCCCTGGTCCTGGTGGAGGGCACGGCCCTGCCGCCCGAGGACTGCCGCCACCTGGGGCTCCTGGCCCAGTTCGCCGGGCTCCTGCACGACACCTGCCGCCTGGAGCCGCACCACGCCGAAAAGGGAGCGGACCTGGCCCGCATGATTCTCAAGGACTACCCCCTTTCGGACCACGACCGGGGGATCACGGTCCAGGCCATCGCCCTGCACGAGGCCTTCCGGCCGGGCCAGAGCCTGCCCGAGGAGCCCCGGGCCCGGCTTCTGGCCGGGGCCCTGCACGACGCGGACAAGTTCCGCTGGGGGCCGGACAATTTCGTGACCACCCTCTGGGAGATCTGCGACTACGAGGAGTGGTCCCTGCAGGAGATCACGGACCGCTTCCCCGAGGGCCTGGCCCGGGTGGAGGCCGTGGCCGGGACCTTCCGCACCCGCTCTGGCCGCAAGTACGGGCCGCAGATGATCGAGCAGGGCCTGTTCCTGGGCCGTGAACTGCTGGCCAGGCTGCGCGAGCTGTCCGCCGCGGGCCGCCGGCTCACCGGCCGCGAACCCCAGGAGGGGAAATGAGAACCGCCGTCCGCCTGCTGGTCCCGGCCGTCCTGGCCGCCCTGCTCCTGCTCTCCGGCTGCGCCGCGCACCGCGCCCCCCAGGCCCGGTCCGCGCAGGGTCCGGCGCTCTCGCCCGAGGGCCGGGTGCAGTATTACTACCTCATCTACCAGGACCAGATCCTGCGCCTCCAGCGCCTGACCCGCACCCAGCCCCTGAACCAGGAGACCCTGGCCGAGGCCCTGGGCTACCAGAAGACCGCGGTGGAGGCCCTGAACAAGGTCATCGAGCTTCAGCCCGCGCCCGAGCTCTACCTGGACAAGGCCAACCTGTACTGGAACAACGAGCAGATCGGCACGGCCCGCGCCATCCTCGAGGAGGGCGTGCAGCGCTTTCCGGACGACCGCGCGCTGAACCTCTACCTGGCCAACGCCCTGCTCATGGAGGGCCAGTCCGACCGCGCGGCCGGGGTCTTCGACGCCTACGTGGCCCGCTTTCCCAAGGACGACCAGGCCCGCGTCCAATACGCCCAGGTCCTGGTGGACCTGCACGAGTACGCCCGCGCCCTGGACGCCCTGAAGCCCCTGTCCGCCGGGAGCCTGGACGCCGACGTCCTGTTCCTGCGCGCCCAGGCCGAGTCCGGCCTGGGCCAGCACCGCCAGGCCCTGCGCACCCTGCGCCGCATCCTGGCCGACGACCCCGAGGACATCGACGCCCTGGGCCTCACCGCCTACCAGTACGAGATGCTCAAGGACTACGTGTCGGCCGAGAAGACCTACACCCGGCTCCTGGCCATCGACGAGACCCGCGGCGAGGTGCGCCTGCGCCTGGCCACCCTGAACCTCAAGTTGAACCGGCCGGACAAGGCCCTGGCCCTGATCCGCGAGGGCTCGCGCGAGCGCGGGGCCCTGCTGGAGGCCGCCGAGGCCTTCCTGCGCGAGGGCTTTCCCGCGCAGGCCTCGGCCTTGCTGGAGCTTCTGGCCGAGAACGGGCCGGTGACCGCGGAGTTTTATCTTTATCAGGCCATGATCGCCTTCGAGGGCAAGAACGACCCGGCCCAGGCCCTCGCGATCCTGGACAACATCACCGACTCGGACCCGGGCTATCCACAGGCCCTCCAGTTCCGCATCCAGCTCCTGGCCGCGCTCAAGCGCAACAGCGAGGCCCTGGAGGCCGCGGCCGAAGGCGTGCGCCGCTATCCCGGGCTGTCCCGCTTCTACATCCTGCAGGCCGGGCTTTTGGCCGAGGCCAGGGAGACGGACAAGGCCCGCCAGGTCATGGAGCAGGGCCTGCAGCACGTGCCCGGGGACGCGGACCTGCACTACCGCTACGGGCTGTTGCTGCGCGAGGTGGGCGACGAGCCCGGGGCGCTCTCGGCCATGGAACAGGCCATCGCCAGGAATCCGGAGCATGCCGAGGCCCTGAACTATCTGGGCTATACTTTAGCCGACGAGAACCGCGACCTGGACCGCGCCCTGGTGCTGGTGCAGGGGGCTTTGCGCCAGGAGCCGGACAACGGCTACATGATCGACTCCCTGGCCTGGGTCTATTTCCGCATGGGCCGCCTGGGCGACGCCTGGACCCAGATCCGCCGGGCCGTGGGCCTGGTGCCCGACGACCCCGAGCTCTGGCACCACTACGGCGACATCGCCAAGGCCACGGGCCGGGCCGCCGAGGCCCGCAAGGCCTACGCCAAGGCCCTCCAGAAGAAGCACAAGGATCCCGACCTGATCCAGGAAAAGCTGCGCGGCCTATGAGATTCGCGACGCTTCTCTGCGCGGCCCTGCTGGCCGCGCTCCTGGCGGGCTGCACGCCCAAGCCCATCCTGGACCCTGACACGGACCCCGCGGCCTGGGCCTGGCAGGAGTTCCGCGCCAAGCGGCTGGGTCTGAAGCCGCCCCCGGCCCTGCTCATGCGCGGCAGTTTCACCTACACCTCGCCCGCGCCCCGCTCCAAGACCAACCGCACGGTCATGCTCTTCTTCGGCGACCAGGGCGGGCCGCTGCGCCTGGACGTGCAGGCCGGGGTGGGCACCAGCCTGGCCTTCATCCGCGAGTCGGGCGAGGGGCTCCTGGCCTTCTACCCGGACCGCCGCACGGCCTACAAGCACTGGGATCCGGTGCTCGGCGCCCAGCGCCTGGGCCTGCCCTTCCCGTTCTCCCTGGCCGACCTGGCCCGGCTCGTGGCCGGGGACTTCAGCACCCTGGTCTCGGGCGTGCACGGCGAAGTGCGGCCCGTGAACAGCACGGGCTTCCAGTACGCCTTCTCCAAAGGCCGGGTCACGAGCCTGACCCTGGACTACATGGGCAATCCCGTGGCCATGACCGGCCCCCTGCACCGGCCGCCGCGCGAGGACGGCGTCAAGCGCGAGGGCGAGACCTGGACCATCACCTTCGGCAGCTACGGGGACAACGGGCAGCGCCCGTGCAACATGCTCACCGTGGACCTGCCGGACGGCGAGAACGGCGTCTTGCGCATCAAGTCCCGAGAGCTTAAGCTCGAGCCCTGGCCCGCGCAGTCCCTGGACCTGGCCCTGCCGGACGGCACCGAGGTGCGCCGTCTGGACCGCGAGGAGGCCCCGCACGTGCTGGAGATGGACGGCGAGAATCCCGCCGGGGCCAAGCCGTGAGCGACGGCCCCCTGTCCGTGTTCCGCGAGGGCCTGCTCCTGCTGGCCGGGGAAGTGGCCTTCGCCCTGGGCACGGCGGCGCGGCGCCTGGAAATCCGGCGTCTTGAAAAACGGCTGGCCGAAGAATATGCCTGCCTGGGCAGGCTGGCCCAGGGCCAAGGCGACGCGGCCGAGGACCAACTCTGCCGCGTGCAGGCCGCGTTCCTGGCCGAGGAGGCCGGGCGCGTGCGGCGCGAGATCGGAGAGCGGCGGGAGGCCCGGCAGCGGGCCAGGACCGGCGGGCAATGAAAGCGGGGGACACCATGCAGACCATCGTCCTGGCCTCGGATCACGGCGGCTTCACGCTCAAGACCTTTCTCAAGGCCAAGCTGGCCGCGGCCGGCTACGCCGTGGAGGACCTGGGTCCGGATTGCACCGAGAGCTGCGACTATCCGCCCTTCGCCCAGAAGGCGGCCCGGCGGGTGCTGGAAGGCGGCTGCCTGGGCATCCTCATCTGCGGCACGGGCCTGGGCATGGCAATCGCGGCCAACCGCTTCCACGGCGTCCGCGCGGCGTTGTGCACCAACGAATTCATGGCCCGCATGGCCCGCGAGCACAACGACGCCAACATCCTCTGCCTGGGCGAGAGGGTGGTGGGCCAGGGCCTGGCCTGGAGCATGGTCCAGGTTTTCCTGGGCACGAATTTCGCCGGTGAGCGGCACCAGCGCCGTCTGGACCTCATCGAGCACGTTTGACCGGAGACGAGCATGGGCAACGGAAATCTCGACCAGAAATGCGTCAACGTCATCCGCGGGCTGATCATGGACACGGTCCGGGCGGCCAATTCCGGCCATCCCGGCGGGGCCATGTCCTCGGCCGATTTCGCCTACGTCCTGTTCAGCGAGTTTTTGAACACGGACCCGGACGACGCGCGCTGGTTCAACCGCGACCGCTTCGTGCTCTCGGCCGGGCACGAGTCGGCCCTGCTCTATGCCCTGCTTCAGCTCACCGGGCGCATCGGCATGGACGACCTCAAGGCCTTCCGCCAGCTGGGCAGCCTGACCCCGGGCCACCCCGAGCGCGACCTGACCCCGGGCGTGGAGGCCACCACCGGCCCCCTGGGCCAGGGCTTCGCCATGTCCGTGGGCCTGGCCGCGGCCGAAGCCCATCTGGCCGCCACCCTGGGCGCGGACGTGGTGGACCACTTCACCTACGTCCTGGCCTCGGACGGCGACCTGCAGGAGCCCATCGCCCTGGGCGCGGCCTCCCTGGCCGGGCTCTGGGGCCTGGGCAAGCTCGTGGTGTTCTACGACTCCAACAAGATCCAGCTGGCCGGCCCCACCAGGCGCGCGGACTGCTGCGACTACAGAAAGGCCTTCGAGGCCTTCTGCTGGCAGGTCATCGAGGTGGACGGCCACGACCGCGAGGCCATCCGCACGGCCCTCCAGAACGCCCGCCTGGAGACCTCCCGGCCCACGCTCATCATCGGGCACACGGTCATGGCCAAGGGCGCGGCCACCCGCGAGGGCGACCACGGCACCCACGGCGAGCCCCTGCCGCCGGAGGAGATCGCGGCCACCAAGAAAAAGATGGGCCTGCCCGAGAACGAGACCTTCCACGTGCCCGCCGACGTGGCGGCCCACTTCCGGGCCCGCTTCGACGGTCTGCGCGAGAACGCCCGGCTCTGGCGCGGGAATCTCAAGGCCCGCCTGGCCGACGACGCGGACTTCGCCGCGCTCTGGAAGGCGGCCACGAGCCCGCGCGCGGACCTGGCCCTGGACTGGCCCGGCTTCGAGCCCGGGGCCAAGCTGGCCACCCGCCAGGCCTGGGGCAAGTGCCTGGACCACATCGCGCCCAGGCTGCCCTTCCTCATGGGCGGTTCGGCCGACCTGGACCCCTCGAACCAGACCGCCAAGTTCCGGGCGGCCTTCGGCGTGTTCGGCGAGGACGGCCTGGACAAGCGTTCGATGTCCTTCGGCGTGCGCGAGTTCCCCATGGCCGCCATTCTCAACGGCATGGCCCTGCACGGCGGGCCGATCCCCTTCGGGGCCACGTTCCTGACCTTCTCGGACTACTGCCGCAACGCGATCCGCATGTCGGCCCTGCAGAAGCTGCCGGTGCTCTACGTCTTCACCCACGACTCCTTCCACCTGGGCGAGGACGGCCCCACGCACCAGCCCGTGGAGCATGTGGCTTCGCTGCGGCTCATCCCGGACGTGCTGGACTTCCGCCCGGCCGACGCGGGCGAGACCGCGCTCTGCCTGGAGCTGGCCTTGCGCGAGGAGAAGCGGCCCTCCTGCCTGTTCCTGACCCGCCAGGGCCTGCCCGTGCTCGACCCGGCCGTCTACCCGGCGGTGAAGGACGGCGCGCGCCGGGGCGGCTACGTGCTGGCCGACTGCGAGGGCGAACCCGAACTGCTGCTCCTGGCCTCGGGCTCGGAGGTCTCCCTGGCCCTGGAGGCCGTGAAGCTCCTGCCCGGCCGCAATATCCGGGTGGTGAACATGGTCTGCCAGGCCCTGTTCGATGAACAAAGCGCGGAGTACAGGAAGTCCGTGCTGCCGCCGTCCGTGGGCAAACGCGCCTCAGTGGAGGCCGGGCGCACGGACTGCTGGTTCAAATACTTGGGCTGCGACGGCCTGGCCATCGGGCTGAACCACTTCGGTGAGTCGGCCCCGGCCGGGGAATTGGCGAAAAAGTACGGATTCACCCCGGAGAACGTGGCGAAGCTGATCCGCGAACGTTTCTTCTAGACCAGGCACGGAGGCGCCCCGGTCGCGAGGACGCCGCCCCTAACGGCTGACAACGAGGAGTGCGATACATGGAAGCCCCGCAGAGAAATTTGGCGCTTGATCTGGTGCGCGTGACCGAGGCCGCGGCCCTGGCTTCGGCCCGCTGGCTCGGCAAGGGCGACAAGGAAGCCGGCGACCAGGCCGCCGTGGACGCCATGCGCCTGTCCTTCGAAACCCTGGACATCGACGGCCGCGTGGTCATCGGCGAGGGCGAGAAGGACGAGGCTCCCAGACTCTACAACGGCGAACGGGTGGGCAGCGGCGGCTTGGCCGTGGACGTGGCCGTGGACCCGGTGGAGGGAACGAACCTCCTGGCCTACGGTCGGCCCAACGCCATCTCCGTGGTCGGCGTGGCCCCGGCCGGGAGCATGTTCGATCCCGGTCCGAGTTTCTACATGCAGAAGCTCGTCGTGCCTTCGGAGGCCAAGTCCGTGGTGGACATCGAGGCCCCGGTGGGCGAGAACCTGCGCAAGATCGCCAAGGCCCTGGGCAAGGACGTGGACGACCTGGTGGTCTTCGCTCTGGACAAGCCCCGGCACAAGAAGCTCATCGGCGAGATCCGCGAGGCGGGGGCGCGCATCCAGCTGCATACCGACGGCGACGTGGCCGGTTCGCTCATGGCCATCGACCCGCGCAGCGAGGTGGACGTGATGATGGGCACCGGCGGCACCCCCGAGGGCGTGCTCTCGGCCATCGCCATCCGCATCATGGGCGGCGAGATGTTCGCCAAGCTGGATCCCCAGAAGCAGGGCGAGAAGAACGGCCTGGCCGAGTCGGGCATGGACATCCGGCGCATCTACACCGTGGCCGACCTGGTCAAGAGCGAGGATCTCTTCTTCGCCGCCACGGGCATCTCCGGCGGCACATTCCTCAAGGGCGTGCGCTACACCGGCCACGGCGCCGAGACCCACTCCCTGGTCATGCGCGGCAAGACCGGCACCATCCGCTACATCGAAGCCATCCACAACTGGGACACCCTCATGCGGGTGAGCGCCGTCAAGTACAACTGATTCCGGCCGGGCCGGGACCGTCCTCGGATGGTCCCGGTCAGGCTTCCGGGTTGGTGAATCTTTCCTGAATGATCGCGGCGTCCCCGGGCCGGGAGCGGACGCCGAGGCTCTTGGATTCGCCGTGGCAGGCGAAGGCCTGGCCGCGAAGCTGCACGTATCCCGCCGCGAGCACCTTGGCGTAAGGCATCTGCTCCCTGAATTCCATGAAATCGATGCGGTTGGGGAAGATGACGGGTACCGGCTCACCGGCGAAATCCTCGAACAGGATATACTTCATGGGTTCCTCCGCTGTTCCTGGAATACCGGCGACGGCCCGGGAGATCAAGCCGTGATCGCCGATCCGCGCAAGATCGGGGTCTGGCAGACCGCTTTTCTGGGCGACGCGGTGCTCACCCTGCCGCTCATCGCCGCCTTGCGCGCCCGTTTTCCCGAGGCCGCCATTCATCTCTTCGTCCGGGCCGGCCTGGAGGGCCTGTTCGCGGCCCAGCCCGAGCTGGCCGGAATCCACGGCTTCGCCAAGCGCGGCTCCGAGAAGGGGCTGGCCGCGGTCTTGAGGCTCGGCCGCGAACTGAAGTCCCAGGGCTTCGACCTCTGGCTCTCGGCGCACTCCAGCGCCCGCAGCGCCCTGGTGGCCGCCTCCTCGGGAATTCCCCGACGCATCGGCTACGACGCCCCCTGGTTCAACCGGCTGGCCTACACCGAGACGGTGAGCCGCCGCTTCGACGAACTGGCGGAGGTGGAGCGGCTCATGGCCCTGCTGGGCCCCCTGGGCGTCGGCCTGGAGGCCCCAGCGGCCCGGCTGGTCCTGCCCGCCCCCGCCCTGGAGCGGGCCCGCGCCATATGGGAGACGGGCCTGCCCGAGGGCGAGGGCCCGGTGCTCGGCGTGCATCCCGGCTCCACCTGGCCCACCAAGTGCTGGCCTGTGGGACATTTCAGCCGCGTGCTCGACCTGGCCGCCTCGGCCGGGGCGCGCATCCTGCTCCTGGCCGGACCCGGCGAGGAGGGGGTGGCCCGGGCCGTGCTGGACGGGGCCGGTGATCCGGCCCGGCGGCGCACCGCGAGTCTTGCCGGAGCGCTCTCCCTGCCCGAGCTGGCGGCGGTCATCGGACGGCTCTCGGCCTATCTGACCAACGATTCCGGCCCCATGCACCTGGCCTGGGTCCAGGACGTGCCCCTGGCGGCCCTCTTCGGACCCACCACGCGGTCTCTGGGCTTCTTTCCGCGCGGGGAGGGCTCCACGGTGCTGGAGCGCGACCTTCCCTGCCGCCCCTGCGGCCTGCACGGCCACAAGCGCTGCCCCGAGGGGCACCATCGCTGCATGACCGAAATCCGGCCGGAAGAGGTCTGGGCCGCACTGGCGCCCAAGCTGGGGCTGCCGGGATGATCCGTCGGGCGGCCGTCCTGGCGGCCGTTCTGGCGGTCCTGGCGACGACCGCGCCGTCCATGGCGGGAGGCTTCGAGGACGAGCTTCTGGCGCGGATCAACGCCTACCGCCAGGAACACGGCCTGGCCGCGCTCCACCGCGACGCGGTCCTGGACCGTCTGGCCCTGTCCCACAGCCGGGGCATGGAACGGGGGGGAAAGCTCTCCCACGACGGCTTCGACGAGCGTTTCGCCCGCGCGGACTCCAACCACTGCGTGGAGAACGTGGGCCTGCGCCTGCCGGACCCCTCGCCGGGGCGGCAGTTCGAGGGCTGGCGCGATTCGCCGGGTCACGACGAGAACCTGCTTGATCCGGACATCCGCCGGGCGGGCCTGGGCAGAAGCGGCGGCTACGCGACCTTTCTCGGCTGCCGCTAGCCGTTCTCCCCGTCGCGGGCGCCGGACGCGCCATTGCCCTCGTAGTGGTAGTCCCCGTCCAGGAAACATTGCGAGACGCGCCGCACGCTCCCCTCGTCGATCATGAGCATGTCCATCTGGCGGGTGAAGATGAGCAGGCGGCCGAGCATGTCCAGGCGCGCGGCCGTGGCCTCGGCGTCGTACTTCTGGAAGCGCGCCACCACCCGGTCCCCGGCCACCTCCACGTTGAAGTCGTGTTCCTCCAGGATGCGCGCGATGGACCGCACCCTGCGGTTCTTGCGCACGTCGTCGGCGGCCCCGCCCTTGAACTGGAAGCTGATGTAGTTCTTGTTCATGGTCAGGCCGCAATAGGCGTCAAGCACGCTGTAGTGGTAGCCCACCCGGGAGCTGAAATTCAGGTACTTGTCCGAGATGAGCGCGTAGCTCTTGTCTCCGAAGCGTTCGGCTCCCTCGGGGTTGGTCAGCATCTGCTGGCTCATGACCGAGAAGAAGCCCTTCATGTCCACGGGCCTGGGCTCGGCGTGGCGCAGCTCGGGCAGGAGCATGCCGGCCAGCAGCGCCTTGAACGGCGCGGAGGTGACCTGCTCCGGCCGCACGCGCCGGGTCCAGCCCGGAGCTTCGGCCAGGCCCCCGCCCAGGTCGATGAGGTAGAGGTCCAGGGGCAGGGGAGCCGTCAGCTTGACCGCGAAGGTGCCGTGGTCGGCGGCCAGGTCGCTGATGGCGAACATCTCGCCGTAGGACAGCTCGTGGATCAGGCGCATGAGGTCATGCACGGTGCGGCACTTCTCGGGCCTGAAATCCGGCGAACGAGGGTCGGTGAGATACAGCGGCGTCACCAGTTCGCCCAGACGGCGGAGGATTTCGTAGACCGGGGTGTCCTTCATGAACCGGCCCTTGTCCTGGCGCAGCCGGAGCAGCTCCGGCACCTCGCCCCGGTAGATCCGGCCGGAGAAGGCGTCCACGGTGACGATTTCGCCCTCCTTGAGCACGTCCGTGGCCGTACGGGTGTTCAGCAGGGAGGGCACGCCGTATTCTCGGGCCAGGGAGGCCATGTGGCCGGTGACGCTGCCCGCGTTGGTGACCACGGCCTGGATGCGCGGGAGGATCAGGGCGTACTTGGGCGAGGAATGCTCGGCCACGAGCACCGCGCCTTCGGGAAAGGTCGTCAGGTCGCTGTCCGGCCAGACGTGGCGCACCGGGCCCGCGCCGACGCCCGGGCAGGCCGCGTCGCCGCCCTCGAGCAGGATCTCGCGGCCGGGGACCGGTCCGGTTGTGGGACGCGGGCCGCTTCCGGCCTCGGCGCGCAGGGGGCGGGCCTGGAGCAGCACGAGCCTGCCCTCGGTGTTCAGGGCCCATTCGATGTCCTGCGGGCAGTGATAGTGGCGCTCCAGGCGCACGGCGTAGGAGGCCAGGAGCCGGGCCTGCTTCTCGTCCAGGCAGGGCCGGGAAGCCTCCGCCTCGGGGACGCGCTCATCCTCCAGGACGCCGCCGGGCCGGGCCACCAGACGGCGGTCCTTGACCGCCACGCGTGTCTCCAGCGGCCTGGGCTCGTCCTCCCTGGTGAATCGGTAGACGTCCGGGGTCACGACCCCGTCCACGGCGTAGGGCCCCAGGCCCCAGACCGCGTTGATGAGCACGTTCTCGTCCAGCAGATCGAAAGGGTGGCGGGAGTACATGACGCCGCTGGCCTTGGCCTCGACCATCTCCAGGCAGGCGACGCTCATGGCGATGTCCTCGTCCGGGATGCCCTTGTGCAGCCGGTAGGCGATGGCTCGGGGGGTGAACAGGCTGGCCAGGATGCGACGGTAGTTGTCCAGGATGCGGTCGGGCCGCACGTTGAGCACGCTCAGGTACTGCCCGGCGAAGGACAGCTCGGAGTCCTCGCCGATGGCGCTGCTGCGCATGGAGATGGGCAGACCCTCGGGGCCCGCGCCGCGGCGGACGCAGAGGTCGGCGTAGGCCGAGAGTATGGCCTCGGAGAGGTCTTCGGGAGCGTCGGCCGTGAGGAACAGGCGCTGGATGCCCTCGCTGGCCGTGACCATGGTTTCGGGGTCGGCCGGGTCCACCTCCAGCTCCAGGCGTTTGACCTCGTCCAGAAAGCCGCCGTGACGTACGAAAGCCTCGTAGCCCGCCGTGGTGATGGCGAAGCCGTCCGGGATGGGCAGCCCGGCCCGGCCGGCGATCTCGCCCAGGTTGGCGTTCTTGCCGCCGACGCTGTCCACCAGGTCGCGGGAGATGGCCGGGTAGGGCAGGATGTAGGCCGCCGCCGTTTCGTGGCGTTTGATTTCGGCCAGGGAGGCGATCTCGCCGCTCAGGCGCCGGACCACCTCGCGCAGGGCGGGCAGACGGCCGGAGGAGAGCTTGTCGAAATTGTTCGCCATGCGCACGGCGTGAAAGACGATGCGCGACGCCTGCGACCGGACGTAGGCCATGCCGAAGACGGTGTCCCCGCGCAGCTTCTGCTCCAGGTCCGTGAGCAGCTGGAGCAGCTCGGAGTTGGATTCCAGCAGGGCCTTGAACTGGGAGTACTTGGCCTTGAACAGACCCGCCGCCAGTTGCGGATCCCGCTTCTTGCGCTTGAAGAGTCGACGCAGCATGATCGCCCCCTACTCCCGGCTCCGCGCCAGGACGTATCGCGTGGCCGGGCCGCGTCCCTCGCGCAGGAGTACGCCCTTTTTGACCAGATCCTGAAGGTCGTAGATGGCCGTGCGCGACGGCAGGCCGCCTCCGGCCAGCTCCTGGTAGTCGTTGCGGGTCACCTCGCCCCGGGTCACGATGAGCGGCAGAACCCTGAGCTGGCGTGAACTGAGGCGCACCCCTTCGGGCACGTAGCTTTCCAGAGGCCTGGAAGGCGGGACCGGGCCGGGCGCCGGCCGGGATTCGCCCGCCATGCCGGGCTGCGCCGGAGGCCGCGCGGCCAGGAGCCGCGAGGAGCCGTCGCCGGAAGGCTGACCGCGCCCGTCGCCCTCCAGGCGCACGTCCTCGGCCAGGATCAGGTCGCCCTCGGCCATGACCGCCGCCCGGGTGATGCAGTTGATGAGCTCGCGGATGTTGCCCGGCCAGTTGTAATTCTTCATCTTCTCCAGGGCGCCCCGGGAGAGGGCCAGGCCCTGCTTGTTCACCAGGGTCTCGGCCTGGCGCAGATAGGCCCGGGCCAGGATCGGGATGCTCTCCTTGTGTTCGCGCAGGGCCGGGGTGTGCAGGGGGATGACCTTGAGCCGGAAGTAGAGATCCTCGCGGAACAGCCTTCTTTCGATGAGTTCGGTGAGGTCGGCGTTGGTGGCGGCCACGAGTCGCACGTCCACGTCCAGCTCCTGGTCGCTGCCCAACGGCTTGATCTTTCGCATGGCCACGGAGCGCAGCAGCGCCTGCTGGACCTTGGGCGATGCGGACTGGATCTCGTCCAGGAAGAGGGTGCCGCCGTCGGCTTCCAGGAATGCGCCCTTGCGGTCGGTCTTGGCCTCGGTGAAGGCCCCTTTGACGTGGCCGAAGAGGGTGTCCAGGAGCAGATTTTCGTCCAGGGCTCCGCAGTTGATGGAGATGAACGGCTTGTCGGTTCGGGAGCTCAGGTTGTGGATGGCCTCGGCCGCCAGCTGCTTGCCCGTGCCGGTCTCGCCGATGATGAGCACGTCCACATCCACGCGCGCGGCCTTGAGGATGTCCGAGCGCAGTTCCTCGACCTTGGGCCCGGCGCCCAGGATGCCGGGGATGGGATTCTGGCCGTCGCCCGGCTCCGGCGCGTCCTCGCCGTCGATGACTCTCTGATTCAGGCTCTGGTTGTGGATGGCCTGGTCGCGGATGCGGATCTCCTCCAGTTGCAGCCTCAGGGCCGCGAGCATCTTGTTCACCGCACGTTTGAGGAGGTTGGTCTCGTAGCCCGAGGAAGGCAGGTCGATCTCCTGAATCCCGCCGGTGAGGTCGGCCTCGCCCACGGCCTTGGCCAGGCGCAGGATCGGGGTGGTCACGGCCTTGGCCAGGAAGAAGACCATGCCCGCCACCGCCGCGATGGTCAGCAGGGTGATGAGGAACATCACGTCCAGATGCTTGTAGCCCGCCGCCAGGGTGAGCTTGCTGCGGTCGAGGAAGGCCAGTCCGGCGTATATCTGGGGGGGCTCGCCCTGGACCGGTGTGAAGTAGATCGGCGCATAGGCCATGAAGAAGGTGCGCGATCCCGAGAAATCTCCGCCACCGTTTTCCCCGATGTAGCCGCCGTTCTTGCCGTCGCGCAGATCGGCCACCATGGTCCAGAACTGGTGGTAGACTTCGTTGGGGCGGAAAGCCATGGGCAGATGGGCCCGGCCCAGGGTTCCCTCGTATCCGGATCTTGCCAGATATGTTGCCAGATCGTCGTCGGCCCGGTCCGGGTCGCTGGACTGGAGGAGTATCCAGCCGTCCGTGTCCAGCAGGAAGTGGTAGCGCAGTTCCCCGCTGCGGGTGAAGGCCCAGAGCGGCGACTTTGGGGAGTTGTAGAGTGAAAGCAGGTTGCGCAAGTCGCGGGCGTCCAGGGAGAGGACCAGCAGCCCCTTTCCCGCGGGCCCGGCGTCGCAGGGCGTCACCAGGCGGATCACCGGAGAGGCCGTCCGCTTGGCCGTGTCTCCTTCGCCTATGGCCGGGTACTCCGTGGTCACGACGGGTGAGATCCAGACCTCCCCGTATTCCAGCGAGGCGGCTTTTTCCACCGAGAGGATCGGATTGGGGCGGATTTCCCGCAGCCGCTCCGGGGGAACCCGAAGAATCTGGCCGTCCTGGACCAGGAGGAAGATGGACGGGCCGTTGTTCGCGGGCAGGAAGGCGAATTCACGGAACATCGGCGCGCCGAGGGTCATTTCCTTTGCGAGAAACTCCCGCATGGTGCCTGGAGAGAGATTTTCTTGCGAGAACAGCAGGAGGGCCGTGCGGCACTGATCCAGGCGCCGGGTCAGGGCGTGGGCTGTGGCCATGTTCTGGACCCGGACGGTCCGCTCCAGGGCTGTTTCGATGAAACTGCTTGAAATTCTATATGTTGCGTAACCAGTGACGGCCAGAATGAGGACCACGGAAGGGATCACCGTGACCAGAAGTTTGGCCCGGATGCTCAGATTGGCGAACAGTTGACGTAGCGTTCCGGCAAAGAGCGGTCCGGTCATTGCGATCTCCGGGGCGAAGGTTCCGGCCTTGATCCAGTGTGTTATTTTTCACAAGCCTGGTCACGATTCTCGCAAATCCTCGCCAAAGTCAATACAAATAAAATTTTTTGTATTTCCGTCGGTTAGGGCCGCATTGCGCGGTTCTGCCTTTGGCACGGAGGTTGCTTTGTTGCGAGTTCAGACAGGGCCGCCGCCCGGGGACGTTTTCCCGGTTCTCCCTCCCCGGAGCCTGGAGGGAGCGTCGGGACGACTCCCGGCACTGGTTTGAAAGGGAATGGATGGAAACACTGGAGGGTTTGTGATGCTGAAGAGAACGGCGAAGCTTCTTCCCCTGATTCTGGCATTGCTGGCCGTGCTGCCCCAGCTGGTCTGGGCCGCCGGAGGCGGAGCCTCGGACTTGGTGGTGGTTGCGGACACCCGCGTGGTGAAGAACGTGATTCTGCACTACTTCGCGGACGTCTACAACATGAACCTCATGCTCAATGCGGTCTGGGCCGTGGTCCTCACCGCCATCTACGGCAGCTTCCTGGGGTTCTTCATGGACTTCCTGATGTCGCGGACGGGCCTGGACCTGACCAAGCGCAAGATCGTGGAGCACTAGTCCGTCAAGCTCAACGCAAGGAGTGCACAGCATGGAATGGTTGTATATGCACATGCCCATCGCGGGCGTGAACATCTTCTGGCCCGGCATGCTGCTCATCGGTTTCTCGGTGGGCGTCATCGGCGGGTTCTTCGGTATGGGCGGCGCCTGGATGGTGACCCCGGGCCTGAACATTCTCGGCTTCCCCATGGCCTTCGCCATCGGCACGGACATGGCCCACATCGCGGGCAAGTCCATGATCTCCACGGTGCGCCACGCGAAGTTCGGCAACGTGGACTACAAACTCGGCATCGTCATGCTGGCCGGCACGATGGTCGGCATTGAAATCGGCGCTCAGATCGTCATGTACCTGGAGCGCATCGGCCTGGTCGGCTCGGTGGTGCGCTGGGTGTATGTCGTCTTCCTGGCCCTCATCGCCTGGATGGTCTTCTACGACTACGCCAAGGCCGTGAGCAAGAAGAAGAAGGGCGTGGTCGACGGCGAGCACGGCACCGAGGGCGTGACCTGGTACAAGACCCTGCACAAGATCAACATTCCGCCCATGATGCACTTCAAGGCCGCCGGCATCACCTGCTCGGCCTGGCTGCCCATCATGGTCAGCATGGTCACCGGCATCCTGGCCGGCTTCCTGGGCATCGGCGGCGGCCTGCTCCGCATGCCCGCCCTGATCTACCTCATCGGCTGCCCGACCCACATCTCCGTGGGCACGGACCTCTTCGAGGTCATGATCTCCGGCCTGTACGGCGCGTTCACTTACGCCCTGAAGGGCCGCATCGAGATGGTCGCGGTGTTCGTCATGCTCACCGGCGCGGCCGTCGGCGCCCAGATCGGCACCATCGCCACCAAGTACGCCAAGGGCTACGGCATCCGCATCGCCTTCGGTCTGGCCGTGCTCTGCTGCATGCTCTCGATCATCCTCAAGCAGTTCAAGTTCAACGCCCTGGCGGCCGTGATCATTCTCGGCGCCATCGCGCTCATCTGCCTGTGGATCATGAAGATCATGTTCGCCGGAGCGGCGCAGGAGCTGCGCGAGAAGAAGGCCGCCTCCCCGCAGGCGTGAACACCGCACGAACCAAACGGAGATACGACATGAAGAGAATCGCGTTGACCCTCGCCTCGGCCCTGGTTCTCGCGGTGCTGCTGTGCTCCGCCGCCTGGGCCGGCATGGTGGCCCAGGGCAAGTGCATCGAGTACGACAAGGCCGCCAAGACCATCAAGATCGAGGAATACGACATCAACTTCACGCCGGAGAACAAATACGGCACCCCCACGGGCACCATCACGGTCTTCGACGTGTCCGAGGCCAAGATCGGCATTCCGCCGGAACCCAATGACATCCTGCGCATCGCCTACACGTCCGACAACGACAAGTACCACGCCGTGAAGGTCATGAACGTGTCCAAGCAGGATCTGAGCAAGAAGAGATAAGCCAACACGTCCCAACCCCAGCCCATGCCGGGCCCCCC
>JAWRKD010000015.1:0-13728 GCA_040307135.1 Desulfovibrionaceae bacterium
GGCCGCGGCCGAGGCCTACCAGGACTCCCTGAACTGGGCGGACTGCTTCTTCGGGCTCCTGGCCAGCGCCCCGGGAGCCACCCTGCTGTGAGAACGACGACAGGGCGTATTCATTCTGCCAAAAGGCTGACGAAGGCCGACGCACGCCGACGCTCGGAGCGTGGCCCGGCCCGGGACCGGCTGCGCCGGACCCTGGCCGGCATCCGCGCCCTGGCCCGGCCCCAGGACCCCGCGCCCGGGTCCCGGACCCTGGCCGAGATCCTCCAGGTGCGCCTGCTCCTGGAGCCGCCCATCGCGGAGCTGGCCGCGCGCCGGGCCGGACCCGCGGACCTGGCCGAGCTGCGCATGCTGCTCCTGTGCCAGCGCCGGGACATCGCCGCGGGCGGCACGGGCCGCGATGCGGACAGCGCCTTCCACGCCTGCCTGGCCCGGGTGGCGGGCAACTCCCTGCTCCTGGGACTGGTGGAGGGCCTGGCCCTGCGCCTGGCCCAGACCCGCGAGGCCTTTCTCCGGCTCGACGAGGTGAACCGCATGACCTCCCTGGTGGCCCACGAGGCCGTGCTGGAGGCCGTGGAGCGCCGCGACCCCCGGGCCGCGGCCCGGGCCATGCGCGAGCACCTGGCCCGCATGGAGCCCGCGTTCCTGGCCCCGGAACTGGCCGCGTCCTGGCCGGAAGAGCCCCAGGATCAGCCCAGCCGTCGAACCTTCAACATCTTGGATTGATTGACTGACGAAGGCCGACGAAGGCTGCCGTTTCAGGCCGGGCGGGGCAGGCGCACGCGCACCCGCGTGCCCTCGGTCTCGGAGGTCTCCATGGACACGTCCCCGCCATGGGCCCGGGCGATGAGCCGGGCCGAATAGGTGCCCAGGCCCGTGCCCCCGGGCTTGTTCGCGGTGGAGTACTTCTCGAAGAACCGGCCGCGCACGGCCGCGGGCACGCAGCCCTGGTTGTGGATGGAGATTTCGCGGAAGCCGTCCACCTCCTCCAGGGACACGCTGATGCGGCTGCCCGAGGGCGCGGCCTCGCAGGCGTTCTTCAGGAGATTGGCGAAGAGCGTCTCCAGGTGGAGGGGGTCGCCGGAAACCGGACAGGGCTCGTCCGCGGGCCAGGGGCGGCCCTGGCGCAGGTAGGCCAGGCTCAGGCGCTTGCGCCGGATGAGCGGATCCAGGCGGCTCTCCACCCGGCCCAGGAGTCCGGAAAGGTCCAAAATCTCACGCGGCGGCCGGAACTCCCCGCGCTCCATGGCCAGCAGGTCCAGGGAGGTGTTCAAGAGCGCCAGCACCTGCTCCCCGGCCTCGCCCATGGCCTCGACCAGTGCCCGCTGCCGCTCGGACAGGCTCTCGTCCTTGAGCAGGATGCGGGCCAGACCCACGATGCCGGTGAGCGGGGACTTGATGTCGTGGCGGGCGATGCGTTCCACGTCCTCGCGCAGCCGCGCCAGGGCGTGCTGCTCGGTGACGTCCCGGGCGAAGGCCGCCACCAGGGAGACCCCGCCGTCGCGGCCCAGCACGGGCCAGAAGCTGTGCTCAAGCCAGCGTCCGTCGCGCTCGTCCTCGAAGCGCAGGCCCCGGCCCTGGCAGAAGACCTCCTCCACGTGCGAGAGCCGGGCCTCGAACAGGTCCCAGGGCAGGAACTCGTGCAGGTTGCGGCCGATCATCTCCTCGGGCGTGGCCCGGAAGCGCGCCGCGCCGGAGCGGTTCACGGCCACCACCTGGCCGTCCACGTCCAGGAGCAGGGCCGCGTCGTCCTCGGCGTCCAGGAGCACGCGGGCCAGGGCCTGGCCCCGGCGCAGACGGTCCTCGGCCAGGCGCTCCAGGGGCGTGCGCGCCAGCACCAGCCGCACCCCGCCGTGCCCCGCGGTCCCGGGCAGGCCGCGCACCTCCAGGAAAACCTCGCAGGAGCCGCGCGGCCCCCGCAGCCGGGCGTGGAACGGCCCGGGCCCCTGGGGGTTGTCCACGGCCTCGGCCCCGGGGCCAAGGTCGCGGAAGAAGCGGCCCGCAAGTCCGCCCGGACCGGCGTCCAGCAGGTCTTCCAGGGCGGGATTGGCGTGCAGGATGCGGCCCGAGGCGTCCAGGGCGGCCAGGCCCAGGGTCTGGGCCGCGAGCATGGATTCGAGCAAAGCGGGCGAGGGAGCCTGGGGAGCGGACACGGCTGCCTCCAGGTTGAGGGTCCGGTCCCCATTTGACGGACAAGGACCGGTCCTGTCAACGCCGAGGCCGGAAAATGACCGCAACCTTGCCGTTCACGGCCCCTGGCGCGCCCTTCCCCGAAAGCTCCGGCACGGCCCCCCGTTTCCGTGGCATGAGGCGGGGATGGATCACGACGGGCCCATCCTTCTCCTGTCCTCGGGCAGCCTCTTCCACCTGGCCCTGCCGGACATCGCGGAAATCGCCGCCCTCTCGGGATTCCAGGGCCTGGAGCTGATCATCAACGACCCGCTCATGGCTCCGGGGCCGGGCATGGCGGCCGTGGACGCCATCTGCCCCATCCGGAGCCTGCACGCGCCCTTCCGCCACCTGAGCCGCTGGGGCGGGCTGCCCGATTCCTGGCAGGCCGCCGTGGACCTGGCCAACTTCCTGCCCCGGGCGCGCAACGTGACCCTGCACCCGCCCGAGGGCTCGGGGCCGTTCGCCCCGGCCGCGCGCTGGTTCGCCCGGGCCACGGACCTGCCGCTCCTGCTCAACTGCCTGGGCCGGGTGCATCTGTCCCTGGAGAACCTGCCCTGGCCGCCGTCCCAGCCCTTCGGCCGCGAACCCCTGGCCGCCCTGCTGGACCTCTGCCGCTCCAAGAACCTGGGCCTGACCCTGGACGTCTGCCACCTGGGGGTCTCGGGCCGCGACCCGGTGAGCGCCCTGGACCGCGTGCCGGACGGCCTGCTGTGCAACGTCCACTTCTCGGACGCCCGCGGGTTCCAGGAGCATCTTCTGCCCGGCCAGGGCGCATTGCCGCTCGGCAAGGTGTTGGAACGTCTTGCCGAGCGGGGCTACAGCGGCTACATCACGCTGGAGGTGCAGCCCGGGGCCCTGCCCTCGGCCCAGGCCGAGGCCGTGGTCCGGCTGGCGGAGCTGCGCGAGTGGATGGAACAATGTCTGGCGCGCACCCAGGAGGCGGCGTTGTGAGCGATATCCGGGCCTATCTCGAAGCCGTGGTCCGGCCGGACCAGACCGTGAACAACCTGTTCGGGTTCCTGGGCGTGGAGGTGGCGGAGCTGGCTCCGGGCCAGGCCCGGCTCAGCCTGCCCCTGCGGCCCGAGTTCCTCCAGGGCGCGAACATGCTGGCGGGCGGCATCCTGGCCACGCTCCTGGACGAGACCATGGCCCACGCCGTGTTCCCCACCCTGCCCCCGGAGCGCCGCGTGTGCACCGTGGAGATGAGCGTGCGCTACCTGAGCGGCGTGGGGCCGCGGGACATGGACGGCCCTCCCCTGGTCTGCCGGGCCCAGGTGGTGCGCCAGGGCAGCCGCGTGGTCTTTGTGGAGGCCGGGATCACCCTGGCCGGACGCGACGTGGCCCGGGCCAGCGCCAGCTTCCTGGTCGTCTGAAAGAAACCGCCTGCCGCTCCGCGGGAACGGGGGGCGTCCCCTCAAGTATCCCTTTCCCGGACATGGGCCGCCGACTCCCGGCGCACGGGCCGGGAACAGCGGCTGGTGGCGCGGGTCGCAATCTGCCCGGGCGGACCTGGCCGGTCCTGGTCAAGGAACACGTTTCGCGTCCGCCTTTCACAGGGGAAAAGACGCTGGCGGGAGAGGAAGAGAAAACCCGGCGAAGCCGGGGCAATAAAAAAGCGAAGCCAAGGCTTCGCAGACAGGGTCAGGTCAGGGGGAAAAAGACAAAAAGTTGTGAGCCGATTCCGGTGTTTTTCCGGCCTTCCCCTGGCTTCCGATGGCGGGCCCTCGGGGGATTTTTTCGGCTCACTGCGCTCTTTCAGGGCTCGGGGCGGCTCGATCCGCCAGATGTCGTTTGAACCCGCTGGCGTTTATTCCTGCTCACCCTCCGCTGATGTTGGTCCTCTTGCCTCGGGAGGAACACCCTCCCGCGTTAATGAAGAAATAAGCACGAAACCCGCGCAGTCAATGCGGACAGGCAGTGTTCAAAACTTTCTCTGCAATTTCAAGTGTTAGAAATTTTCTAGACAATATGCACAGGCTACGGAAGGCGGCCTAGGCCCAGCGGCCCTGCCGCAGGCGGCGTTCGCGCAGCCGGTCCAGGACCTGGTCCGGCACGTGCAGGTTGCCCCGGCCCACGCCCAGCCGGATGCCCGGCTTGACCCGGCCGTGGTAGTCGCTGCCGCCCGAGGGCAGCAGGTCCAGGCGGCCGCAGAGGGCCGCGTACTGGTCCATCTGGCGCGGCGAGTGCTCGGAGTAATAGACCTCCATGGCCTCCAGGCCGAGGCTGCGCAGCTCGCGCACCAGGGGCTCCATCTCGGCCACGGACAGGCCCAGGAGGCAGGGGTGGGCCAGCACGGGGGTGGCCCCGTCGGCCAGGAGCGCCTCCATGGCCTTGCGCGGGGTGAGCTTGGCCTTGGGCACGTAGGCCTTGCCCCAGCGGCCCAGGAAGCGGCGGAAGGCCTCCTCCAGCGAGGTCACGGCCCGGAGCCGGAGCAGGACCTGGGCGAAGTGCGGGCGGCCCACCACGCCCCCGGCCTGGGACTCCACCTCCTCGTAGGTCAGGCCCGTGCCCAGGTCGGCCAGGCGCTTGGCCATTTCGCGGTTGCACTCCTCGCGGGCCGCGCGCAGCCAGGCCATGGTCCGGCGCAGGTTGGCCGGGTCCTCGGGCAGCCAGAGCCCCAGCAGGTGGATGGCCCCGCAGCGCGGCGGGGCCGAGACCGCCAGCTCCACGCCAGGAATCACGTCCAGGCCCTGCTCCAGGCCCTCGGCCCGGGCCTCGGCCAGGCCCTGGTCCGTGTCGTGGTCCGTGAGGGCGATGGCGGAAAGCCCGGCGGCCTTGGCCTTGCGCACGAGTTCGGCCGGGGAGTCCGTGCCGTCCGAGGCCGTGGAGTGGGTGTGCAGGTCAATGGCCATGGAGCGAGGATAATCCCGGCTCCGGCCCGCGTCCACTGCCCCCGGTGGACGGAGGCTGCCCGGCGGTGCTAGAAAAGTCCATGCCCAAACTCCTGCTGGCGGACGACGTGGATGCGGCCCGGGCCATCGCCCGGCTCTATCTCCAGGGCCTGGACCTGGAGGTGGACGAGGCCGCGGACGGGGCCAGGGCCGTGGAGCTCTTCTGCGCCGGGTCCTATTTCCTGGTGCTCCTGGACCTGGAGATGCCCGTGCTCCACGGCCTGGACGCGGTGCGCGCCATGCGCGCCGAGGAGGCCCGCAGCGGGCGGCCCCGCACGCCCGTGCTGGCCCTCACGGCCCACGACGACGCGGCCCATGCCGAGGCCTGCCTGGAGGCGGGCTGCGACGAGGTCCTGGTCAAGCCGCTCAACCGCACGCGCCTGCGCGAGGCCGTGACCGGCCGCCTGCCCGCCTGATTATTTTTTTTCCCCGTTCTTTGCCCCGGCCGAAAACGGGCGCTACAAGGAAGCCTGCGGACCAACCCCTGCCTGGAGGCGCGGCCATGGCCAAGAAACAGGAAATCCTTCTGGAAACCGGCACCAACGAGCTGGAGATTCTGGAGTTCCACATCGACGAGCGGACCGCGTCCGGCCCCGTGCCCTGCCATTTCGGGGTGAACGTGGCCAAGGTCATGCAGGTCATCGAGAGCCCGCGGCTCACGCGGCCGGAATCCGCGCCCCACCCCTGCATGCTCGGGGTCATCCCCCTGCGCAACCATATCCTGCCCGTGCTGGACCTGGCCGTGTGGCTGGGCATGGACAAGGCCCCCCACGACCAGGAGGTGGTCATCGTCACGGAGTTCAGCCAGAGCGTCACCGGGTTCCTGGTCTCGGGCGTCACCGAGATCCACCGCGTGGGCTGGCCCGAGGTCATCCCGCCGTCCAAGGCCCTGGGCCGCTTCGACTCCTCCAGCATCATCGGCCTGGTGGAGCGCGCGGGCCGGTTCATCCAGCTGCTGGACCTGGAGCACGTGCTGGCCGACCTGGACCCCACGGCGGCCGAGGGAAGCTGGAAGACCTCGGTGCGGGCCGGGGAGGCCTACACCGCCCTGGTGGCCGACGACTCGGCCACGATCCGGTCCATGCTGCGCAACAACCTGGAGGCCGCCAACTTCCGGGTGGAGATGACCGCCAACGGCGCCGAGGCCCTGGAGCGGCTCACGGCCATCAAGGCCGAGGCCCGGGACAGGGGCGTGGCCGTGGGCGAGATGCTGGACGTGCTCATCTCGGACATCGAGATGCCGCTCATGGACGGCTTCAGCCTGGCCAAGGCCGTGAAAAGCGACCCGCAGCTCTCGGCCCTGCCCGTGATCCTCTACTCCTCCATCATCACCGACGAGCTGCGCCACAAGGGCGAGAGCGTGGGCGCGGACGCCCAGGTGGCCAAGCCGGACCTGGACCAGATGGCCCGCAAGGCCATTGACCTCATCGAGGCGCGGACCGCGGCCCAGGCGGGCTGACAGGCCCCTCCGCAACCTTCCGCAACGCTCAGCAAGGGGGGTCAGGCCGGGACAAAGGCCTGCCCCTCCTGGCGCAGGAGGCCCAGCCCGGCCAGCCGCAGCAGGTCGCGGCGGGCCGTGTGCTGCGTGCGTTCGCGGTAGAGCAGGCGGAAGGGCGTCTCGTCCAGGACCCGGCGCAGGGTCACGGGGCCGCCGGTCTCCAGGATGAGGAGCAGGAGGTCCTCCTGGCGGCCCGAGAGCCGCCCCCGGCCGCGCAGGCCGCGCAGCCGCCCCAGGAGCACCAGCCGTTCCAGGGGGGCCAGGAGCCGGGCCTTGAGCCGCGCCAGTTCGGAGAGGAGCCCGGCCAGGTGGTGCTCCAGCCAGGGGGTCAGGTCCGAGCCCTCCTGGATGGAGTCCAGGAAGGCCCGGAAGCTCTCCAGCGGGGCGCGGGCCTCGAACACGGCCGGGAGCCAGGGCAGGAAGCGCGGCCCCGCGGCGGCCAGGATCATGGCCTGCACGGCCCGGCCCGTGCGCTGGTTGCCCGCGTCGAAGGGGTGCAGGCAGGCGAAGTGGAAGGCGAAGAGCGCGGCCCGCAGCACCGGGGGCTCGTGGCGCAGGGGCTCGGAATTGATCCACTGGCAGAGTTCCGCGAACAGGGCGCGGATGTCCTGGACGTGGCGCGGCGGCACGAAGGAGCCGCCCTGGGACGGGTCGCCCACCTCGATGGAGCGCATGCGGAAGCGGCCGGGCTCGGTGAGGGGATAGTCCAGGCCCTCCACCACCAGGGCGTGGGTCTTGAGCACCAGGGATTCGCTCACCTCCAGGACCCCGAACTCGCGGCGCGGCCGGGACACGGAACGGCAGGCCCGGGCCAGGTTGAAGATCTCGCGCCGGGCCTGGTCCTGCGGCGGGGCCTCCTCGGGCAGGGCCAGGGCGGCAGCGGCCTGGTCCAGGCCCAGCCCGTTGCCCGCCAGGGTGGCCGAGCCGAACAGGGAGCGCAGCCGCAGGTCGGCCTCGATCTCCTGGGCCGTTTCCGGCAGGCAGGGCAGCTCGGCCAGGATTCCGGCCAGGCCCTGGACACGGGCCAGCAGCGGGAGGACCCGCACGCGGTCGAAGCGCCGGGTGAAGCGGAGGGTGTCGGGGCTGAAGACCAGGGCTTTTCTGCTCATGAAAGCTCACTGGTTTTTGCAACAAAGAAAACTTTATTTTTTGGATGTTACTATAACGCCGATAAAATTTATGCAAGCGTTTCAGCAAAACATAATGCACGAAAATATCCAGGCTCCGGCCGGGGCGGAAGGGCCGGGCCCTGGCCGGGAATGCCCATGCCCCCAGTTCCGCTGGCCCAGCCTCCGGCTCCGGGCATTTGTCATGATGGTTCAAGTCCAGTAGTGCAGAAAAAGCGCCTGCGAACTCCGCCTTCCCTCTCTGCAAAAACAAAAAATGACTATGCTAGAAAAGGCGGAATGCAAAGACAAATAGGCTAGTCTATAGTGATTTTGCATAAAAATCTGGACTCTCGGCGCAAAGATGCAGTATAGGCGCTCCTGTATAGACCGTAATTTGCGGCGCGGAACCCCCGCGCCAGAAGGAGCACCGCATGCATTGCGTTCTTATCTTGCCACAGCGGGGCAAAGGCCTGCCCACGGCGCAGCTCCTGCGCCGGTGGGGCTTTGCCGTGTCCGCGGCCGTGCGCGCCGAGGAGCCGGACCAGGAGCCCCGGCCCGAAGGCGGCCGCCCGCATCCGGCGGCTCCGGACTCTGGACAAAATGACCACCATTGCCTTGACGAGAAATAGTCAGACGGCTATATCCCGCTCATGAACCCTGCTCCGCCTCCTGCGCCCGCGGCCCGGGCCGGGCTTGAGACGCGCTGCGCCGACTGCGCCCACCTGCGGGGCGGCTGCTGCGAGTCCGCGGCCGAGGCCCTGGCCGGCCAGGGCTGGCCCCGCGCGCAGGTGCGGCCCGTGCCCGGGGCCTGGGCCCGGGACTGTCCCGGCTTTGCCCCATCCGCGGCCTTCCTGGCCGGTCTGCGCGAGCCCGCCGGGGGCCGCGCCCGGGACGCCCTGGAGCGCGCCCGGAGTTTCACTCCGCACTGAGCGGCCGCGATCGCCGGACCGTTTACAGCGTGTTGGCCCTGGGCTATTGTGGCGAAATGCGAGTCGTGTCCCGCTGTTGTCCGGTGCTTGCGGCCGTGCTCTGCGCCCTGGCCCTGGCCCTGGCCCCGTGCGGCCCGGCCCTGGCCCGCGAGGTGCGCGTGGCCCTGATCCACATGCCGCCCGGCGTCTTCACGGACAGGAACGGCAAGATCCAGGGCATGGCCGTGGACATCCTGGAGGAGACGGCCCGGGCCGAGGGCTGGAGCCTGACCTGGGTGCCGGGCACCCTGGAAGAAAGCCTGGACAGCCTGGCCGCGGGCCGGGTGGACCTCATCCCCTGGCTGGCCGCCAGCCAGGAGCGCGCCTTTTCCCTGGACTTCAGCCGCCGCAAGTACCTGCGCACCTGGGGCGTGGTCTATGTGCGGCCGGGCCTGTCCGGGGCCGGGCTCCTGGACCTGGACCACCGCCGCGCGGCCCTGGAGCGCGGCTCGCGCTCGGCCCAGGGCTATCTGGAGATGATCGCGGACTACGGACTCACGGCCGAGCCGGTCTGGGTGGACACCCCCGAGGCCGTGCTCCAGGCCGTGGCCCAGGGCCACGCCGAGGTGGGGGCCGTGGCCCGGTTCTTCGGCGAATGGGCCGCCCCGGGCCTGGCCGTGCAGCCCACCAGCATCACCTTCCAGCCCGGGTCCCTGGGCGTGGCCGTGATCAAGGGCAAGAACCAGGACCTGCTGGCCGGGTTCGACCGCCAGATGGACCGCATGGCCGCGGACCGCGGCTCCGTGTACTACGCCTCCAAGGCCCGCTGGATCCGGCCCGAGAACACCGGGCACGCCCCGCACTGGTTCGAGCTGGGCCTCATCCTGGCCGGCATCCTGGCCTTCGGCGCCCTGGGCCTGGCCGTGCGCTTCGGCATGAGCGCGGGCCGCGAGCGCCGCAGCCTGCGCACCGCCGAGGCGCGGACCCAGGCCATGCGCGCCGAGGTGGAGGAGCGCCGCAAGACCGAGTCCGCGCTCCTGCGCAACCGCCAGCGCTTCGCCCTGGCCGCCCGCGCGGGCAAGGTGGGCATCTGGGAGATCGACTTCGTGCAGGACCTCACCTACCTGGACCCGGTGTTCAAGGAGATGCTCGGCTACTCCCAGGAGGACCTGCCCGACGACACCGCGGCCCTGCGCGACCTGCTGCACCAGGACGACCGGGACGCCATCACCGGAAGCTTCCGGGCCTTTCTCCAGGGCTCGGGCACGGAGTTCGAGAACGAGACCCGGCTGCGGCACCGCGACGGGGCCTTCCGCTGGGTCTCGGTGCGCGGCACCTGCGTGCGCGACGCCGAGGGCCGCCCCACCAAGGTCATCGGCGCGGTGGTGGACATCACCGAGCGCAAGGCCCTGGAGACCGAGCTCATCCGGGCCAAGGAGGAGGCCGAGGCCGCCAGCATGGCCAAGGGCGAGTTCCTGGCCAACATGAGCCACGAGATCCGCACGCCCCTGAACGGCGTCATGGGCATGCTCCAGCTGCTCCAGCGCACGCCCCTGGACGCCAAGCAGCGCAAGTACGTGGACACGGCCAGCACCTCGGGCCAGAACCTGCTGGCGGTCATCAGCGACATCCTGGACCTCTCCAAGATCGAGGCCGGCAAGGTGGAGATCGCCCAGGTGCCCTTCAACCTGCCCGAGGTCCTGGACTCGGTGCTGGACATCTTCCGGCCCCAGGCCCTGGAGAAGAACCTCTCCCTGAGCTGGAGCGCGGGCCAGGACATCCCCCCGGCCCTGGTGGGCGACCCCGGCCGCCTGCGCCAGGTGCTCTTCAACCTGGTGGGCAACTCCATCAAGTTCACCGAGGCGGGCTTCGTGCACGTGCAGGTGGACTGCGACGGCCCCAGCCCCGCCGGCGGGACCGTGGGCCTACGCTTCGAGGTCACGGACACGGGCGTGGGCATCCCGGTCCACATGCTGGACCGCATCTTCGATTCCTTCACCCAGGCCGACGGCTCCTTCTCCCGCAAGTACCAGGGCACGGGCCTGGGCCTGGGCATCGTCAAACGGCTGGTGGGGCTCATGCACGGCGGGGTGTCCATCGAGTCCGAGCCCGGCCGCGGCACCAAAGTCACCTTCCGCATCGAGACCCAGCCCGCCTCCGTGGCCTGGCCCCAGGCCTCCCGGCCCGAGGAGGCCCCGGCCCAGGCCCAGGCCGGGCGGCGGCGCATCCTCCTGGCCGAGGACAACAAGATCAACCAGCTGGCGGCCATGAGCCTGCTGGAGGACGCCGGGCACGCCGTGGACCTGGCCGAGAACGGCCGCCAGGCCCTGGAGATGCTGGCCCGCGAGAGCTACGACTGCGTGCTCATGGACATCCAGATGCCCGAGATGAGCGGCCTGGAGGCCACCCAGCGCATCCGCGAGGGCGAGGTGCCCTCGGCCAAAGGCATTCCCATCATCGCCATGACCGCCCACGCCATGAAGGGCGACCGCGAGCGCTTCCTGGCCGCGGGCATGGACGGCTACATCGCCAAGCCCTTCGAGCTGGACCAGTTCAGCGAGGTGCTGCGCGAGGTGCTGGCCGGAGAAGGCTAGCGGGCGGCAATCCTTGCCGCGCCGGTTTCACAACAGATTTGAATTCCTGTTTTTTCGCCGTCCAGCACGGGCCTTGCTATGGAATCCTCCAGCGTCAAGGAGGACCCCATGACCATGCCCGTTTCGCCGCTTTCGCCGTCCAGTCCCGCGCTCCAGCCCGAGCGCGCCCCCGCCGGTCCCACGGCCCAGGAAGCCGCGGAGAGCCTGGCCGCCATCCAGTCCCAGCCCCAGGGCGCGGAAGGCGCCCACAGCCTGGACATCGAGCGGGTGCGCCGCCTGCTGGCCGACCCCCTGGCCTGAGGCCGCGGTCATGGAACAGCGCCGCGTCTGGTACGAGCTCCAGGCCCTGTCCGAGACGTGCCACGTCCCGGCCGGGGACCTGCTGCGCTGCGTGCAGGAGCACGGCCTGCCCAGCCAGCGGAACCCGAACGGCTTTTTCGTGGACCGGGCCTGCTTCCCCCGGCTCTTCGCCATCCTGGGCAAGGATCTGCCGCGGGCCTTCTACGCCATCCCGGACAACCTGAAGGGCGGCGGCCCGGCCTGGCGCACGGCCCTGCGCGAGCTCTACGGCGAGGAGTTCGCCTGCCCGGCGTCGCTCTCGCCCAGCCAGGGCGAGCTCCTGCGCTCCCTGGTCTTCAACCTCCAGCCCCGCGTCTGCCTGGAGATCGGCTGCTTCGTGGGCGCCTCCACCCTCTGGATCGCCTCGGCCCTGGCCGAGCTGGGCCAGGGGCATCTGCACAGCGTGGACCTCTTCGGCGACAAGTTCCCCTTCGGCCGCTACACCTATCTCTACGTGCCGGACGCGGAGCAGTACATCATGCGCCGCCTGGACCAGGCCGGGCTGCTCTCCCGCGTGACCCTGCACAAGGGGCATTCCGTGGCCATCGGCATGGCCTACGCGGAGTGCGTGGGCGAGCCCCTGGACTTCCTGTTCATCGACGGCGACCACACCAAGGAGGGCTGCGAGGCCGATTTCCGGCTCTACGAGCCCCGCCTGCGGCCCGGCGGCCTGCTCGTGCTGCACGACATCGTGCCCGGGAAGTGCGGCTGGGACGGCCCGCGCCACGTCATCGACAACGTGGTGCGCGCCCAGCCGGAGCGCTTCGACGTCCTGGAGCTGCCCACCGCGCCCAAGGACTACGGCATGGCCGTGATCCGCAAAAAGGCCTGAGAGAGACCCCGCCTCCGCCTTCCCGTGGACCCCGGCGGGGGACGGAAATTGCGCTCCGGCCGCCATCCGCGCAAGGCTTGCGCAGGCCCGAAAAATGAAATACAGTCATTTCTGCGTGTTGGATCGGCACGTTCCTTGCCTGTCCAAGGCGTCCCCTTGAAGGACGCGAAAAACAGGAGATACGCATCATGGAAAGCATCCCCGTCGGCTCGCTCATCGTTTCCAAACGTCCCCTCCGCGAACTTTACGGCTACTACCTGGGTCAGGGCAGGGTGGTCCTGCGCTCCAAGGGACCGGCCCGGGTCACCAGCCTGGACAGTTTCGCCGGGGGGCACGCGGTCTGCGTGGTGGAACACCCGGACCGCCAGCTCACGGCCCGGGAGATCGTGCGCCGCGCCCTGGGCCTGGCCGAGGACCAGGGGTACCACCCCCGCTCCTACGGCCGGGTGAAGCAGGACGAGCGCCTCATCTCCCCGGCGCAAACCGCGTCCACGGGCTCGGGGGTCAAGCCGACCACCCCGGCCAAGATCGTGGCCATGTAGCGCCCGCGGGCCGGGCCTTGCCGCAACACAGGCGGCCTCCTGGAGGAGCGTTCCTTCTCCAGGGGGCCGCTTCCCGTTTGGTCCGGCGGCCGCGCCCCTCTAGCCAAATGACGCCGCCTGGCGTATGCTTGCGGAACGACACGGAAACCGGCCCGGCCGCGCGGCCCGGGGCCAGGCACCAAGGAGATCGCCCATGCTGGTAAAGAACTGGATGACCACCAACGTGGTGAGCCTGACCGCGGACAAGTCCATGATGAAGGCGGCCAAGCTCATGAAGGACAACAAGATCAGCCGCATCCCCATCGTGGACGACGCGGGCAAGGTGGTGGGCATCGTCTCGGACCGGGACATCAAGGAGGCCTCGCCCTCCAAGGCCACCACGCTCGACATGCACGAGCTCTACTACCTGCTCTCCGAGATCAAGCTCGCGGACATCATGACCAAGAACCCGGTCTGCCTCTCGCCCGAGGACACCATCGAGAAGGCCGCGGCCCTCATGATGGAGCACAACTTCGGCGGCATGCCCGTGGTGGACGAGAGCGGCAGGCTGGTGGGCATCATCACGGACTCGGACGTGTTCAAGGTGCTCATCTCCATCACCGGCGTGCTGGAGGGCGGCATCCAGATCGGCTTCAACCTGCCCAACACCCCGGGCGGCCTGGTGCCGGTGCTGGACTTCCTCAAGGACCACGGCGCGCGCATCATGAGCATGCTCACCTCGTCCGAACCGCCGGAAAAGGGCATGCGCCACGTGTTCATCCGCATCCGCGACGTGGACAAGTCCGCGCTCAAGAAGCTCAAGGCCGACCTGGAGGCCAACTTCGACGTGCTCTACTTCGTGCAGGA
>JAWRKD010000016.1:0-10136 GCA_040307135.1 Desulfovibrionaceae bacterium
CACCACGTCCCAGGGGTTGGGGCGGATCTGCTTCATGCCGAGGCTGATGCGCTTCTTGTCCTGGTCCACGCCCAGCACGATGACCTCGACCTCGTCGCCGGCGTGCACCATCTGGGAAGGATGGCGCAGCTTGCGGGTCCAAGACATCTCGGAGATGTGCACCAGGCCCTCGACGCCGGGCTCCAGCTCCACGAAGGCGCCGTAGTCGGCCAGGTTCGTGACCTTGCCCTTGTACTTCTGGCCCTCGGGGTACTTGGCTGCGATGTTCTCCCACGGATCAGGCACCAGCTGCTTGAGACCCAGGGAGACCTTCTGGCCCTGCTTGTCGAAGTTGAGCACCTTGAGGTTCAGCTCGTCGCCCAGGCCGACCATCTCCTTGGGATGCTTGATGCGCTTCCAGGACATGTCGGTGATGTGCAGCAGGCCGTCCAGGCCGCCCAGGTCGATGAACACGCCGTACTCGGTGATGTTCTTGACCTTGCCGGTGACGATCTGGCCTTCCTCGAGATGATCCAGGAGCTTGTCGCGCTGCTCGGAGCGCTGCTCCTCCAGGAGCACGCGGCGGGAGACGATGACGTTGCTCCGGCGGCGGTTGATCTTGAGGATCTTGAAGTCGAATTCCTGGCCCACGAGGGCGTCCATGTCCGGAACCGGACGCAGGTCCACGTGGGAGCCGGGCAGGAAGGCCTCCACACCGCCCAGGTCCACCGTGTAGCCGCCCTTGATGCGGCGCACGATGCGGCCCCGGGTGGTGCCGTCCTTCTCCTGCACATCCTCCAGCGTATCGAAGAGCTTCATCCGCTTGGCCTTGTCGCGGGACAGGTGGATGGTGCCTTCGGATTCATCCTTGTTGGACACGAACACGTCCACCTTGTCGCCAACGGACACGGTGACGTTGCCCTCGGAATCCATGAACTCGGAAAGGGGGATCTGGCCTTCGGACTTGAAGTTCACGTCCACCAGGACGTGGTCCTTGTCCACTTTCACGACGCTGCCGGGCACGATGGTGCCCTCGTCCAGATCGCCGAAGTCGGCCTTGAGATAGTTCTCAAGCTCCGCAGCGAAGTTCACATCCATTTCCGGGGTGGTTCCTGTTTTCTTTTCCATGTTACCTCCAACAACGCGCCCTTGGGCAGAATTTTTCCCTCCGGAGCCTTGCGGCCCGCAGAACCAGGAGAGCCGGGGCGTCCGAAAGAAATATGCTTCTATCCAAATTCCCCTGCCCTGTAAACCGTTTTCTCCCGGGCCCGAAGCCGCGGCGCGAAACGAAAAAAGCCCGGCGCAGCGATGCGCCGGGCCCGCATTCCGGGAAACCGCGCCCGGGTCAACCCCGGCAGCGGTGTTTCACATTCTCCCCTTCCACGATGAAGATCACGGTTTCGGCCACGTTGGTGGCCAGGTCGCCCACGCGCTCCAGGTGCCGGGCGGCCATGATGGCGTGCACCCCGCGCTCCACGATACGCGACTCCGTGACCATGTCGTTGATGTATTGCTTGAGGATCTTGAGCGAAAACTCATCGGCCTCGTTGTCCATGGCGCAGACCTGCTCGGCCAGCTTCACGTCCTCCTCCACGAAGCTCTTGAGCGCGGAGGCGAGCATCTTCTTGGCCGTCTCGGTGAGCTGCTCCATCTTCTGGTTGTAGGGCAGGGGCGGCCGGGTGGAGAGGAACAGGGCGCGGTGGGCCAGGTTCACGGCCTCGTCGCCCAGCCGCTCCAGGTTCATGGTGATGCGCATGGCGCCCACGATGTTGCGCAGGTCCTTGGCCATGGGCTGGTCCAGGGCCAGGAGCTCCAGGTTGAAGCGGTCGATGGCGTTCTCCAGATCGTTGATCTCGATATCGCCCATGATCACGTCTTCGGCCAGGTCGCTGTTGTATTCGAGATAGGCCTTGATGGAATTGTACACGGCCTTCTCGGAGAGGGCGGCCATGCGCAAAACCTGCATCTTGAGCTCTTCGAGCTTCTTGTGGAAATGGGCGCGCTGTTCCATGGGAGTCTCCTAGCCGAACCGTCCGGTGATGTAGTCTTCCGTCTGCTTGTTCTTGGGCTGGGTGAACATGGTCTTGGTCCGGTCCACCTCGATGAGCCTGCCCATGTAGAAGAAGGCCGTGCGATCCGAGACGCGGGCCGCCTGCTGCATGCTGTGCGTGACGATGATGATGGTGAAGTTCTTCTTCAGCTCGTGGATCAGGTCCTCGATCTTCTGGGTGGCGATGGGGTCCAGGGCCGAGGCGGGCTCGTCCATGAGCAGCACCTCGGGCTCCACGGCCAGGGCCCGGGCGATGCACAGGCGCTGTTGCTGGCCGCCGGACAGGCCCAGGGCCGAGGAGTGCAGCCGGTCCTTGACCTCGTCCCAGAGCGCGGCCTGGCGCAGGCTTTCCACCACCTGCTGCTCGATGGACTGCTTGTCCTTGACCCCGTTCACCCGCAGCCCGTAGGCCACGTTCTCGAAGATGGTCTTGGGAAAGGGGTTGGGCTTCTGGAAGACCATGCCGATGCGCCGCCGCAGGGCCACCACGTCCAAGCCCGGGGCGTAGATGTCCTCGTTGCCCAGGGTCAGGCGGCCTTCCACCCGGGTGCCAGGGATGAGATCGTTCATGCGGTTGATGCAGCGCAGGTACGTGCTCTTGCCGCAGCCCGAAGGCCCGATAAGGGCCGTGACCTGGTGCTCCTCGAATTCCAAGGTGATGTTGTCCAGGGCCTTGAACTCGCCGTAGTAGAAGTTCAGGCCTTCGGACGCCACCTTGATCTGTTTCGCCATAGGGTATCTCCGCGTGCGCTCTGGCCGGAGGGAGTCCGGCGCGGGATGCGACAAGACGATTCTCTCTAGCCCGCAGCGGTGACAGCAGCATGACCCCCGTGTGACGATTGTGTTACAGGGGCCGAAAACAGCTTGCTTTACGGCGTTACAGGGAAGGCCACAGTGAAGCCGTCCGGCGTCTTGACGATCTCCGGGACCAGCTCCGGCCCCGGGCCCTCGTTGCGGAAGTCCAGGACCAGGCGCAGGTGGTCCGGATGTTCGCCCATGCGCACGCTCTTCACCGGGCCGTCGGCCGCGCGCACCACGGCGTCGCCGTGCCTGCGCCAGGAGCCCAGGAGGTCCACGGCCAGGCGGCGGGGATTCTTGAAGTTGAGGGCCTTGACCTCGCCCACGGGCCGGTCCGTGACCACGCGCAGCACGAAGATGCCGTCCTTGACGCCCATCTGCACCGAACGCACCAGACCCGTGGCGGCCGCGGGCCGGACCTCGGCCTTGGCCGGTTCAGCCTTGGCCGGTTCGGCCTTGGCGGCCGGGGCCGGAGCCGCGGGCTTCTTGTCCGCGGCCTTCTTTTCGACCGGAGCCGTGGTCTGGGCCGGCGCCGGGGCCGGAGCCGGGGCCGCGGGCGCGGCCGGGGCCGGGGCCGGCGGCTGCTCGATGGTCAGGGGCGGCTCGCCGTCCAGGGGAAGCACGTTGAGATTCGCGGGCCTGCGGATCTCGTTCGCATCCTGGGCCCAGGCCGGGGCGGACAGGAGACACGCCGCCAG
Organism: Desulfovibrionaceae bacterium; assembly: GCA_040307135.1. Taxonomy (GTDB): domain Bacteria; phylum Desulfobacterota; class Desulfovibrionia; order Desulfovibrionales; family Desulfovibrionaceae; genus Aminidesulfovibrio. Next base: position 3,526 of record JAWRKD010000016.1, read on the forward strand.
GGCCAAGGCGGCGGACAGGCGCAGGAGAACACGATGCACGGCGGGCATGGACGCTCCTTGACGAGTTTTTTCCCCTATACTGGAATCCTGGGCCGAAGGCAAAAGCCCGCTCTACAGCCCTGCGTACCAGTCCGCCAGCCGCGAGGCCACCTTGCGGTCGCTCCAGCAGGTCTCCATGAAGGCCCGGCTGCGGCGGCCAATGTCCGCGCAACGGGCCGGGTCCGCGGCCAGGTCCCGCAGGGTCCGCTCCAGCTGCGCGCCGTCGCGCACCAGCAGCCAGGGCAGGTCCGCGCTCCCGGCGAATTCCGCCACGTGGCCAAGGCACCAGTCGTCGAGCCCCGCCAGCACGGCCAGGCCCTGGCTCAGGCCCTCCAGGCTGCTCACCCCGTAGTAGCCCTGCATGTGGTCGAAAACCGCGTGGCAGGCGCGCTTGCGGCGCAGGCACTCCACGTTGGGCACGTTGTCGATGAGGTCGAAGGCCAGCTCCGCCCCCCCGGCCTGCAGACGGGCCACCACGGCCAGCAGCTCCTCGGTGTTCTTGAGGTCCTTGCGCGTGGGCGAGTGGCAGAGCCGGAAGGGCCGCGCCGGGCGGTCCGGGTCGGGCCGCAGCAGGGGCTCGTCCTGGGGCACCAGGTTGGGCTGCCAGCGGGCCTCGGGGAACAGGCGCAGCAGGTCCGGGGTGCTCACCAGGATGTTCCTGCGGCCGCGCTCCGCGTACTTGCGGCGGTACTTGTCCGGGTCCTTGCGGTAGTCGTCGTGGCCGTGGTGGTGGTGCACCACGGTCTTGCCCGCCAGGAAGTCCGCGGGCAGGTACGGCCCGAAGGCCGTGAACTCGTCGCTGGTCATGTGGAAGTGCAGGATGTCGGCCGAGCGGAACAGGCCGCCCAGCTCCTCCAGACCCGCCTGGTCCAGGTCCGGCAGGTGCAGATCCTTTTCCCAGGAATGGGTGTAGCGGGTCTCCAGGGTGCAGAGCCGGGCCTCGATCCCGGCGTGGCGGCGCAGGGCCTTGCAGAACTGGATGGCCGTGCCCGCCGGGTCGTTGACGGAAAGCATGAGCACCTTCACGGAGCGTCCTCCCGCAGGGTCGTCCGCCAGACCACTTCCAGGTCCTCCACGTAGTCCGAGGCCTCCCGGGCCAGGGCCAGCACGCGGCCCCCGTCCCCGGCCAGGGCCGCGGCCTCGATGTCCCGGCCCAGGCGGGTGATCTCGGGCAGGCCGTAGGACGCGCCCGTGCCCTTCATGCGGTGGCCCAGCAGCCGGGCCGCGTCCAGGTCGCCCCGGCCGGCGGCGGCCAGGAGCTCCGCGCCCTCGCGGCGGCGCAGGTCCAGGTACCCGGGCATGATCCCGGCCAGGGCCGGGTCCGGGAAGACCCTGGTCATTGCGCGGCCCCGGGCTTCTTCTCCACGGCCTTGACCTGGTCCGAGCGGTCGCCGGCGAGGTCCAGGCCGTCGAAGGGGCCCGAGCGGGGCAGGCGCAGGTCCAGGCCCGAGAGCCGGTCCACGGCCACGGCGAGGCCGGAGAACGAGCAGTCCAGCACGTGGCCGCCGCGGCTGCGGTCCTTGCTCAGGAAATGCCAGTGATAGCCCGGGACGTTGACGCCCGCGGCGAATGCCGGGCAGCGCAGGCCCACCAGGGTGCCCTCCACCTCGCCCAGGTCGAACACGGACTGCTCCTTGACCACCTGGGCCAGGGGCCGCCAGGGCTTGTCCTGGCGCGGCACGCTGCGCGCGGTGACGCGCATGCGACCTTCCACGCGCAGGGCGTAGAAGCGGTTCAGGGTGGGCAGGGCCGCGTCCAACTGGCGGTCCAGGTCGTCCAGGCTTGCGGCCGAGGCCACGGGCAGGCGCAGATCCGGCTGGAAAAAGGCCACGCAGGCGAAGGGGCTCTTCACCGCGGGGCTCATGCGCCGCACCTGGCCGCTGGCCGGGACCTGCCAGATGGTCCCGTCCAGGACCACCATCTCGCCGTCCAGATTCTCGAAGGTGCCCAGGCCGAAGTCGCCGTGGGCCAGGAGTTCATCCCCGCCGAAGGATCCCGCGTAGTCCCCGGCCAGGAGCGCGGACAGCACCGAGGCCTGGTACAGGCGGTCGTCCCTGCCCCCGGCCCAGGACGTGGCGGCCAGGGCCAGGGTGAGCAGAACGGCCAGAAGTCCCTTGCGCATCTCCCCCTCCTTTTCCTGGCCCGACCATAGGGCTTTGCATCCGGGGAAATCAAGGGTAGGTTTCATTCCAACCCATGAAGGAACGCCCCCTGCCCTCCTATACGGTGCGGATCTCCCGGCGGGCCCGCAACGTGCTCCTGCGCCTGGCCCCGGGCAGCGGCCTGGAGGTGGTGGTGCCGCCCGGCTTCGACCGCCGCCTGGTACCCGCGGTGGTGGCGGGCAAGCTGCCCTGGATCGAGCGCACCCTGCGCCGAGCGGCCGCGACCCCTGCGGCGGCCCCGCCTTCCCTGCCCGAGTCCCTGGACCTGCCCGCCGTGGGCCTGCGTTTCAGCGTGCACGCCCTGGACGCGCCCGGCCCGGCCCGGCTCACCGAGAACGCGGGCCGCATCCTCCTGCGCGGCGGGGATCTGGACTCCCGGCTCATGCTCCTGCGCGGATTCGTGCGCGACCTGGCCCGCCGCCTGCTCACGCCCTGGCTGCGCGAGCTGGGCCGCGAGGCGGGCGTAAACCCGGCCGGGGTGCGGGTGCGCTCGCAGAAGACCCGCTGGGGCTCCTGCTCGCGGGCCGGGATCATCTCGCTGAACAGCCGCCTGCTCTTCCTGCCGCGCGAGCTGGCCGAGCAGGTGCTCGTGCACGAGCTCTGCCACCTGCGCCACATGAACCACTCGGCCCGCTTCTGGGCCATGGTGGAGCGGCTGCGTCCCGGCGGGCGGGAACAGGAGCGCAGGCTGCCCGCGGCGTTCCGCGGCCTGCCCTCCTGGCTCAACGGCCCCCTGCCCTGAAAATGGTGCGGGGGGCTTCCGCTCCGGCGAAAGCCCCCCGTGTTGCGTCGGGACTCGGACCGGACCACAGGTCCGGCACTCATTCCGCTTTTCCCGTGCGGCCGGAGGCGAGGCGCTCCTGCCGCCGCCCCTGCGCCCGATGGCGCGGGGCGCGCAAAGCTAGGCCGATGGAAGCGGAGCCGCGATGCTGCGCAGCACGTACTCCACGGTCTCCTCGAAGAGCCCGGGCAGGTGGAAGGGGGTCAGGAAATAGGTGCGCACCGAGCCCAGGATGTTGGAGTAGATGAAGAGCGCCGTGGGCTTCACCGGCAGCTGGCGGATGCTGCCGTCCTCCATGCCGCGCGCCAGGCAGGACTCGATGGCCGTGAACAGTTCCGAGAACTTGGCCGCGATGCGCCGCCGGTCCACCAGGGTCTCCACGTCGCTGAACGGCGAGCAGCGGATGAGGATCGGGAACACGGCCTTGTTCTCCAGGGTGAAGCTGAGATAGGCGGCGATGAAGGCCCGCGCCGCGGCCAGGCCGTTCTCGGCCCGCTCCATCTGCGGCCGGACGGCCTCCAGCACGCGGTCCACCATGTCGAAGCCCGCGGCCAGGAAGAGCTCCTCCTTGGTGCCGAAATAGTGCGAAACCAGGCCGAAGGCCACGCCGGCCTTCTCCGCAATCATCTTCATGGTGGTCCCGGCGTAGCCCTTGCGTCCGAAGACTTCCTGGGCGGCCAGAAGAATGGCCCGGTCCTTGTTCGCCACCAGAGGCTCCCCTGTTTGATCAACGAATCAATGACGCATCCAAAATGGCCCGTTGCGACGTTTTTGTCAAGTCCAAGACCTGGTTAGTAGAGGAAGCGCCCGGTCACGGAGCGCGGGTCGGCCTGGATTTCCTCGGGCGTGCCGCGGGACACGATCTCGCCCCCGGCCTCGCCGCCGCCCGGTCCCAGGTCGAAGACCCAGTCCGAGGCCCAGACCACGTCGGTGTTGTGCTCGATGACCACCACCGTGGCCCCGCGGTCCACCAGCTTCTGGAGCACGCGGATGAGCTTGCCCACCTCGTGCATGTGCAGGCCCGTGGTGGGCTCGTCCAGGATGTACAGGGTGCCCGGCAGGCTGCGCTTGCCCAGTTCGCGCGAGATCTTGATGCGCTGCGCCTCGCCGCCGGAGAGCGTGGTGGCGGGCTGGCCCAGGCGCAGGTACTCCAGGCCCACCTCCTCCAGCACCTCCAGGCGGCGCTGGAGCGCGGGATGGTTGGCGAAGAACTCGCGGGCCTGGCGCACGGTCATGTCCAGGACCTCGGCGATGTTCTTGCCGCGGTACGTCACCTCCAGGGTCTGGGCGTTGTAGCGCAGGCCCTTGCAGGTTTCGCAGGTCACATAGACGTCGGGCAGGAAGTGCATCTCCACGCGGATCTGGCCGTCGCCCTGGCAGGCCTCGCAGCGGCCGCCGCGCACGTTGAAGCTGAAGCGGCCCGGCGCGTAGCCGCGGGTCTTGGCCTCCTTGCTGGAGGCGAAGATGTCGCGGATCTCGTCGAAGACCTTGGTGTAGGTGGCCGGGTTGGAGCGCGGTGTGCGGCCGATGGGCGTCTGGTCGATGGAGATGATCCGCTCCACGGCCTCGGCCCCCTCGAAACCCGCCACCATGCCGGGCTGGTCCACCTTGATGCCGCGGGCCAGGGCCAGGTGCTTGTAGAGGGTGTCCACCACCAGGCTGGACTTGCCCGAGCCCGAGACGCCGGTGAAGCAGACGAGGGCTCCCAGCGGGATGTCCAGGGTCACGTCCTTGAGGTTGTTCGTGCGCGCGCCCTTGACCCGCAAATAGCCGCGGTGCGGACGCCGCGCCGCGGGCCGTTCGATGGCCAGGTCCCCGCGCAGGTACTTGGCCGTGAGGCTGTCGGCCGCCATGAGCTGGTCCACCCCGCCCTGGAAGACCACCTCGCCGCCCAGCCAGCCCGAGCCCGGCCCCAGCTCCAGCACGTGGTCAGCGCTCTTGATGGTGGCCTCGTCGTGCTCCACCACGAGCACGGTGTTGCCCCGGCCCTGGAGGCTGCGCAGGGTGTCCAGCAGGCGCTGGTTGTCGCGCGGGTGCAGGCCGATGGAGGGCTCGTCCAGCACGTAGGTCACACCCACCAGGCCCGAACCCAGCTGCGAGGCCAGGCGGATGCGCTGGGCCTCGCCGCCGGAGAGCGTGGCCATGTTGCGCGACAGGCTCAGGTAGTCCAGACCCACGTTGACCATGAAGCCCAGGCGGTGGTTCAGCTCCTTGAGCAGGGGCTCGGCGATGAGCGTCTCGTGCCCGGCGAAGGTCAGGGACTTGAGCCACTCCAGGGCGCGGCGGATGGACATGGAGCAGAACTCGAAGATGTTGCGGTCCGCCACGCGCACGGCCAGGGACTCGGGCCGCAGGCGCGCGCCCTCGCAGGCCGGGCAGGGGCGGCTCTGACGGAAGCGCGAAAGCTCGTCGCGCCAGATGGAGCTCACGTTCTCGCCCTCTTCCAGCAGCGGCACCACGCCGCGCCAGCCCTCCTCCTCCAGGCCGAAGAAGAGCGCCTTGAGCGCGGCGGCGGAAAAATCGGAAAGCGGCGTGTCCAGGTCAAAGCCCAGGCCCCGGCCCACGCGGGTCAGGATCTCGCGGTGGCGCCCCAGAAGCCGCGGGTTCTTCCAGGGAATCACCGCGCCCGCGGCCAGGGAGAGGCCCTTGTTGGGGGCCAGCAGGTCGGGCTCGAAATACTCCACGCTGCCCAGGCCCAGGCAGGTGGGGCACGCGCCCTGCGGGCTGTTGAAGGAGAAGAGCTGGGGCGTGAGCCGCGGCATGGAGATGCGGCACTGCGGGCAGGTGGACAGGGTGCTGAAGAAGCGCTCCTCGCCGCCCACCACGGCCACGGCGCAGGATTCGCCCCCGTACTTGAGGGCCAGCTCCACGGAGTCGGCCAGGCGCTTCTTGATGTCCGGCTTGAGCACCAGCCGGTCCACCACGAGATCGATGGTGTGTTTCTTCTTCTTGTCCAGTTCCGGCGCATCGTCCAGCAGGATCACCTCGCCGCCCAGGCGCACGCGGGAAAAGCCCTCGCGTTTGAGCCTGGCGAAAAGCTCCTTGTGCGTGCCCTTCTGGTGCTGCACCAGCGGGGCCAGGAGCAGGAACTTCGTGCCTTCGGGCAGGCCCATGATCTCGTCCACGATGCGGTCCGAGGTCTGGGCCGCGATGGGCCTGCCGCAGGAAGGGCAGTGGAAGCGGCCGAGCCGGGCGAAGAACACGCGCAGGAAGTCATAGACCTCGGTGACCGTGCCCACGGTGGAACGCGGGTTGCGCGTGGCGGTTTGCTGTTCCAGGGAGATGGCCGGGGACAGGCCCTCGACCTTGTCCACCTGCGGCTTGTCCATCTGGGGCAGGAACTGGCGGGCATAGGCTGAAAGCGATTCCACGTAGCGCCGCTGGCCCTCGGCATAGACGATGTCGAAGGCCAGGGTGGACTTGCCCGAGCCGGACGGACCGCAGACCACCACCAGGCGGTCGCGCGGAATGTCCAGGGTCAGATTCTTCAGATTGTGGTGGCGCGCGCCTTCAATGTGGATGGCGCGGCCGGAGGGGTGAATGGTGCGCATCGCCCCAATCTAAGCATCGGGACGACATTGGCAAGGAGATCGCGGGGAGGGGGGGGGGGGGGGGGGGGGGGGGGGGGG
>JAWRKD010000017.1:0-22496 GCA_040307135.1 Desulfovibrionaceae bacterium
CGGCGGACTCCTCGGGGGCCTGGGGAGCCTTGGCTTCCGCCACCGGCTCCGGAGCCGGGGCAGGGGGAACGGCCTCGGCGGCGGGAGCGGGCTCCGGCTCGGGGGCCGGGGCTTCGGGGGCGGCGGGCTTGGGCACGGAAATGATCCGGGCCTTGGGCTCCTCGGGTTTGGGCGCGGGCCGGACCGGGGCACGGGGTTCGGCCGGGGCCTCGGCGGCAGGCTGCTCCGCGGCCTCTGGCTCCTTGGGCTCGGCCTTGGCCTTGGTGCGGGCCTTGGGCTTTTCGGCCTTGGGTTCTTCCTTGGCCTCGGCCTTGGGGGCTTCGTCCTTGGGTTCGGCGGTCTTGGCCCGGGCCTTGGGCCTGGGGGCTTCCTCGGCGGGCTGGGGCGCGGCCTTGCGGCGGCGCACGATGACGCCGGGCTGAACCTCGCGGACCACTGTGGTGGACCCTGCGGCCTGGACCGGACCAGCGCCGCGTAGGCGCTCCACGTCCTCGGGCTCCAGGGTGCTCATCAGGCTTTTGACCTGGACCCCGGCGTCCCGCAGGCGCTGCAACATGTCCTTGTTGCTGACGCCCAGTTCGGCGGCCAGGTCTTTGACCTTCATCTTATCCGTCATGCGCGATCCCCCTTCTCCTTCCGCCGGACGCCCTTGCGCCGGAACGTCTCCATGCATTCGGCCCGCTGGCAGACATAGACGCCGCGGCCGGGCATGGTCTGGGACGGGTCGGCCCCTGGGCCTTCTCCGTCACCTGGTGTGCTGCGGAGCACGAAGCGCCGCAGCTCGTGTTTCGGATGCCGCTGGCGGCAGACGGCGCACATGCGCACCGGCACGTGCCGGGCTGTGGCGCCGTCCTTTCCCGCCCGATTCATCATTCCTCTCCGGTCTTATCGGCGGCCGCCTCGGGAGCGGCCGCTCCGGCGGCGTCTTGCGCGGGCTGGGCAGCGGGCTCCCCGGCCTCGGCCGTCTGCGGCTTGATGTCGAGCATGTTCATGGCCAGGCGCACGTCCGAAACCCGCGAGGGCGTCATGCCCTCCACGGCCAGGATCTGCTCGTCCGTGGCCGCGGCGAGCATCTCGGCGGTCTCGAAGCCGGCGGCCAGGAAGTTTTCGATGCCCACTTCGGCCACGCTGGCCAGCTGCTCCAGGCCTTTGCGGTCGGCGTTGAGTTCGCCGTAGCGGCTTTCCGTGAAGATGTCGATCTTCCAGCCCAGGAGCTTGGAGGCCAGCTTGACGTTCTGGCCCTTGCGGCCGATGGCCAGGGTGAGCTGGTCGTCGGGCACCACCACCTCCAGCACCTGCTCCTCCTCGTCCACGGTGATCCGGGTGATCACGGCCGGGGACAGGGCGTGCTGGGCGTACATGGCGATGTCCGGGCTCCAGACCACGATGTCGATGCGCTCGCCCTTGAGCTCCTGCACGATGTTCTGGATGCGCGAGCCGCGGATGCCCACGCAGGCGCCCACGGGGTCCACGTCACGGTCGCGGGAATAGACGGCCACCTTGGCGCGCAAGCCCGGGTCGCGGGCCACGCCCATGATCTTCACCGTGCCGTCGGCCACCTCGGGCACCTCGCGGTGGAAGAGGGCGGCCATGTAGTCCGGGTGGCTGCGGGAGACCACGACCTGCGGGCCGCGGGACTCCTTCTGCACGTCAATGATATAGGCCTGGACGCGGTCGCCGCGCTTGTAGCGCTCGCGGGGGATCTGCTCCTCCTTGGGGAGCAGGGCCTCGGTGCGGCCCAGGTTGATGATCCAGCCGGTGCGGTCGCGGCGCTGGATGATGCCGGAGGCGATTTCGCCCACGCGGTCCTTGTATTCCTCGTAGATGATCTCCTGCTCGGCGTCGCGCATGCGCTGGATGATCACCTGCTTGGCGGCTTGGGCCGCGATGCGCCCCAGGTCCTCGATGTTCAGCTTGAAGCCCATCTCGTCGCCGATCTGCACAGCCGGGTCGTGCTTGCGGGCCTCCTTGAGCTCGATCTCGTTGAGCGGCTCCTTGACCTTGTTGGCCACGACCTTGAACTGGTACACCTCGATCTCGCCGGCTTCCTCGTTGAAGCTGACCTCCACGTCCATGGACTCGCCGTATTTGCGGATCACGGACGAGCGCACGGCCTCCTCGAGGGTGTCCACCAGCAGGTCGCGGTCGATGCCGCGGTCCTTGCTGATCTGGTCGATGGCTCTTTTCAGTTCCGACATGGGAATCCTCCGCTCTCTCTTGGGACCGGCGCCGCCGGGCCGCAGGCTCTAGAATTCGTGAATGAGACGGGCCTTCTTGACCCGGTCCCAGGAAAACTCGAAGCGTCTGCCGTCCACGTCCAGGACCAGGCCGTCGGCCCGGGCCTCTTCCAGGCGGCCCCGGAAGTTCTTGCGGCCGTCCTCGGGCTCGGCCAGGCTCACGTCCAGGCTGCGGCCCACATAGGGCGGCAGCTGGCCGGGCTCGAAGAAGCGCCGCTCCAGCCCCGGCGAGGAGACCTCCAGGACGTAGGCCCCGCGCATGACGTCGGCCACGTCCAGGGCCGCGCCCAGGCTCCGGCTCACTTCTGCGCACTGGTCCACTGTGGAGCCGCCCTGGGACTCGATGAAGAGCCGCACCAGGGGGCGGCGTCCGGCCGCGGCCAGCTCCAGCCCCCAGACCGAAAGCCCCAGGGACTCGGCCACGGGCCGGGCCAGCTCCAGAATCTTTTGTTCAAGGCTGTGGGCCATGCGCTGTATCCGTTTCCGCCCGGCCTTTGGTCCGGAAAAAAAAAGGGGGCCAGAAGGCCCGCCCGCGAACGAAGAACCAAAGGTTCAGGCAGTATTCCATGTTGAGGCCTTGGAGCGGGTGACGGGGATCGAACCCGCGACACCAAGCTTGGGAAGCTTGTACTCTACCAGCTGAGCTACACCCGCTCGAAACGTCTCCTTCTAGACACAAGAATGTCCCTTGTCAACTGATTCCCTGCAGGGGGGCTTCTCCCTCTCCGACCCCTTCCGAGAGGCTGGCCCGCATATTGCAAAGTCGGGTCAGGCGAAGGAGGTCCATCCATGCAGGACAGTACGTACAGCGCGCTCTTCGGGGCCTTGTCCAATGAAAAGCGGCTCGCCATCATCGCCAATAATTTGGCGAACGCCAACACCACCGGCTACAAGGCCGACCAGGTGGCCTTCCAGGACACCTTCCAGCGGTTCGCCCACGACTACCTGGTGGATTCCCGCGTGAGCCTGCGGGACAAGGAACTCTGGCCCAAGCCCGACGTCGTCGCCAAACCCCGGCTCTCGGAACAGCACGTGGACCTGAGTCAGGGCAGCCTCCAGTTCACCGGCAACCCCCTGGATTTGGCCATTTCCGGCGAGGGATTCTTCAAGGTGCGCACCCCGGACGGCGATTTTCTGACCCGCGCGGGCAGCTTCCAGTTGAGCACCGAGGGCGGGGTCATCAGCGAGCAGGGATACGCCCTGCTGGGGCAGGGCGGCCCCCTGACCATCCCGGAGGGCGGCAACATCCAGGTGGACCCCCTGGGGCAGGTGCTGGCCGACGGCGAGGTGGTCAACTCTCTGGATCTGGTCACGGTGGACGATCCCCGCGCCCTGGAGAAGGTTGGCAACAACCTCTACCGCGTCCGGCCGGACTCCAGCGCCCAGGAGGTCCCGGCCACCGGGTCCCGCGTGGAGCAGGGCTACATCGAGAAGGCCAACGTGGAAGTGGTCGGCGAGATGGTGGCCATGATCGAGGTCCAGCGGGCCTTTGAAATGTACCAGAAGATGATCACCGGCTCGTCGGAGATGGACAGGACCGTCAACGACAAGGTCGGCAGCGTCGTCTAGCAACGGAGGATTGTTCCATGATGCGTTCCCTGTGGACAGCGGCCAGCGGCATGGTCGCCCAGCAGACCAACATCGACGTGATGTCCAACAACCTGGCCAACGTGAACACCACGGGCTTCAAGAAGAGCCGGGCCGAGTTCGAGGACCTCATGTACCAGACCCTGCGCATCGCGGGCAGCCCCACCGAGGGCGGCAACCGCCTGCCCACCGGTCTGCAGATCGGCATGGGCGTGCGGCCGGTGACCGTGCACAAGTTCTTTTCCCAGGGCGACTTCCAGAACACCTCCAACCCCCTGGACATCGCCATCGAGGGCGACGGCTTCTTCCTCCTCGATAACAACGGCGAGGACGTCTATACCCGCGCCGGGGCCTTCAAGCTGGACAACGAGGGCCGCGTGGTCACGGCCAACGGCTATGCGCTGCAGCCCGAGTTCGTGGTGCCCGCCGAGACCGTGAACGTGGTCATCACCGAGCGCGGCCACATCTCGGCCCTGGACAAGAACGGCACGGAACTGGCCGCCACGGACATCCCCATCTACACCTTCATCAACCCGGCCGGCCTCAACGCCGTGGGCCGCAACCTGTTCATGGAGACCGAGGCCTCGGGCCCGGCCACCCAGGGCACCCCCGGCGACCAGAACTTCGGCACCCTGTCCCAGGGCTACCTGGAAATGTCCAACGTGGAGATGGTGGACGAGATGGTGGGCCTCATCGTGGGCCAGCGGGCCTACGAGGTGAACTCCAAGGCCATCACCACGGCCGACGCCCTGCTCCAGACGGCCATCAACATCAAGAGGTAGCGGGAGCGATGCGCGCGAACACCACCCTGCGGACCGTCCTGCCGGTCCTGGCCCTGCTGGGGCTCTGCCTCGCGGCCGGAGCCTGGGCCGCTGGCCAGCCGTCCTGGCGGGTCTCGGTGCGCGACGCGGCCTGCTCCTATGGCCCGCGCGTGGTCCTGGGCGAGATCGCGGAGGTTTATGGCGATCCGCCGCAGGGCCTTTGGGAGCGGCTGAGCGCCCGGGAGCTCTGGAACAATCCCGAGCGCACCGGCCGCCAGGTCACGGTGAACCGCGAGCAGCTGGAGCGGCTCCTGCGCCACTACGTGCCCGAGGTGGGCCAGGCCTGGGTCCTGCCCAGCCAGCTCACCGTGCAGTACGGCGGTTCGCTCATGGAGCGCCGCGAGATCGAAAAGCGGGTTGTCGAGTTTTTGACCCCCCGGGCCGCGGGCCTGGGCGGCGAGGCCGAGTTCAAGGACCTGCGCCTGCCCGAAGGCCTGTTCCTGGACAGCGAGCACGACACGCTCGCCGTGGAGCTGGCCGGTCCCCTGGCGCCCGGCCGCGTGGGCCTCAGGCTCACCGTGCAGAACCCGGACGGCAAGATCGTCAAGCGGCTCTCGGCCAGCGTCTTCATGAATCTCTGGAAGGCCGTGCCCAGCGCGGCCAAGCCCCTCAACCGCATGCACCCCCTGGAGCCCGACGACGTGACCTTCCTGCGCCGCAACCTGGCCTACATCCCGGAGGCTTGGGACGGCGAGGGCGGCCCCTGGCGCGTGTCCCAGCCCGTGGGCAAGGGCCAGCCCCTGACCCGGGCCAACCTGGAGCCGCTGCCCGCCGTGGCCAAGGGCGAGAAGGTCATGCTCGTGTACGAGGGCCAGCGGGTGCGCATGGCGGTCAAGGCCGAGGCCCTGGGCGACGGCGACGTGGGCCAGACCGTGGCGGTGCGCAATTTGCAGACCAAGAAGGAAATCTCGGGCACCGTGGTGGACAACCACACCGTGCTCGTCAGGTAGGAACCGGAGTGAACCCATGAACACGCGCTGGATGATGACCCTGGCGGCCCTGGCCCTGTTGCTGTGCGGGTGCGCCTCGAGCCACAACCCCACGACCATGCCCGAGCTGACGCAGCCCATGATCGAGGAGCCCGAGCCCCTGGACAACCCCGGCTCGCTCTTCAGCGCCAACGGGGCCGAATACCTCTACGACGACAACCGGGCCACCCGGGTGGGCGACATCGTCATGGTGGTGGTTTCCGAGACCACCTCGGCCAAGAACAAGGCCGAGACCACGGCCACCCGCGAGGGCACCACGGACATCGGCGCCACGGCCCTGCCCCAGGCCGGGCTGGGCGCGCTTGTGACCCGGCCCCTGGGGCTGGAGGCCAGCGCCCAGTTCAACACCACGAACAAGAACGACTTCACGGGCTCGGGCGAGACCAAGCGCGACTCCTACTTCACCACCACCGTGGCCACGCGCATCGTGCGCATGCTGCCCGGCCGGGTGATGCAGGTGGAGGGCGCGCGCCAGATCCGGGTCAACGACGAGAACCAGATCCTGGTGGTGCGCGGCCTGGTGCGCCAGCGCGACATCGCCGCGGACAACACCGTGCCGTCCAGCAACCTGGCCCAGGCCCAGATCGAGGTTTACGGCGAAGGCATCGTGGCCGACAAGCAGAAGCCCGGCTGGCTGGCCCGCATCCTCGACAACCTCTGGCCGTATTGATGCAGGGCGGAGAAGGGGACATGAACACGCAGATCATTCGTCGCATGGCGCGCTGCCGGGGCCGCAGCCTGGCCGCCGTCCTGGTCCTGACGGGCCTGCTTTCCGCGGCCCTGGTGGCCCCGGCCCTGGCCGTGCGGCTCAAGGACATCGCCTCCTTCAGCGGCATGCGCACCAACGAGCTCGTGGGCTACGGTCTGGTGGTGGGTCTTACCGGCACCGGCGACGGCACGAGCTCGGCCTTCACCATCCGCTCCATGGTCAACATGCTCGACAAGATGGGCGTGCAGGTGGACCCCGGCAAGATCAAGCCCAAGAACGTGGCCGCGGTCATGGTCACGGCCAAGATGCCGGCCTCCTCCCGGCCCGGCTCCAACCTGGATGTGGCCGTGTCCTCCCTGGGCGACGCCAAGAGCCTGCTGGGCGGGGTGCTCCTGCTTACGCCGCTCAAGGGCGTGGACGGGCAGGTCTATGCCCTGGCCCAGGGGCCGCTGACCATCGGCGGCTTCACGGCCTCGGGCGAGGCGGCCACGGCCCAGAAGAACATCTCCACCGTGGGCCGCATTCCCAACGGGGCGGTGGTGGAGCGTGGCGTGCCCTTCAAGTTCAACAGCCAGGAAAGCATGACCGTGAGCCTGAACGAGGCCGACTTCACCACGGTCATGCAGGTGGTCAACCGCATCAACTCCAACCTGGGCGGCGGCTACGCCCGGGCCCAGGACGCCTCAACCATCGAGCTCTCGGTGCCGGACAAGTTCCGCGGCAACATGGTCCCGCTCATGGCCTCCCTGGAGAACATGGACGTGAGCCCGGACGCCCGGGCCAAGGTGGTGGTGGACGAGAAGACCGGCACCGTGGTCGTGGGCAGCGAGGTTCGCCTGAGCCGCGTGGCCGTGGCCCACGGCAACCTCCAGATCGTCATCAGCGAGAACCCGCAGGTGAGCCAGCCCGGTCCCTTCTCCCAGGGCAAGACCGTGGTCACGCCCCAGACCAACGTGGCGGTGCACGAGCAGAACAACCGGCTCATGCTCGTGGAGGGCGCCACCCTCCAGGAGCTGGTGGACGGCCTCAACGCCATCGGCGCCACTCCCCGCGACCTCATCTCCATCATCCGCACGCTCAAGTCCGCCGGCGCCCTGCACGCGGACCTGGAGGTCATCTAGATGACCGCGCCCATGACCGACGCCTCCCTGGTGGGGCAGCAGAAGCTTGAGGAACAGGATCTCGTCCGCTTCAAGATGTCCATGGACGCGCTCAAGAAGCGCCTCTCCGAGCCGGACACCAAGGACAAGCAGCTCCGCAAGGCCTGCCGCAACTTCGAGGCTGTGTTCATCGGCAAGCTCTGGGAGCAGATGCGCGCCACCGTGCCCAAGGAGGGCTACCTGCACAGCCCGCAGGAGGACGCCTACCTCTCCATGTTCGACCAGGCCTTTTCCGAGAAGATGGCCGATTCCGGCGGCCTGGGCCTGGCCGACATGCTCTATGGCCACCTCAAGGAGCGCCTGGCCGAGATGGGACGCCAGGCCCTGCCCGGCCGCCTGGAGGTTCCGGCCATGGACGGGCAGGCCCCGGCCGCCGCCGCTGCTCCGGCCGCCGGCCCCGCCCCGGCCCAGGTCTCCGAGGCCCCGGCCGTGAAGTCCCTGGCCGAGTCCGGCCGCGATGCGCGGCAGGCTGCTCCTGTGCGGGAGACCCCGCTCCAGCCCGTGGGCCGCCGTCAGGACCTGAAGCCCCTGCGCGCCGGGCCCCAGCTCAGCCCGCTGGTGCGTCCGGGCAGCCGTTTCGCGCCCCAGAATGTCCAGTCCGCCGCGGTTCCGTCCGCAGCCCAGTCCGCGGCCCAGCCCCTGTCCCAGGCCGCCCCGCCCGCTCCGGCCTCGCCGGAAGTGGCCGAGACCCCGGCCCAGGTGCAGGCCCAGCTGGAGGAGCTGGTGCGGCGCATCGAGGCCCAGGAGCAGCAGGCGGCCGGGCAGGCCGCCGGACAGCCCGCCGAGGTTCCGCCCGCGTCCGCCCCGCAGCAGACCGGGGCCCGGCTCTACCGGGGGCAGCAGACCGGCATGGAGCGCCCTGGCCGCAAACTTGCAAAGATCGGTTGACCCGCCTTCCTCCGGAAGCGTCCCGGAGCTGGCGGGGAAGTGATGAAAATCATGGAAAACCGACAGCTTGAGACGATACGGAGGGGCGCATGACCGGCCGCATTCAGGAAAATTTGTCCCGCCAGCTCAAGGCCCTCGAACTGCTGGAAGAGCTTCTGGAAGAAGAATTTTCCTACCTCAAGACCAGCAAGCCCCAGTCCGTTTCGCGCATTGAAATCTCCATCCAGGAACTCATGCGCCAGCTTACCGTGGAGCGGCTGAGCCTGCGCGCCGCGGTCCAGGAAATGAAGCCCGAGGCCAGGCGCGTGCGCGAGATTCTTCCGCTCCTGGAGCCTGCCGGGGCCGACGCCCTGCGCGCCATCCTGGCCGGGCTGGACAAGGCCGAACAGGCCTGCGCCCGCCGGGCGGCCAAGAACCAGAACCTGGTCCTGGCCCTGCACCAGCAGAGCCGCAACCTGCTCCAGTTCCTGCACGACCGCATCCAGCCCAAGGGCACGGCCTACTCGGCCAGCGGCCGCATGGCCCGGGCCGCCAACAATCCCACCCTGGTCACCGGGAGACTGTAGATGTTCGGCCCCAATTCCATCCTGGACATGGCCAAGGGCGCGCTTCTGGCGCACCAGGCCTGCATCCAGGTCACCGGCGAGAACATCTCCAACGTGGACACCCCGGGCTATGCCCGGCGGGCCGTGACCCTGGCCGAGGCCGGGGTCATCAACTACACCCCGGGCCAGGTGGGCCTGGGCGTGGAGGCCACCGAGGTCGTCCGCTACTTCGACAAGATGGTGGAGCGGCTCTACTACGACCAGTCCGCCCTGGCCTCGCGCTGGGACACCACCTACGCCTCGCTCTCCAGCGTGGAGACCATGTTCAACGAGTCCGACGGCTACGGCATCAGCAATTCGCTGTCCAAGTTCTTCACCGCCTGGAGCAACCTGAGCCAGAGCCCCGAGGACACCGGCTCGCGCCAGGAGCTCCTGAACAGCACGGACACCCTCTGTTCGCTTCTCAAGCAGACCGACGCGGACCTCTCCAAGCTCCAGCAGCAGGCCGACGAGGAGATCGCCCAGGAGGTGGACTCGGCCAACAAGCTCATCCAGGACATCGCCGAGCTGAACCGCCAGCTCAACCTCTACGACCAGCCCGGCTCCAACAACGCCAACAACCTCTATGACCAGCGCGCGTCCAAGCTGCGCAGCCTGTCCAACATCATGGGCATCAACGTCATCGACAACGGGTCCGGCGACATCACCGTGACCACCGAGGGCGGCCAGGTGCTGGTGGACGGAGTGGAGCACTATTCCCTGGAGTTCACCGCGGCCCAGACCCGGACCGCGCTCACCCCGTCGTCCAATTTCGACGGCGAGGTCTTCTTCACGGGCAACGACACCTACGAATACACCCTGCAGTGCGTGAACGACGGCTACGTGAGCAACGGCAACGCGGCCCAGTTCCGCGTCTCCATCGACGGCGGCCGCACCTGGCTCACCGACGAGAACGGCCAGGAGGCCCACTATTCCGCCCGGCCCGAGGACGGCAAGATCAACATCGGCGGCCTGACCATCTGGTTCGGCGAGAACGGCGATCCGCTCGGCACGCCCACCGGGCAGATGGAGGAGGGCGACACCTTCACCATCATCCCCAAGAAGAACGTCTATTGGGTGAAGAACACCTCCACCAAGGAGAACATCACCCCGCTGACCTACGCCAACGGCGACGACGACAGCAAGCGCATCACCAGCGGCACCCTGGCCGGGCTGTTCAACTTCCGCGACAACTACCTGGGCGACTACCAGGACAAGCTGGACGCCCTGTCCAAGTCCCTGGTCTGGGAAGTTAACCGGCTGCACAGCCAGGGCGCGGGCCTGGAGAAGTTCGGCACCACGGTGGGCACCTATTCCGTGGCCCACGACGACCGGGCTCTGGGCGAGGATTCCACCGGCCTGGTCTATGGCGACAAGCTCCAGGCCGGCAGCAGCATGTTCTACGTCTATAACGCCGACACCGGGCTGCTCGTCTCGGGCGCGGCCCTGGACTTCAGCGACGCCGCCGGGGTCCAGAACTTCGACCCCTCCGCGCACAGCCTGGAGGACGTGGCCGCGGCCTTCAACCGGACCTTCAACGGCGCCGTCACCGCCACCATCGTGAACCACAAGCTCCAGATCACGGCCGAGGACGGCTACCAGTTCGCCTTCGGCACGGACTCCACCGGGCTCACCGCGGCCCTGGGCCTGAACACGTTTTTCCAGGGCTCCACGGCCCAGGACATCGGCATCAACGACAAGGTGGGCGGGGACCTGGACTTCATCTGCGCCGGGCACGTCAACGGCGCGGGCGAGGCCAACTCGGGCGACAACACCATTTCCCTGGCCCTGTCCGAACTCAAGGACAAGAGCGTGCGCCTCAGCACGCTGCGCGACGGCGTCACCAGCCAGACCCTGAGCGGATACTACAACGGCCTGGTGGGCGACGTGGGCGCGGACGTGTCCGCGGCCCAGTACAACTATGAATTCAACGCCGCCCTGGCCAATGACCTGGACTCCCGCCAGCAGGAGACCATGGGCGTGAACCTGGACGAGGAGATGACCAACCTCATCAAGTTCCAGCACGCCTACACCGCGGCGGCCAAGCTCGTGACCCTGGCCGACGAGATGATGCAGACGCTTCTGTCGCTCAAGTCATAACGGGGAGGAGGGGAGCCATGCGCGTCACCCAGCAGATGCTCTACGACAACTATGTCCGCAACATGAACTCGTCCCTGGGCAAGCTCATGGACCTGAACAGCCAGGCCAGCTCCATGAAGCGGATCAACAAGCCCTCGGACGATCCCTCGGGCATGGTGCGCGTGCTGAACCACCGGGACACCCTGAGCGCCATCAACCAGTATCAGGAGAACATCGACACGGCCCAGGGCTGGCTCAACGCCTCGGACGAGAACCTGCTCCAGGTCTCGAACATCATCACCCAGGCCAAGACCCTGGCCGAGCAGGCCGCCACCGGCACGCTCACCTCCGACAACCGCGAGCAGATCAGCTACCAGGTGCGCAGCCTGTTCGAGCAGCTCATCGGCCTGGCCAACCTGGAGTACGACGGCAAGTCCGTGTACGCCGGGCAGAAGACCGACGGCCCCGCGTTCCAGGAAATCCTCTGGATGAGCACCAACGACGCGGATTTCGCCGCGGACACCGGGTTCTACATCGACGGCGACTCGGACACCACCATCCTGATCCAGTTCTACGACAAGACCGGCACGCTCCAGCCCGGCGAGAGCATGAGCCTCTCCAACGCCAACCTGGGCCTGCGTTTCAGCGCGGACGGCGGCGAGACCTTCACCGAGATGGACGTGCCCGATCCGGCCGGCGGCCAGGTCCAGATCGACCTGGCGGGCACGGGCGTGCGCCTGACCCTCACCAACCCCGCGGCCCAGGTCAAGCTGACCGACCCCGCCAACTACAACGACGCGGGCGGCACCTGGCTCTGGCTGCGGCCCTCGGCCCAGTACATGGGCGACGACTCCAGCGACAGCGGCGACGTGGAAGTGGTGGCCATGGGCCAGGGCACGGACCAGCTCCAGTCCTGGGCCACGGGCAGCTTCGGCCCCAACATGACCGTGCGCGTGGACGGCTACCTCTCCAACGGCAGCCTGGTGCGCGGCCCCGTGACCATGGGCGGCCAGACCATGGTCTATTCCTACAGCACCGACGGCGGCGTGAACTGGATCACGGGCAACGTGCAGGCGCCCAACGGCGTGGCCTCCAACATGAGCCTGTCCATCTCGGGCGGGCTCCTGCACATCGCCTCCAACGGCGGCAACGTGATCCAGGCCGGTTCGCAGTTTTTCGTGCACGCGCGCTCCTCGGCCATCGAAATCGCCATCTCCAGCACCGAGAAGGTGCGCATCAACGAAGTGGGCATGGACATCTTCGGGGGCGTGTACCAGGACCCTGACCGGACCGTGGACGCCAACGGCAACCGCATCCACCTGAGCAGCCAGAACTCCACCGTGGCCTTCTCGAAAAACGGCTCGAGCATGCTGGCGGGCAGCAACGCGAGCCCGACCAAGAACCTCCTCGAGGCCATGGGCAACCTGATCGGCTTCCTGGAGACCAACAACCAGGGCGGCATCCAGAACGCCCTGGCCAGCCTGACCCTGGCCCAGGAGCACGTGCTCAACGCCGCGGCCAGCGTGGGCGGCCGGGAGAACCGCCTGGAGGTGGCCTCGACCATCCTGGACGGGCTCGAGTACAACGAGAACGAGCGCATTTCGAGCATCGAGGACGCGGACATGTCCGAGCTGCTCACCGCGCTGTCCCAGCAGGAGATCATCTACAAGGCCGTGCTCCAGTCCTCCAGCACGATCATGCAGATGAGCCTCCTGAACTACGTGTAATCGTGGACTTCCGGCCCGGGCTGGGGTAGGAAACCCCCAGTGGCCGCTTGGCCGCGGAGAACAGGCCAGACGAGGTGCTATGCTCATCCTGACCCGGCGACCGGGCGAAAGCCTCTATCTGGGCGACAACATCAAGCTCAAGGTGTTGTCCGTCCAGGGCAAGCAGATCAAGCTCGGCCTTGAGGTGCCCGAGGACATGCCGGTGTACCGGGAAGAGGTCTATCAGAAAATCAAGGAGCAGAACCGGCTGGCCCTGGAGACGAGTCAGCAGGACCTGCTTGCGGCGGCAAGCCTATGGCAAAAAAAATAACCCGCAGCATCGCCACCCGTCTGGGCCAGAGGGAGATCGCGGAGGACAGCGTCCTCTACTTCCCGCACGGCCTCATCGGCATCGAGGACAAGCGTGAGTTCGTGCTGCTCCAGGTGGGCGAGAACTCCCCGTTCCTGCTCCTGCAGTGCGTGGGCGACGCGGAGCTGGGCCTGCTCGTGGCCGACCCCTATTCCTTCCTGGAAGACTATGCGGTGAAGCTGGATTCGGCGCAGAAGAGGATTTTGCGGATCGCGAACATCCGGCAGATCGCCGTCATCGTCACTGTGACCATTCCCCAGGGCCAGCCCGAGGAAACCACCTTGAACCTGGCCGGTCCCATCGTCATCAACACCGAGGCCCGCATCGGGCTTCAGGCCCCGCAGATCGACACCAAGTATCCCACGCACTTCCGGCCGGTGCGCGACAAGAAGCCCTGACCCCTCCCCCTAGATGATCTGGCTCAGGTCGTCCCGGATGAGGTTGCGGGCGGCCTTCTGCAGGTCCGGCTTGTAGGTCCCGTTCTTGACCTGCTCCTTGAGCTCACGGACCTTTTCCGCGCGCACGTCAGGGGCGTCCTTGGCCGAGGTCATGGCCGAGGCCAGGAGCTTGCCGTCGCTGGAGAACTGGACCACGTCGCTGCCCTCGTTGGCGCTCTTCTGGGCCGCGTACTGGCGCGCGGTCTCCGCGGTCTTGGCCGTGGCCTCCTGCTGGACCTTCTGGTTGCCGTAAGGATTCAGGCCGTTGAGATTGTTGATTTCCATAACGTCCTCCTGGTCCCGCCAGGCTCACAACATGGTTTCGTCCACCCGTTGCAGGGTGATCTCCCAGAGTCTCTGCAAAAGCGCCGCCCGCTGTCCGCCGTCCAGTTCCTCGGGGCCTGTCTCGGCCAGGCGCAGGACGCGCAGGTCCCCCCCGTCCAGGGGATATTCCAGCACCACGGGCCAGCCGGTCTCTGCCTCGAGGCGGTCGCGGATCTCGCCCACCACCGGATTCTCCGAGCCGTTGACGATCAGGTTTTCCATGATCTCGCGGGCGATCCGCTCCACCAGCTCACGTCTCCGGGCCTGCCGGGAAATGTCGGCCACTTCCGGGGACTGCGACAGACGCAAGGCCTTGCGAAACCGCGCAAGGCGCTTGGCGCTCGTCAGCTGCTTTCCATAAGTCCGCAGCATGATTCGCACGTCTGCCTGGTTCGCGAGCACTCTGCAAAGCCCTCCTTAAATCCATATTTCGGCGGGTCCTGAAAAAAACTTTAGGCCGCCGGAGGAAAAAAAGCAAAAAAATCCACACCCCGGGGCGCCCGGCCCAAATTGTTGAATGTTCGGCGTTTTTTGTCTAGTCTGCGCCCATGTCCCAGCCCGTGACCTCCCTGCTCGTCGTGACCAAGGCCGGCGACGCCGCCGCCCTGGCCCTGGGCGTGGAGATGGCCGACTCCCTGCGTGACCGCCTGGAGGCGGTCACCCTCTGCGAGCACAGCCCCAACGCGCCCATCTGCTCGGGCCGGGCCGAGTTCGGCTCCTGCGGCCTGGTACTGGTCCTGGGCGGCGACGGCACGCTCATCAGCGTGGCCCGGCGTTTGCACGGGCATCCCGCGCCGCTCCTGGGCCTGAATCTGGGGCGGGTGGGCTTTCTGGCCGAGATGTCCCGCGAGCGCTGGCCCGAGGCCCTGGAGCGCGTGTTGGCCGGGGATTTTCACGTCCGCCGCCGCCTCTGCCTGGAATACGTCATCCGGCGCAAGGACGGGGGCGAGGAGAGCGGTCTGGCCGTGAACGACATCGTGGTCAGCCGCGGCGTGCTGGCCCGGCTCATCCGTCTGACCCTCTCCTTTGACGGCGAGTTCGTGGCCGGCATGCGGGCCGACGGCCTGGTGGTGTCCACACCCACCGGGGCCACGGCCTACGGCTTTTCCGCGGGCGGACCGCTCATCCACCCGGACCTGGAGGTCCTCTCCCTGACCCCGGTCTGCCCCTTCCTGAACAGCATCAAGCCCCTGGTCCTGCCTGCGGGCGGCACGCTCTCCATCCTGGTGGAGGAGGCCGGGGACGTGAACCTGAGCGAGGACGGCCAGAGGGCCGTGCCCCTGGCAGCGGGCGACGAGGTCCTGGTGCGCCGTTCGGCCCACGACCTGGTCCTGGCCGACCTGGGCGAAACCGGCTACTTCAGCCGGCTGCGGTCCAAGGGCTTCGTCTCCGGAGGTGGCAAGTGAGCAGGCTGCCGGACATCGGCTCGGTGCTGGACGTGAAGTACGGGCGCGACGCCGCCCTGGACGCGCTGCTCCTGCACTTCATGACCGAGAACAACCTCGAGTACACCATCGATCCCCTGAAGAACGCCTCCTCCGAGCAGATCCAGTTCATGGTGGCCCTGCGCGAGGGCACCTTCTACGCGCCCTGCTCGGACTGGATGTTCCGCAAGCTCCTGCGCTCCGAGCTCTCGCCCCAGCTCCAGGGGGAATACGTGCTGCGCTGGCGCATCCTGGCCAAGCTGGTGGACGAGTTCTGCCCGGACCGCTACCTGCGCCGGCGCATCCTGGCGCTCTGCCGGCACAAGTTCCGCATGGCCCTGTCCTCGCCCATCGTCATTCCCTCCCGCCTCATCAAGCGCATGGTCACCATCTTCATGACTCAGAGCGGCCTGGACGATCCCTACCGCGAGCGGCGCAAGGCCCTCAACGCGGGCGCGGCCCAGATGGCGGCCAGCCCGGAGTTCGACCGGCTCCTGAACCTCTGCCCGGACAGCCATCTGGCCTGCCGCCGCATCTCGGACCTGCGCGCAGACCTGGACTTCCTGGAGATCCAGCGCCTGCTCGTGCTCTCCACTCTGGCCCCGGCCTTCAGCCTGGCGCGCGCCCTGAACGCCAAGACCGGCATGGAGGCCGAGATCGCGGCCTGCCAGGCCCCGTTCGAGTCCCTGCGCCGCGCGCTCTTCCCGGAGTCCGGGGCCAAACTCAAGATACTCTATCTGCCGGACAAGAGCGGCGGCCTGGTCTTCGACCTGCTGGCCATCCAGGCCCTGGTGCGCGGGGGGCACCGCGTGGTCCTGGCCCTCAAGGAGGGCTTCTATTTCGACACCCCCACCTTCTGGGACCACGAGACCGATCCCGTGCTGGCGCCGTTGTTCAACGGGGCCCGCTTCGTGTTCGAGGACCGCATCAGCAAGAACGCGCTGCTTCAGATCCTGCGCGAGAACCCCTTCGTGGTCATCTCCGACGGCTCGCGCGAGCGCTTCAACCCCTACCGCCTGAGCGTGACCTTCGCCCGGGCCTGGAAGGAGTGCGACCTCATCCTGGCCAAGGGCGAGCGCCACTACCGCCGCCTCATGCTCACGAGCCACGAATACACCCGCGACATCCTCTGCTTCTTCCGGGACGAGGGCGGCGGCTTCCACCTGGACTTCAAGCCCCGGCCCGTCTGGGTCTCCAAGTTCGGCGAGGACTACATCTCGGCCAAGGCCGAGGCCATCATCCAGGAGATGCGCAAGGCCAAGGCCGCGGGCCGCGCGGTCATGTTCTACTCCGCCATCATCGGCAGCGTGCCGGGCCAGACCAAGACCGCCATCCGGGTGGTGAGCACCTTTGTCCAGCACCTGCGCGAGCGCATGGAGGACGTGTACATCATCAATCCCGCCGAGTACTTCGAGGAGGGCATGGACGCCGACGACCTCATGTACATGTGGGAGAAGGTCCAGCGCAGCGGGCTCCTCAACGTCTGGCGCTTCCAGTCCACCCAGGACATCGAGAAGAGCTTCGAGCTCATGGGCCAGAAGGTGCCGCCGGTGTGGACCGGCAAGGACGCCACCTATTCCACGGGCTGCACCAAGGAGATGCACATCGCCCTGGACATGCAGCGGAAGCAGCCCGAGCTCCAGATCATCGGCCCGGACCCCCAGAAGTTCTTCCGCCGCCGGGAGTACGGGGTGGGCAAATTCTGCGACGTGGCCATCGACGAATGCGCGCATTTCTGATCCGTTTCGCGGTCGTGGGCCTGTCCTGCCTGCTGGCGGCCGCCTGCGCCCTGACTGAGCCGGAGTCCCCGGAGCCCGAGCCCCGGGCCGTGGTCCCGGCCTGTCCGGCCCCGGCCGCCACCCTGGCTCCGCCGTCCGCTCCCGCCGTCGCCGCGCCGCGGCCGCCCGCGCTGGAGCCCTCCGCGGAAGACACGGCCCCGGGCTGGTTCGACCTGCGGGCCCAGGGCCTGAACTCCTGGAACGACCTGGAGAAACCCCTGCGCCGCAGCCTGGCCTCCCTGGAGTCCCGGCCCCAGGAGGCCGTGGCCGTGCGCCGCGCGGGCCTGCGCCTGACCTGGGGCGAGCTGGCCCGAAGCGCCCGCGAGCTCCTGGAGCTTCTGCCCCGGCTGGACAGGGAACCCGGGCTGCTGGCAGAGCGCTTCCAGTGGCTGGCGGTGCAGCCCGCGCCGCTCATGACCGCCTACTGCACGCCCGAGATCGCGGCCAGCCTGACCCGGGGCAAGGGCTACGAATATCCGCTCTACGGGCCGCCGCCGGAGCTGGCCCAGGCCGACGTGCAGGATCCGCTCCCGGCCTGGCCCGAGGCCGCGCCCCAGGGCCGGGGGGCCTCGGACGCCGTGGGCACCCTGGCCGGCCGCGGCCTGGAGATCGCCTGGGCCCGCGACCCCCTGGACGTGTTCTACGTGCAGGTGGAGGGGGCGGGCCGCCTGCGCCTGCCCAGCGGCCGGGTGCGCACGGCCCAGTACGCGGCCAGCAACGGCCGCAGCTTCCGCTCCCTGAGCGCCATCCTCTGCGAGCGCGGCCTGCTTCCGCCCGAGCGCCGCAGCCGCAGGGAGGTGCGCCGCTTCTTCCGCGACAATCCCGGCCTGGCCGCCGAGCTCATGGCCGAGAACCGGCGCTTCGTCTTCTTCCGCCTGGACGACGGCCCGCCCCTGGGCGCGCTAAACCGGCCATTGACGCCGCTCGTGAGTGTGGCTACAGACCCGAGTCTCCTGCCCCTGGGCGCGGTGCTCGTGCTGGACGCCGAGATTCCCGACCCCGCGGGCCGGGGCACGCGGCGCATCCGGGGTCCGGCCCTGGCCCAGGACGTGGGCGCGGCCATCCGCGGCCCCCGCCTGGACCTCTACATGGGCGAGGGCGCGGCGGCCGAGGACGCGGCCGAGCGGATCAAGACCCCGGTGGCGGCCTACCTCCTGCTGCGCAAGGATCCTGCCCGGCCTTGGCAGAACGCGCCCCAGGGGCTATGACCGGAGCACGCCGCGCCGCCGCGATCCGCGCGGCCGCGACACCAGCTTCCTGACGAGGAGACGCACATGGCCCGCTACGAGACGGTCATCGGACTGGAGGTTCACGCCCAGCTGCGCACGGCCTCCAAGATATTCTGCTCCTGCTCCACGGCCTTCGGCGACGAGCCCAACGCCAACGTCTGCGCGGTATGCTCGGGCATGCCCGGCGTGCTGCCGGTGCTCAACGCCAAGGTGGTGGAGTACGCCGCCAAGATGGGCCTGGCCGTGGACTGCCGGGTGAACCTCACCTCGGTCTTCGCGCGCAAGAACTACTTCTACCCGGACCTGCCCAAGGGCTACCAGATCTCCCAGTTCGAGCAGCCCATCTGCGAGCACGGCCACGTGGACATCGTGGTGGACGGGACGCCCAAGCGCGTGGGCATCACGCGCATCCACATGGAGGAGGACGCGGGCAAGAACATCCATTCGGCCGCAGAGAACGCGAGCTTCGTGGACCTGAACCGCACCGGCGTGCCGCTCATCGAGATCGTCAGCGAGCCGGACATGCGCAGCCCCGAGGAGGCCGTGGCCTACCTGAAGGCCCTGCGCAGCATCCTGGTCTATCTGGGCATCTGCGACGGGAACCTGGAGGAGGGCTCCTTCCGCTGCGACGCCAACGTCTCCATCCGGCCTGTGGGCCAGGAGGCCTTCGGCACCCGCGCCGAGCTCAAGAACATGAACTCCTTCCGCCACGTGCAGAAGGCCATCGAATACGAGGTCTCGCGCCAGATCGGCCTGGTGGAGGACGGCGAAAAGGTGGTCCAGGAGACGCGGCTCTACGACGCGGCCAAGGGCGCCACGTACTCCATGCGCGGCAAGGAGGAGGCCCACGACTACCGCTATTTCCCGGACCCGGACCTGGCCCCGGTGCGCATCACGGCGGAACAGCTGGAGACGTGGCGCTCCGAGCTGCCCGAGCTGCCCCAGGCGCGCAAGGCCCGCTTCATGGAGCAGTACGGCCTGCCCGAGTACGACGCGGCCCTGCTCATCGCCGAGCGCGAGGTGGCCGATTTCTACGAGGCCGCGGCCGCGGCCTGGAACGAACCCAAGAAGCTCTCCAACTGGATGATGGGCGAATTCCTGCGCGAGCTGAACCAGTCCGGCGCGTCCGTGGCCGACTGCAGGATGACCCCGGAGGCCTTCGCCCGGCTCGTGCGCCTGGTGGAGGAGGGGAGCATCAGCGCCAAGAGCGGCAAGGGCCTGTTCCAGGAACTGTTCAAGGAGGGCGGCGATCCCGAGGCCCTGGTCAAGGCCAAGGGCCTGGCCCAGATCTCCGACTCGGGCGCCCTGGAGGCCGTGGTGGACGAGGTCATCGCGGCCAATCCCGCGGAAACCGAGGCTTACCGCGGCGGAAAGACCAAGCTCCTGGCCTTCTTCGTGGGCCAGGTCATGCGCCGGACCAAGGGCCAGGCCAACCCGGCCGTGGTCAACGAACTGCTGGCCAAGAAACTCGCCGACTGACGGAACGGACCATGACCGATCACATCCAGTTTTCCCCGGAAAAGGACGCCCTGGTCCTCCTGGACCAACGGCTGCTGCCCACGCAGGTGGAGTGGTTCGACTGCCGGACCACCGAGGACATCTGCTTCGCCCTCAAGGTCATGGTGGTGCGCGGGGCTCCGGCCATCGGCGTGACCGCGGCCTACGGCTGCTACCTGGCGGCGCGCGAGACGCAGCGGGCCAAGGACGCGGACTGGAAGCCGACCCTGGAGGCGCGGCTCACGCAGATCGAGAACGCCCGGCCCACGGCCGTGAACCTGGCCTGGGCCGTGCGCGAGATGCGCCGGGTCTGGCAGGAGAGCGGGGCGGGCTCCCTGGACGAGCTGGCCGCGCTCTGGCTGGCCCGGGCCAGGGAGATCCACCAGGCCGACATCGAGATGTGCAAGGCCATGGGCCGTTTCGGCGGCGAACTTATCGACGACGGCGACACGGTCATGACCCACTGCAATGCCGGAGCCCTGGCCACGGCCGGGTACGGCACGGCCCTGGGCGTGATCCGCGGGGCCTGGGACGCCGGCAAGCGCAACATCCGGGTCATCGCCAACGAGACCCGGCCCTTTCTCCAGGGCGCGCGGCTCACGGCCTGGGAGCTTCAGCGCGATGGCATCCCGGTGCGCGTGGCCTGCGACAACGCCTGCGCCCTGCTCATGAAGCGCGGCCTGGTGCAGAAGGTGGTGGTGGGGGCCGACCGCATCGCGGCCAACGGCGACGCGGTGAACAAGATCGGCACCTTCGGCGTGGCCCTGCTGGCCAGGCATTTCAACATCCCGTTCTACGTGGCCGCGCCGGTCTATACCATCGACCCGGCCACGCCCACGGGCGACGCCGTGCCCATCGAGGACCGCACCCCGCGCGAGGTGACCCACGTGGGCCAGACCCAGGTGGTGCCGGACGGCGTTCCGGTCTATAATCTAGCCTTCGACCCCACCCCGGCGGAGCTCATCGCGGGCATCGTCACGGAGCGGGGCGTGCTGCGGCCGCCTTACGGCCCGGCCATCGCCAAACTTTTCGCCTGAGGTCCGAATGCCGCCAATCATCGCCCTCATCGGACGGCCCAACGTGGGCAAGTCCACGCTCTTCAACCGGCTCCTGCGGCGCAGCCGGGCCATTGTCCACGACCGCCCCGGCGTGACCCGCGACCGCATCTACGGCGAGGCGCACGAGGGCGAGACGCGCTACACCCTCATCGACACCGGCGGCATGGTCCCCGGGGCCGAGCCGCAAGGCCCGGGCCTGGAACGGCCCATCTTCGAGCAGGCCCGCGAGGCCGTGGCCGAGGCCCAGGCCCTGCTCGTGGTGGTGGACGGCCGCGAGGGCCTGACGCCCCTGGACGAGGAGGCCGTGGCCGTGGCGCGCCAGAGCAACAAGCCCGCGCTCCTGGTGGTGAACAAGGTGGACGGCGCGGAGCAGGAGGCCCTGGCCCTGGCCGAGTTCCACGCCCTGGGCCTGGAGCTGGCGCCGGTATCCGGAGCCCACGGCTACGGCCTGGACGCCCTGCGCGCCCGGGTGGCGGAAATGGCCCGGGCCGCGGAGCCCGAGGCGGCCCCCGAGTCGGAGGAGGGGCCGGAGCGCGGCCTGCGCCTGGCCCTGCTGGGGCGGCCCAACGCGGGCAAATCCTCCCTGGTGAACGCCATCCTGCGCAAGAACCGGCTCATGGTCAGCGATCAACCCGGCACCACCCGGGATGCGGTGGACGTGACCTTCGAGGCCGGGAAACGGCTCTACACCTTCGTGGACACGGCCGGGGTGCGGCGGCGGGCCAACATCGAGGACAGCCTGGAGCGCTTCACCGTGAGCCGGGCGCTTTCCAGCAGCAAGCGCGCGGACGTGACCCTGCTCGTGCTGGACGGCCAGGAGGGGCTCTCGCGCCAGGACAAGCGGCTCATCAACTTCCTGGACCAGGAAAAGACCCCCTTCTGCGTGCTGGTGAACAAGATCGACCTCATCGCCAAGGACGACCTGCCCGCCCTGCGCAGACATTTCCAGGACGCCCTGGCGCTCTGCCCGCACGTGCCCATCCTCTACACCTCCACCGTGACCCGGGCCGGGCTGGGCGGGCTTTTGCCCCTGGTGGAGAAGATCAAGAAGGAGTGCGCCCTGCGCGTGGGCACGGGCCAGCTGAACCGGGCCATGCGCGAGGTCATGGAGCGGCACCAGCCGCCCATGGTCCAACGCCGCCGGGCCAAGTTCTACTACCTGACCCAGGCCGACGAGCCCGTGCCGACCTTCGTGTTTTTCGTGAACAATCCCGAGCTCATCAAGCAGGCCTACGTGCGCTATCTGGAGAACTCCCTGCGCAAGGTCTTCGGCATCCGCATGGCCCCGTTGAACGTAGTCTTCCGGGGCAGCCACGGCAAGAAGGACGAGGGCTGAGCGGGTTGACGGACGGGACGGGAGAAGATACAGATTTCGACTCCGCCCGCCTGGGCGGTTCCCGCGGAGAGGTGGCCGAGTGTGGCTGAAGGCGCTCGCCTGCTAAGCGGGTATACTGGCTAAAACCGGTATCGAGGGTTCAAATCCCTCCCTCTCCGCCAGACAACGATTCCCGGTCACTTCGGTGGCCGGGAAGTTCATTTTGTGGACCGGCTATTGTCGGCGCTATTGTCGGATCGTTGGGAGTTCGTGTCGAAGGCGTCGATGTAGTGGGCCGTGAATC
>JAWRKD010000018.1:0-21242 GCA_040307135.1 Desulfovibrionaceae bacterium
GATGGCGTGCGCGGAATTGACCAGCATGTTCAGAAGCACCTGGTTGACGTCCGCGGCGTAGCAGGAGACCAGGGGCAGGTCCGGGGCCAGGTCCGTCTCCACCTCGGCCGCGTATTTCCATTCGTTGCGGGCCACGATGACCGTGTTCTGCACGGCCTTGTTGATGTCCGTTGGCTTCTTCTCCTCGCTGCCGGGGTGCGAGAAGTTCTTCATGGCCTGGACGATGCGGGCCACGCGCTCCAGGCCGTCCATGGCCCGGTCGCAGGCCTTGGGCACCTCCTGTTCCAGGAATCCCAGGTCCGCAGAGGCCACGGCCTCGTCCACCCGGCGCAGATCCTCCCCGGCCGGGGCTCCCTCCGCGGCCCTGGCCCGAAGGCCGGCGTAGGCCGAGAGCAGCCCGAAAAGGTCGGCGAAGGCGTCCCGCACGAAGCGCACGGAATCGCCCACGTACTGCACGGGCGTGTTGATCTCGTGGGCGATGCCCGCAGCCAGGAGCCCGATGGATTCGAGCTTCTGGGCCATGCCCAGGCGGCGTTCCAGGTTCTTGCGCTCGGTGATGTCGAAGACGATCTGCACGAGGTGGGCTTGGCCGTCGATGATGATCTCCATGAGCTGGCGCGAGGCCGGGAAGCTACGGCCGTCGGGCAGATGCACCAGGCCTTCCAGGAAGGAATCCTGCTCGGACCAGTCCGGACAGAGCAGGTTCATGGCCCTGCCGCCAGCCACGAAGCCCACCTGCCCCTGGCTGCAGGACCCGCTGCTGATCTCCTCCTCGCTCAGGTGCGTGAGGGCCTGGGCCACGGAATTGGAGCTGACCATGCGGCCCTGGGCCGGGTCGAAGACGAAGATGCCGGCCTGGATGCCGTTGAGCACCGTGGACAGGAACAACTGGTGCTCCTGGAGCCGCCATTCCACCTGGCGGCGCTCCTCCATCTGGGCCGAGAGTTCGGCGTTGGCCCGGGCCAGTTCGCCGGTGCGTTCGGCCACTTTGTGCTCCAGCTCGCCATAGGCGGTCTGGAGATCGGCCTCGGCCCGGCTCTGGGCCTCGGTGCGCTCCTGCAGCTCCTGGACCATGGCGTTGAAATGCAGCGTCAGGTCGCCGATCTCGTCGGCCCGGGCGCGGTTTTTGTTCTCGGGCAGGCGGTAGCCCAGCTGCCCGGCGCTCACCAGGGACAGGCCCTCGGCGACCAGGTTCAGGCGGTTGATCACCAGCCGCCGCAGGATGCCCACGGCCAAAAGGCTCATGATCCCCACCAGCAGGGTCACCACCGCCAGCACCGAGCCGTACAGCCCTCCCAGTTCGTCCAGCAGGGGCTGCATGTCCAACTCCAGGTACACGACCCCGGACACGTCGCTGTGCGCGGCGCTGAACTGTCGGCCGTGCAGGGGCGAGGCCAGGGCGTAGCGCCCGGAGAACTCTCTGCTGCGGACCGCGTTGCGCTGCATGGCCTCCCGCACCAGATCCAGGTGCACGGCAGCGCCGGAGCGGCTGGCGGCCCGGATCCGGCCGTCGGTGTCCAGGACCGCCACCAGGGCCACGTTCTCCAGCACGCCGGTCTTTTCCACCAGGCGGCGCATGGTCAGCTCGTCCGTGCCCGGCGCCGAGACCTCCAGGCTGTAGTGGATCACGTCGGCCAGGGTCTGGGCCTGCCGCGCGGCCTCCCCGAGCACGGTGCGGCGCATGGGGAAATAGGACAGCCCCACCCCGCCCACCGCCACCAGCACGGCGGCGGCGGCCATGAGCAGCGTGATGCGCGGTCCGAGGCGATGCAGGAGCATGATCCAGGGCCCTCCCGCTTCAGTTCCCGGGCTGCGGCAGGAAGGAGCCGTCCAGGACGGCTGCGGCGTCCGGCAGGGAGCGGACCACGCCCTGGCGCAACAGGAAGGCCCCGATGTCCCGGCTCAGCGCCGCCAGCCGGCCCTGGCCGAAGAGGACCATGTTGGCGTTCAGATCCAGGTAGCGCAGGCCCTCGGCGTGCGCCGCGAACTCCTCCGGGCTCACGCCCTCGGCCTGGGCCATGAGGGCGTAGGCTTCCCTGGGATGCTCCCGGAGATAGGCGAAGGCTTCGAAATAGGCCGCCGCCGCCCGGCGAACGTCCTCGGGCCGCTGCCGGATCACGGCCGCGTCAAAGGCCATGGTGGTGATGATGGTCTCGGGATAGTCGCGGCTGGTGACGAGCACGCTGCCGCCGATCTCCTGGGCTGCGGAGGTGAGATAGGGCTCCCAGGTCACGCCCGCGTCGATGGTCCCGGCCTGGAAGGCCTCGCGGATCTCCCAGGCCGGGATGCTCACCACGGCGATGTCGTCCAGGGTCAGCCCTGCCCGCTCCAGGATCTTGAGCAGGGAATAGTGGCCCACGGTGCCCACCTCCACGCCCACGCGCAGGCCCCGCAGCTGATCCAGGGAACCCACCCCGGCCCGGGCCACCAGCCCGTCGCCGCCAAAGGAGGCGTCCGTGGCCAGGATCGCCCGCACGTCCTTGCCCGAGGCGGCCTGGCGGATGACGTCGTCCAAAGTGTGCATGCCGGCCTGGACCTTGCCGTCGCGCAGGGCTGCCAGGGAGTCGCTGTAGGCCGAGAAGCGGACCATCTGCACGGGGACCCCGTGCTTCTCATAGAGCCCCAGGCGGGCCGCCAGTTCGGCCACTTCCACGCCGGCCCAGGCCGAGATGGCGATGCGGATGGGCTCGGGCCGGGAACAGGTCGAGAGGGCTAGGCCCAGGGCCAGGCCCAGGAGTAATGTCTGTGCGCCGCGCATGATTTCTCCCAGTTTCCGCACAGGAATGGGACACCATTGTCCTGAATCTACACCGCGTTCAGGAATGAGGGAAGGGAGGGACGGCAATTATAACACTGCCCGGAAAAAAAAGGCGCCGACGGTGCAACCGCCGGCGCCTCGCCACAGGCTGGAAGCCGGAACTATTCCTCGCCGCCGCCGAACCAGCTCTCGGCCAGGATCGGGCCGTAGTAGATGGCCTCCTCGTCCAGGTCCTCCTCGATGCGCATGAGCTGATTGTACTTGGCCAGGCGGTCGCTGCGCGAAAGCGAGCCGGACTTGATCTGCCCGGCGTTGAGGCCCACGGCCAGGTCCGAGATGAAGTGGTCCTCGGTCTCGCCGGAACGGTGGGAGATCATGGTGGTGTAGCCGGCCTGCTTGGCCAGCTCGATGGTGTCGAGCGTCTCGGTGACGGTGCCGATCTGGTTCAGCTTGATGAGAATGGAGTTGGCCACCCCGCGGTCGATGCCCTCGGCCAGGATGTCCGGGTTGGTCACGAAGATGTCGTCGCCCACCAGCTGGATGCGGTCGCCCAGGCGGTCGGTGAGGCTGACCCAGCCGTCCCAGTCGCCCTCGGCCAAGCCGTCCTCGATGGACACGATGGGGAAGCGCTCGCAGAAGTCGGCGTAGAAGTCGATGAGCTGGGCCGAGCTGAACTCCTTCTTCTCCCCGGCCAGCACGTACTTGCCTTTCTTGTAGAATTCCGAGGCCGCGGCGTCGATGGCCAGGGCGATCTCGGAGCCGGGATTGTAGCCCGCGGCCTCGATGGCCCGGATGATGTACTCGAAGGCCTCGGCGTGGGACTTGAGGTTGGGCGCGAAGCCGCCTTCGTCGCCCACGCTGGTGACGTGCTTGTCCTTGGCCAGGATGCCCTTCAGGGCGTGGAAGGTCTCCGCGCCCATGCGCAGGGCGTCGGCAAAGGTCTCCGCGCCCAGGGGCATGATCATGAACTCCTGGATGTCCAGGTTGTTGGGCGCGTGCGCCCCGCCGTTGATGATGTTCATGGCCGGCACGGGCAACAGTTTGGCGTTGACCCCGCCCAGGTACTGGTACAGGGGCAGGCCCAGGAAGCTGGCCGCGGCGCGGGCGTTGGCCATGGACACGCCGAGGATGGAGTTGGCCCCCAGGCGGGACTTGTTCTCGGTGCCGTCCAGGTCGATGAGGGCGTTGTCCAGGGCCACCTGGCGCAGGCCGTCCATGCCCACCACGGCGTTGGCGATCTCCTCGCGGATGTGGGTCACAGCCTTGGTCACGCCCTTGCCGCCGAAGCGCTTCTTGTCGCCGTCACGCAGCTCCAGGGCCTCGCGTTCGCCGGTGGAGGCCCCGGAGGGCACCGCGGCGCGCCCGGAGACGCCGGACTCGTAGGTGACTTCGACCTCGACCGTGGGATTGCCGCGCGAATCGAGGATCTCGCGGGCCCAGACAGCGACGATGGTGCTCATAGAAAGGCGTCTCCTTTGGGTTCGGACTTCAGGTTCGCCGCACAGGATAGCCCATTTTCCCTCGGGGCTCAAACAGGGGAAAACGGGGTTTTTGCGAAAATCACGTCGCAAGGCGCGGATCAGGCCCCGGCGGACTCGAAATAGGCCAGGGCCAAGCCCTCGGCCAGAAGGTCCGGCAGCACGGCCTGGATCACCGGACAGACCCGGGCCACCTGCCCGGCCAGCCCGCCCGTGGCCAGGACAAAGACCTCGCCGCCCATGACCCCGGCCAGCCGCCGGGTGAGGCCCTCCACCTGGGCCGCGGCCCCGAAGAGCAGGCCCTGGTTCATGCTGTCCATGGTGCTCAGCCCGATGTGCAGATCCGGGGAGTTCAGCTCCAGGGTGGGCAGGGGCAGCTTGGCCGTCTCCTCGTGCAGGGCGCGCGAGGCCGAGAGCAGGCCCGGGCAGATGAGCCCGCCCAGGAAGGCGTCGCCCGCCACGCAGTCGAAGGTGGTGGCCGTGCCGAAGTCCACCACCACCAAGCGTTCCTGGTCCGGGAACAGACGCCGGGCGGCGAAGGAGCCCACCAGCCGGTCCGCGCCCACCTCGGCGGGCCGGGCGTAGCGGTTCTCCAGGGGCAGAGGCAGGTCCCCGGGCACAGCCAGGGCGTCCCAGCCCAGGTCCGCGGCGGCCCGGCGCAGCAGGGCGTCGGCCGCGGGCACCACCGAGGCCCAGACCAGGGCCGAGGGGCCGGAACCGGCCGCGGCCCGCTCCAGGAACCCGGCCCAGGCCACGGCGTCGAAGTCCTTGTGGCCGGAAACCGCGAGCGTGTCCCCGCAAAGCCCGGCGGCGCGCGCCGGACGGGCCTTGGCCTGGGTATTGCCCACATCCAGGGTCAGGACGATTTTCTCCATAGAATCCAACATGAAGTTCTTGCCGGGTACGTGCTCAAAGAGTATGGCATTGCTCATCCCGGTTCGCAAGGGACCATGTGCCCGCGCTGATGCAAAATATCATACCGGCAGGCTTTGGCCCGGTGTATGTTGGCCGGAACCTTTTCAAGGAGCGCCCTATGGACCCGAAACTGCTTGTGCCCGCGCCGGACGCCCTTTCCGTGCCCTGGGGCTGGTTCGACCTCCTCCTGCACGTGACCTTTGTGGCCCACCTCCTGCTCATGAACGCCGTGGTGGGCGGCGCGGCCATAGCCCTGGTCTCGCACCTCAAGGGCCGCAACCAGGATCTGGCCAAGGACCTCTCCACCAAGCTGCCCGGCTGCCTGGCCCTGACCATCAACCTGGGCGTGGCTCCCCTGCTTTTCCTCCAGGTGCTCTACGGCAACTTCATCTACACCAGCTCCGTGCTCATGGCCGGGTGGTGGCTCTCGGTCATCGCCATCGTCATGGCCGCCTACTACGGCCTGTACATCTACAGCTTCAACTTCGACGCCAGGCCCGGGGCCCGAGCCCTGCTCGTCGCCGCACCCCTGCTCCTGCTGCTCTGCAACGGCTTCCTCTTCTCCAACAACATGACCCTGATGCTGGACCCGACCCGCTGGACGGCTTGGTTCGGCAACCGCGGCGGCAGCCTGCTCAACCTGGGCGATCCCTCGCTGCTGCCCCGCTGGCTGCACTTCATGACCGCGGCCCTGGCCGTGGGCGGGCTGGCCGTGGCCCTGCTGGGCTCCGCGCGCCGCAACAGGGAATACGCCAGCACCGGCCTGGCCTGGTTCTTCCGCGCCACCCTGGCCCAGGTGGTCTTCGGCGCCTGGTTTCTGGTCTCCCTGCCCCAGGCGGCCATGCTCCGCTTCCTGGGCGGCGACGCCGTCTCCTCCCTGCTTTTGGCCGGCGGCCTGGCCCTGGCCGTGGCCGCGCTTTACGCGGCCTGGCGGGGCAACGTGGCCGGGACCACGCTCTGGGCCGTGCTCACCGTGGCGGCCATGGTGCTGGTGCGCGACCGCCTGCGCACCTTCCTGCTCTCGCCCTACCAGGACATCCGCAGCCTGGCCTCCCTTGGGGAATACTCGCCCATGATCCTCTTCCTGGCCGTGTTCATCCTGGCCATCCCGCTGGTGGGCTGGCTCATCCGCCAATATCTGCGGGCCAAGGAGGCCTAAGATGGAATATCCCTACTGGCAACTGAGCGCCCTGGCCGGCGGCTTCTGGGTGGCGTTCATCGCCGTGATCCACGTCTATGTGGCCCATTTCGCCGTGGGCGGCGGCCTGTTCCTGCCCGTGGTGGAAATGCGCGCGGCCCGCGAAAACAACCCGCACATGCTGGCCTACGTCAAGAAGCACGCCAAGTTCTTCCTGCTCCTGACCATGGTCTTCGGCGGCGTGTCCGGCGTGGGCATCTGGTTCATCATCGCCCTGCTCTCGCCCCAGGCCACCTCCACGCTCATCCACGTCTTCGTCTGGGGCTGGGCCACGGAGTGGGTCTTCTTCGTCATCGAGATCGTGGCGCTCCTGGTCTATTGCTACGCCTTCGACCGCATGGAGCGCCGGACCCACATCCTGGTGGGCTGGATATACTTCGGCGCGGGCTTCGCCTCCCTGTTCATCATCAACGGCATCCTGACCTTCATGCTGGACACCGGGGCCTGGATCCAGGACCACTCCTTCTGGAGCGGCTTCTTCAACCCGGGCTTCTGGCCCTCCACGGCCTTCCGCACCGTACTTTCGTTCATGATCGCCGGGCTCTTCGGCTTCGTCACCGCCACCCGGATCGGGGACGAGAAGACCCGCCTGACCCTGGTGCGCGCCTGCGCCAAGTGGACCCTCGCCTCCTTCGCCCTCTGCCTGCTCACGGGCTGGTGGTCGCTCTCGGCCCTGCCGCCCGAGGCCAAGCTCCTGGTGGCCCAGAAGGCCGGACGCATCGCCCTCTTCATCAAGATCTTCGTGCTGGCCGGAGGCGCGGCCTCCCTGGGCGCCCTGATCATGGCCACGCGCCTGCCCCAGAACGTGGGTCCCAAGCTGGCCCTGCTCGTGCTCCTGGCGGGCCTGGTCTCCTTCGGCGGCTTCGAGTTCGCCCGCGAGGGCGGCCGCAAGCCCTGGCTCATCCCGCACCAGACCTATTCCAACTCCCTGCGGCCCGCGTACATGGCCCCGGTGGAGGCGAACGGCATCCTGGCCACGGCCAAGTGGGTCAAGAACCGCACCATCACCCCGGACAACGTCCTGGCGGCCGGGCAGGAGATCTACGAGCTGGAGTGCTCCTCCTGCCATTCCATCAACGGCCCCATGAACGACATCCTGCCGCGCACGGCCAAGTTCACGCTCTTCGGCATGGACGCCATGCTGAACGGCCTGGGCAAGGTGAACACCTACATGCCGCCCTTCTTCGGCACGGAGCAGGAGCGCAAGGCCCTGGCCGCCTACATCGTGGAAGGGCTGCACGGCAACAAGGACGCCGCGGACAAGGCCGTGGAGCCCAAGGCCCTGCCCGTGCCCACGCCGCCCTTCAGCAAGAACGCCGACGAATACGTGCTCCTGGCCTGGAACACGCTCGGCATGCACTGCATCTCGGACTCCGACCCTTACTGGGTCCTCCTGCCCCCGGCCAACGACCTGCGCGCCGTGCTCGTGCGCCGGGGTCCCGGCCCCCAGGCGGTCACCGAGGGCGTGACCATCACCTACGCCGTGGAGCCGGGCTTCGAGAAGCCGTCCG
This sequence comes from Desulfovibrionaceae bacterium, assembly GCA_040307135.1. Classification (GTDB taxonomy): domain Bacteria; phylum Desulfobacterota; class Desulfovibrionia; order Desulfovibrionales; family Desulfovibrionaceae; genus Aminidesulfovibrio. Next base: position 7,861 of record JAWRKD010000018.1, read on the forward strand.
CGCAGGTAGAATTCTGGAAGCACGCCAAGTCCCTGTTCGGCAAGGAGCTGCCCGCGGACGTGGGCCTGGCCGGAGAAGGCCTGTCCGGCGAAATGAAGTTCGACGAGAAGAGCGGCTGGTACGGCGCGGATCTCATCCCCGTGGTGCCCTATCCGGCCCAGGGCGGCTACAACCCCTACCCCCTCTTCACGGTGGAGGCCCGCGACACGTCCTCGGGCAAGGTCCTGGCCTCGACCAAGGTGGTGGCGCCCACCTCCACGGAGATGGGCTGCCGCAACTGCCACGGCGGCCCCTGGAAGAAGGACGGGGTCGCGGGCATCTCGGACGCGGCCGCGGCCGACGTGCTGGCGGTGCACGACCGCATGAACGGCACCACGCTCCTGGCCGACGCCAAGGCGGGCAAGCCGCGGCTCTGCCAGAGCTGCCACCCGGACCCCGTGCTCGGCAGCAAGGGCGATCCCGTGAACTACCCGGGCCTCATGAACCTGCCCGCGGCCCTGCACGGCTTCCACGCCGGCCACCTGACGAACCGCGGCGAGGAGGCCTGCCACACCTGCCATCCCAACCGGCCCGACGGACCCACCCGCTGCCTGCGCGGCGTGCACGGCACCATCGGCATCACCTGCGTGCGCTGCCACGGCTACATGGAGGACCACGCCATCAGCCTGCTCAAGGGCCAGGAGGGCAAGCGCTCGGCCGCGAAGCTCCTCGGCCTGCTCAAGCCGCGCAGCGTGGCCACGGCCGCCGAGGTGAACGCGCGCACCCCCTGGTTCCAGGAGCCGGACTGCCTGAACTGCCACAAGGACTTCGGGGTCCCGGACCTGGACACCTGCAACGCCTTCAACACCTGGACCGCCGAGCCCAAGGACCTCTTCCGCCTGCGCAAGGACGACATGAGCGCCCTGCCCTGCGCGGCCTGCCACAACAGCCCGCACGCCGAGTACCCGGCCTTGAATGCCTACGGCGACGACCGGGACAACGTGCAGCCCCTCCAGTACCAGGGCGTGGCCGGTCCCATGGGCACGCAGAAGAACTGCCCGGTCTGCCACCGCGAGGACAAGGACGTGCCGGCCCACCATCCGAACATGCTGCGCTGACCGGCGCACGCCCATCGCCGCAAAAAAAGGGGGACCCCAGGGTCCCCCTCTTCATTTTTTTCGCGCGGCGGGCGGCTAGAACCGGAGCACGTAATAGCGCAGCCAGAGATAGATGGTGGACAGGAACACGGTCAGGAACATCACCGGGGTGCCGTACTTGAGGAAGCGGACAAAGCTGATCCTGTGCCCGGCCTTCTCGCTCATGCCCACCACGATGACGTTGGCCGAGGCGCCGATGGCCGTGCCGTTGCCGCCCAGGCAGGCGCCCAGGGCCAGGGCCCACCAGACCGGCAGCATGACCGGGTTCTGAAGCGTGGCCGGGTCCGTGCCGCCGAAGACCTTCTGGCACAACTCCACCAGCAGCGGATTCATGGTGGCCACGAAGGGGATGTTGTCCACGATGGCCGAGGCGATGCCCGAGAACCAGACCATGACCATGGAGAGCGTGAACATGCTCTCCTTGGTGGGGCCGGTGAGCAGGATGACCTGCTGGGAAAGCCACTCGATGAGCCCGGACTTCACCGTGCCGCCGATGATGATGAACAGACCGATGAAGAAGAAGATGGTGGGCCACTCCACCTCGGCCAGGATGTGGTGCGGCTCCTCGTCGGAAAGCAGCAGGAGCGTGGCCGCGCCCATGAGGGCCACGGTGGCGGGCTCGTAGTGGAACAGGCCGTGGAGCATGAAGCCCAGGATGGTCAGGCCCAGGACCACGCCGGACTTCTTGAGCAGGGCCGGGTCCTTGATGAGTTCGCGCTCGTTCATGGCCATGATCCGGGCCTTGAGCTCCTCGCGCACGTGGAGCCGCTTGCCGAAAAGCGCCTTCCAGACGAGCAGCCAGACGGCCATGATGACGATGATGGCCGGGGCCAAGTGCACGATGAAGTCCATGAAGTCGAAGCCGGCCTTGGAGGCGATCATGATGTTCGGCGGGTCGCCGATAAGCGTGGCCGTGCCGCCGATGTTCGAGGCCAGGGCCTCGGTGATGAGGTAGGGCACGGGGTCCACCTCCAGCTCGCGGGCGATGAGCAGCGTCACAGGGGCCAGGAGCAGCACCGTGGTCACGTTGTCCAGGAAGGCCGAGGCCACGGCCGTGACCACGGCGAAGATGGCCATGATGGTGAAGGGGTTGCCACGGCCCAGCTTGGCCGACTTGATGGCCACGTACTGGAACACGCCGGTCTTGGTCATGATGTTCACGATGATCATCATGGAGATGAGCAGGAAGACCACGTTCCAGTCCACGCCCAGGTCGATGTCGTGGAAGGCTTCATGCTGGGAGAGAACCTTGCAGATGAGGGTCAGGGCCGCGCCGAACACGGCCACCTTGGTCTTGTGGATCTTTTCCGAACAGATCACCGCATAGGCGATGACGAAGATGGCCGTGGAGACCCAGAACATGGACTACGACCTCCGGTTTTTCAGGATGACGCGCAGCAGATTTTGGCCACGGCGTTGAGGATGTCGCGGCGGGTGACCTCGCCCACGATCCTGCCCGCGGCGTCCACCACGGGCAGCACGTTCACCGCGCTTTCGAGGATCAGGGCGTTGAGCTCCAGCACGGTGTCGTCCGGGCGGCAGAAGACCACCTTGCGGGTCATGAGCTCGGACATCTTCATGTCCGCGTGCTCGCTGAAGGCCTGCACCAGCAGGTTGTCCCCGCCGGACACGGACTTGGCCAAGTTGGCGTCCAGGAACTCGGGCAGCAGGACCTTGAGCAGGTCGTAGCTGCTGACCACGCCCTGGAGTTTTCCGGCCCCGTCCACCACATAGAGCAGCTTGGAACGGATGCTGGCCATGAGGCAGAGCACGTGGCCCAGGGTCTCATCCGGCGCGATGGCCGTGACTTCGGGTCGGCAGATCTCGGAAACAAGCATGTTCGCACTTCCTCGGGTTTGCATGGAACGCGCAGACGATGCCGGTGACTCTGATTGACCCTTACGGCGAACCCTGCTCCCGCGCAACTGAAACAGCCTTCATTACTTTGCTGTAATGAAGGCCGAGTCCAGTCCACGGGCCGGTCCGCAGGCCCCCGCCATGGTCTCCCCCTCCTTCTGCCGACGCCTCCGGCAGGTCCGGAACAAAAAAGCCGCCGGGAGGCCCCCCGGCGGCCATGTTCTGCGCTGGCTCCACGCGCCCCGAAAGTCCGGGCCCCAGCGCCTGGATGGCGCTAGATCTCATAATCCACGACGCTGCGCGAGGCGGCCACCTCGCGCACGAAGGCCACGCATTTCTGGTGTTCGGGGTGGTCCTGGTAGCCTGCCAAGGCCTCGCGCGAGGCCAGCTCGGAATAAAGGATCACGTCGCAGGCAGGCGTGGCCCCGAACACGTCAATGCCCACCTCGATGTGCAGCAGGCCCGGAATCCGGCCCTCCAGGGCCTCGAGCATGACCTTCATCTCGGCCGCGTTCTCGGCCTTGCCCCGGCCCAGGGCCTCCACCTTGAGGGTCCACATGACGATGTGCTTGATCACCGGTTGCCTCCGTTGAACAGGATATGCGGCCCCACCGCCGCCAGGTCGCGGCAGCCGGTGAGCACCAGGGAGCGGGTGAAGTCCAGGCGCAGCTGCTCGAGGTACCTGCTCACGCCCTCGGTGAGCCCGCCCACGGCGGCCACGCTGAAGGGCCGCCCGATGAGCACGGCGTCCGCGCCGAGCGCCAGCATTTTGAGCACGTCCTCGCCGGTGCGCACGCCGCCGTCCACGAGCACGGCCAGCTCGCCGCGCACCGCGGCCGCGATCTGCGGCAGCACCTCGGCCGTGCCTGGGGTGTGGTCCAGGACGCGGCCGCCGTGGTTGGAGACCACGATGCCCGCTGCGCCCGCGTCGCGGGCGATCTTGGCCTCGTCCGGGGTCATCACGCCCTTGAGCACGAAGGGCACGGGGCACCACTCGATGATCTCGCGCAGCTTCTCCGGAGTCTTGGGCGACACCGGCCGGCCCTGCTTGCGCAGGGTCACCAGGCCCGCGGCGTCGATGTCCATGCCCAGGGCCTTGGCCCCGGTGTCCACGGCGCCTTCCAGCTTGCGGTAAAGCTCCTCGTCCTCCCAGGGCTTGATGAACGGGATGCCGTGGCCGCCCGCGCCGCGGATGGCGGCAAAAGCCTCCTGGTGGATCTCCACGGGCACGCCGTCGCCGGTGCAGCCGATGGTCCCGGCCTGTTTGCAGCCGTCCACGATGGCCCGGATGTACTCACCCTCGGGGATGGCCCCGGCCATATTGTAGGACACGCCGCCGATGGGCGCGGCCAGCACCGGCAGGGAGAGGGTGAAGCCCAGCACGCTCGCCGAGGTGTCCGGCTGGACCGCGTCGTGGATCAGGCGCATGTTCAGGCGCACGGCGGCCAGGGCGTTGTAGTTGGCCTTGAACGAGCTGCCCGAGCCGAGCCCGCCCATGCCCGGGACCTCCCCGGCGCAGGCCCGGCCGTCGCAGGCCGGGCAGACCCGGCAAGTGCCCTGCATAAGCTTGCGGGCGTTCTTGCGGATGTCCTTCACGATGTCCTCCTACTTGAGCTGCTGGGCCAGAACCTCCGCCATGTGCCGCACCAGCATGGGCGAGCCCTTGCGTTCCAGGCCGCCGCGCAGCTGCATGACGCAGCCCGGGCAGTCCGTGACCAGGGCGGCCGCGCCGGTGGCCTCGGCGTTGGCGAGCTTCTTGGCCAGCAGTTCCGCCGAAAGTTCAGGGAACTTCACGGAGAACGTGCCGCCGAAGCCGCAACAGACGTCCTCCTCCTCGGCGGGCTTATACTCGAGGCCCGCGGTGCGCAAGAGGTCGCGCGGCGTCTCCACCACGCCCAGGCCGCGGCAGAGGTGGCAGGGGGCGTGGTAGGTCACGCTGCCGCCGCCCTGGCGGAAGTCCTCGGGCGCGAGCCTGAGCACGTCGCGGGCAAAGGAGCTGAAGTCGATGACCTTGTCCGCGAACTGCCTGGCCCGCACGGCCCAGGCCGGGTCGTCGCCCAAAAGCTTCTGATAGCCGTGCTTCAGGTGCGAGGCGCAGGAGGCGCACAGGGTCAGGATGTAGTCGTACTTGCCCGGGTCCAGAGCGCTGATGTTCTGCTGGGCCACGTCGCGGGCCGCGGCCATCTCGCCCATCATGAGCACGGGCAGGCCGCAGCAGGACTGCTCCATGGGGAAGTCCAGGGCCGCGCCCCGGCCCGCCACCACGTTCACCGCGGCCACGCACTGTTCGGGATAGACGAAGTCCTGCACGCAGCCGGAGAACAGGGCCACCTTGAGCCGTGCGGCCTTGGCCTCGGGCCGGATGCGCGGCCAGAGGTCGCGGAAGGCCTTGGGCGCGATGACCGGCAGGGACCGGAAGTTCTGCTCCTTGGAGAAGATCATGGGCAGGTGCCGGATGTAGCCGCCCGAGGCCAGGGGCTTCTGGGCCAGCTTGGCCGAGCGCAGCAGGGTGTGGAAGAGCTTGCGGTTCCTGAGCACCTTGGCCAGGAGCGTGCTCGGCACGGGGTGGCCTTCCTCGTCCTGGATGCGGGCGTGGATCTCCTTGATGAGCATGGGCAGGTCGATGCCCGCGGCGCAGACGTCCTTGCAGGCGCCGCAGTTGATGCAGTTCTGCACCAGGTTCTTGGCCTTGTCCCGGCCGTGGAAGAAGTAGGTCAGGATGAGGCCGATGGCCCCGATGTAGATGTGGCCGTACTTGTGGCCGCCCACCAGGCGATAGACCGGGCAGACGTTGGCGCAGGCCCCGCAGCGCACGCAGCGCAGGACCTGGGAGAACAGCGGGTCGCGGGCCAGGGCCCGGCGGCCGTTGTCCAGGAACACGATGTGGTGGACCTTCCTGCCGCCCGGGGCCGCGGCGCACTCGTTGCAGCCCTTGATCCAGGTGACGTAGGAGGAGATGGCCTGGCCCGTGGCGTTGCGCGGCAGGACCTGGATGATGCGCAGGGCGTCGCGCAGGGTGGCGGTGAGCTTGTCCAGGCCCACCAGGGCCACGTGCACCCGCGGCAGGGCGGTCACCAGCCGTCCGTTGCCTTCGTTGGTGATCATGCCGAGGCTGCCGGTCTCGGCCACGGCCACGTTGGCCCCGGAGACGCCCATGTCCGCCTCCACATACTTGGGCCGCAGCTCGCGGCGGGCCACCTTGACCAGCTTCTCGATGTCCACCTCCTGCTTCTGCTGCGTGACCTCGCTGAACAGGTCGGCCACCTGGTAGCGCGAGAGGTGGATGGCGGGCATGACCATGTGGGTCGGGCCCTCGTGCCGGAGCTGGATGATCCACTCGCCCAGGTCGGTTTCCGTGACCTCGTAGCCCTGGGCCTCCAGGTGGTCGTTGAGGTGGATCTCCTCGGCGGTCATGGACTTGGATTTCACGATCTTCTTGACGCCGTTCTCCTTGGCGATGGCGGCGATGATCTCGTTGGCCTCCAGGGCCGTGCGGGCCACGTGCACCTTGACCCCGGCGGCCTCGGCCTTGGCCGTGAACTCGGCCAGCAGCTCGTCCATGCGCTGGGCCGCGCCGTCCTTGGCCTGGGCCACGTCGGCGATGAGGCCCTTCAAGTCCATGCCCGCGAAGGCCTTGGCCCGGGAGCCGCGGTAGGCCACCGCGAACTTGTCCATGGCCTGGCGCAGGAACTCGTTGTCCAGGGCCTCGCGCAGTTCGGCGCGGTATTCCTTGATATCCTTGGCGGTCTGCATGGCCTAGTCCTCCAGAAGCAGGATGTGCAGTTCCAGGGGCCCGTGCACGCCCAGGGCCAGGACGCGCTCGATGTCCGCGGTGCGGCTGGCGCCGGTGACGAAGGCCGTGTAGTTGGGCGACTTGCGGAGCAGGACCAGAAGCTCCTCCTCCAGGTCAAAGGACTTCTCGCGGATTTTGGACACCGGCAGCACGGCCAGGTGGAATTCCGCGATCATGGTGGCCAGGCGCTGCTCTTCGCTGTCCGAGTCAAAGACCAGGGTGCCGGTCTCGGCGATGCCGAAGTCGGCCACGGTGAAGGCGATGTCCACCCCGCCCAGGTGCTGCCGCATGCCCGTGTCGATGCACAGCACGCCGCGCTCCGCGGCCAGGCCCTTGAGCTTGGCGAAGGTCTCCCGCTCCAGGCCCGGGGCCGCCAGCACCTTCTGCTGCTTGGTCTCGCAGAGGGCCTCGCCCGTGCCCGAGAGCGGCAGCTCGCAGCCCGAGACCAGGAGCTGGCAGGCCTGTTTCTTGTCGCAGACGTCCAGGACGTAGGCCAGGGCCTGGTCCATGGACGCCACCGTGGAGACCAGGGCCGAAACGGCCTTGGCCTTTTCCTCGAACAGCCGGGTAAGCCGCTCGCGTTCGCTCATGCCCCCTCCTTGCTGCGCTACAGTCCGAGCTTCTTCTTGAGCGCCGGGAAATCCACGCTGGCGTTGATGAGCTGTGCGCCGTGGTTGATCTTGACCTGGGCGCGCAGCTTCTGGGTGGCCTGCACGGTCTCCATGAGCTTGGCCGTGGAAAAGGTGTCGCCGCGCACCACGATGGTCGGCACGCCCAGCACCTCGGCCCGGGTCATGATGATGTCGTTGGGATAGAGGTTGCCGGTAAGCACCAGGCAGGGGCAGTTGCCCTCCAGGGCCACCAGCTGGAGATCGGCGCGGTCGCCGCCCACGATGACCGCGGCGTTCTTGTGCCGCTGGAAGTGGGTCAGGAAGTTCTCCACCTGCATGGTGCCGATGAGGAAGGTGTCCACCAGCCGGTCGGCCTTGTTGGCCGCGGTGATGATACGGCCGCCCAGGCGCTCGGCCAGCTCCGAAACCTTGATGCCGCTCATGAAGGCGTCGTGGGGCACCACGCCGAAGACCTCGATGCCGCGCACCTCCAGGGAGGGCTTCACCAGGTCCAGGGCCTCGGCCATGTAGCCGGGCTGCACGTCGTTGAGCACCGCGCCCAGGAGCTGGCAGTCCTTGGACTCCAGGATATCCTTGGCCGAGAGCAGATAGTCGTAGTTGAGTTCCTTGTTGTAGCGGTCGATGAGCAGCGTCTTGGCGCCCAGGGCCGCCACCACCGAGGGACCGTCCACGGAGCAGTAGCGCCCGGCGTGCAGGAAGCTGCCCGAACCGCCGATGAGCATGACGTCCTTGCCCTTGGAAAGCTCGCCGTAGGCCTTGACGATGCCGTCCAGGAGCCCCTGGCAAGGGGTGCGGAAGGCCTTGATCTTGAAGTCGCGGGTCACCAGCACGGGCGTGACCAGTTCGGGGTCCTGGGACAGGCCCAGCACTTCCTGCACGAAGAAGGCGTCCTCGTCGCCCTCCTTGCCCTTGCCCAGGCCGGGCATGGCGCCAACGGGCTTCATGTAGCCGACGTTGAAGCCTTCCTTCTGGAGCTTGAGCCCAAGGGCCATGGCCATGAGGTTCTTGCCCGCGAACTGCGCGGTGGAGCCTATGTACAAACCGACCATTGTCGTCCTCCGTTGCTGCCTGTGATATGTCGCCCGGTCCGCCTCAGGAGGACAGGGTCATGCGCACGTCGGCCACGATGGCCTTCTCACTGTTCACGAGCACCGGGTTGAACTCGGCCTCGAAGATCTCCGGGAAGTCCTGGGAGAGCTGGGACATGGAAAGCAGGATGTTCTCCAGGGCGTCGAAGTTCACCGGGGCCTCGCCGCGCACGCCCTTGAGGAGCATATAGGACTTGATCTCGCGGATGATGTTCCGGGCGTCCTCGCGCGAAAGCGGGGCCAGCCGGAAGGAGATGTCCTTCAGGATCTCCACGTAGATGCCGCCCAGGCCGAACATGAGCAGGGGGCCGAACTGGTCGTCGCGCTTGAAGCCCACGATGACCTCCTTGACTCCCTTGGGCGCCATCTCCTGCACCAGACAGCCGGCGATGTAGGCGTCCGGCCGCAGGCGCTGAGCGCGCGAGGTGATGTCCCAGAAGGTCTTGCGCACGGCCTCGGCGTCGCCCAGGTTGACCTTGACGCCGCCCACGTCGGACTTGTGCGAGATCTGCGGGGAGGCGATCTTGAGCACCACGGGGTAGCCGATGGCCTCGGCCGCGCTCACGGCCTCGTCGCTGGACTTGGCCAGCACGGTCTTGGGCGTGGGCAGGTTGTAGGCCCCCAGCACCTCCTGGGCCTGGAACTCCACCACCTCGCGGGCGCCGGAGGCGCGCACCCCGGCCAGCAGGGCCTCCACCTTGGCCTTGTCGCCCGCCACCTCGGCGTACTCGGCCTCGCTCTTGTCGCGCCAGGCGGCATAGGCGTACATGGCCTCGATGCTCTTGATGGCCGACTCCGGGAAGGCGTAGCAGGGCACGCCCGCCTCCTGGAGCATGCGGCGGCCGGGCTCGATGCGCATCTTGCCCATAAAGCAGGCGAAGACCGGCTTGTCCGTCTTCTTGGCCGTGTCGATGATGGCCCGGGCCGTCTCCTCGATCTCGGCCGAGGAGGTGGGGGTCAAGAGCACCAGGATGGCGTGGACCATGGGGTCGTCGATGACGATGTCCAGGGTGTCGCGGTAGCGCGAGGCCGGGGCGTCGCCGATGACGTCGATGGGGTTGTACAGGGCCGCATAGGGCGGCAGGGCCGCGCGCAGCCGCTCGATGATCTCGTTGCTCAGCCGGGCCATCTGGAGCTTGGATTTTTCCGTGGCGTCCGCGGCCATGATGCCGGGGCCGCCGGAGTTGGTCACGATGGCCAGGTTGGGGCCTTTGGGCAGGGGCTGGCAGGAGAAGGCCTGGGCGAAGTCGAAGAGCGAGGCCACGTCCGCCACGCGGATCACGCCGGTCTGGCGGAAGGCCGCGGTGTAGGCCTGGTCCGAACCGGCGATGGCGCCGGTGTGGGAGCTGGCGGCCTTGGCGCCCGCAGCCGTGGTGCCGGACTTGATCATGATGATGGGCTTCTTGCGGCTCACCTTGCGCGCCCATTCCAGGAACATGGGCCCCTGCTCCACGTTCTCGATGTAGCCCAGCACGACGTTGGTGCCGTCGTCCTGGCCCAGGTATTCGAGCATGTGGGCTTCCGAAAGCACGGCCTTGTTGCCCAAGCTCACGAACTTGGAGAAGCCGATGTTTTCGCCCAGCGCCCAGTCCAGGATGGCCACGCAGAGCGCGCCGGACTGGGAGAAGAAGGCGATCTTGCCCGGGGCCGGGCTGCCCGAGGCGAAGGAGGCGTTGACCCCGCTGCCGGTGTTGATCATGCCCAGGCAGTTGGGACCCACCAGGGCGATGCCGTGCTCCTTGCAGAGCGCGATCATCTCCTGCTCCAGGTGGTAGCCTTCCTTGCCCACCTCCTTGAAGCCCGCGGTGATCACGATCACGGACCGGACCCCGATGGCGGCCAGCTCCTTGAGCGCGGGCAGGACCGCGTCGCGGGGCACGGTGATCACCGCCAGGTCCAGGCCCTGGGGCAGGTCCGGGATGCGGTTCACCACCTTGAGGCCTTCGATCTCCGTGGCCTTGGGATTCACCGGTATGAGCGTCCCCTTGAAGCCCGCCTGGAGCATGTTGGCGATGACGGTGTGCCCGATCTTGCCCGGCTGCGCCGAGGCCCCGATGACCGCCACGGTCCCGGGGTAGAAGAGGGCGTCCAGATTCCTCTGCATGGCGTCCATGTCTCTCCTTCGCGCCGCGCCGTGCGGCATTTAGTCCAAGGTCTCGGCGTAGAGCTCCACGGGATGGCGCACGGCCACCTGGTCCCCGGCCTTGGACAGCATGTCCGTGATCTGGAGCATGCAGGCGGGGCAGCCGGTGGCCACGGTCTGGGCCCCGGAGGCCACGATGTTGTCCCGCTTCTTCTTGCCGATCTTCTGGGCCAGGTCGTAGTGCAGCAGGGTGAAGCTGCCGCCGCAGCCGCAGCAGACGTCGGCCTCGGCCATCTCCACCAGGTCCACGTTGGGGTTCAGGCGCACCACGGCGCGCGGCTGGGCCGCCACCCCCAGGGACTTCTTCAGGTGGCAGGGGTCATGCACCGTGACCTTGCGGTCGTGGGCCCCGGGCACTCCGGTCCCCTGGACTTTGAGAACATCCACCAGGAAGGCGTTGATGTCCAGCGTCTTGGCCGCCAGCTTGTCCAGGGTCTCGCGCTTGGCCGGGTCGGCGCCGGCCAGGCTGGGCCAGAACTTCTTGATGGTGGAGGTGCAGGTGGCGCAGGGCGTGACCAGGTAGTCAAAGTCGCCCCCGGCGAAGCGCTCCAGGTTCATGTCCACGAGCTTCTGGAAGCTCGGGCGGTCGCCCGAGGACAGGGCTGGAATGCCGCAGCAGGCCTGGTTCGCGGGCAGGAACACGGCCACCTGGTGGTGGGCCAGGACCTTGAGCACGGCCGCGCCCACGCGCGGGAAGACCTTGTCCACCATGCAGCCCGGGAAGAAGGCCACCTTGAGGCCGCCCGCCTTGCGCGGCTCGTCCAGGCTCGGCACGGTCTTGTGCAGGGGCTCCCCGGCCAGGGCCGGGAAGTGCCGGTCGCCCAGGACCTCGCTGGAGAAGCGGGCGCAGGACGAGCCGAGCATCTCGCTCACCGGCCTGGTGAACAGGCCCTGGAACTTGGAGCCCAGGGAGAGAAGCGCGTTGAACAGGCCGGGCCGCACGAGCAGGCCGCGGAAGATGAGCTTCTTCACCGGCGGCAGGCCGAGGTAGCCGGCCAGGACGGCCCGGGCCTTGAGGAAGATGTCCAGGACCTTCACGCCGCTGGGGCAGCTGGCCGCGCAGGCCCCGCACAAAAGACAGGTCTCGAGCTTGTCCTTGACCCCTTCGGGGTCCTTGATCATCTCATGGGCCAGTTGCTCCAGGAGCACGATCTTGCCGCGCGCCACCAGGGCCTCGCGGCCGGTTTCGGCGTAGAGCGGGCAGACGGCCTGGCACATGCCGCAGCGCATGCAGGAGACAAGCTGGTCGTCCAGCTCCAGCAGGAGCCGGCGGAGTTCGCGAACGTCGGCCATGGCCCTACTCCTCCCCGAGGATCTTGCCCGGATTGAGGATGCTCTTGGGATCCAGCGCCTTCTTCAGGCGGCGGGAATAGAGGATCGTGCCGCGGCTCGTCTCCTTGGCCAGCCACTTGGACTTGGCCATGCCGATGCCGTGCTCGCCCGAGAGCGTGCCGCCCAGGGACAGGGCCACCTCGAAGATCTCGTCCACGGCCTTCTCCACCCGCTCGAACTCGTGCGGGTCGCGGCGGTCCGTGAGGATGGTCGGGTGCAGGTTGCCGTCGCCGGCGTGGCCGAAGGTGCCGATCAAGAGCTTGTACTTGGCCGCGATCTCGTCCAGGGCGTGGATCATGGCCGGGATCTTGCTGCGCGGCACGGTGGCGTCCTCGAGCACCGTGGTGGGCCGCACGCGGGCCAGGGCCGAAAGGGCCGCCCGGCGGGCCTCCCAGACCTTGTTGCGCTCCTCGGCGCTCTGGGCCACCTGGATCTTGGTGGCGCCCATCTTCTTGCAGATGGCCTCCACCTGGGCGGCCTCGTCGGCCACCTGGGCCGGATGGCCGTCCACCTCGATGAGCAGCAGGGCCTTGGCCTCCACCGGCAGTCCGGCGTGGGCGAAGTCCTCCACCGTGCGGATGGTGAAGTTGTCCAGGAACTCCAGGGTGCAGGGCACGATCTTGGCGGCGATGATGGCGGCCACGCTCTCCGAGGCCTTGGCCACGTCGTCGTAGAGCACCATCATGGCCTTGTTGGCCGCGGGCGGGGGCACGAGCTTGAGGATGATGTCGTTGAACACGCCGAGGGTGCCCTCGGAGCCCACCATGAGCCCGGCCAGATTCAGGCCGGTGACGCACTTCACGGTGCGCGAGCCGGTGACGATGAGCTCGCCCTCGGTGTCGAAGAAATTCACGCCCATGACGTAGTTCTTGGTCACGCCGTACTTGAGCCCGCGCAGGCCCCCGGCGTTCTCGGCCACGTTGCCGCCCAGGGTGGATACGGCCTGGGAGCCCGGGTCCGGCGGATAGAACAGGCCGCGCCTGGCCACCTCGGCCGCGAACTTGGCCGTGATCACGCCCGGCTGGACCACCGCGTACATGTCCTCTTCGTTGATCTCGAGGATGCGGTTCAGGGCGTTGGTCAGAACCACGATGCCGTCGCGGGGGTCCGGGATGGTGCCGCCGGAGAGATTGGTGCCCGAACCGCGCACGGTGAGGGGCAGGCCGTTCTCGCCGCAGAGCTTGACCACCTTGCCCAGGGCCTCGCTGTTCTCGGGCCGCACCACCAGGGCCGGCACCACGGGCTGAAGCACCGCCGAATCATAGGAGTAGGCGTGGCGGTCGGCCTCGCCCTCCATGACATTGGCCGGTCCCACGATTTCCTTGAACTGCTTGACGAGCGCCTCGCTCAACATGTGACGTCTCCTCCGGCGGTCTGAAATTCGAGGCGGGGGGGGGGGGG
>JAWRKD010000019.1:0-6239 GCA_040307135.1 Desulfovibrionaceae bacterium
GCGGGCCGGGGCGCTGGTCCTGGGACCGGCGGCGGCCGGCTCCCTGGGCGCGGGCTCCGGCCGCTACGTGGGCAGCGAGACCTGCGCCGGTTGCCACGAGCAGGAATACAACAACTACAAGAAGTACTCCAAGAAGGCGCACTCCGCCCGGAGCGTGACTATCATGGCGCCCAAGCTCACGGCCGAGGAGATCAAGGAGTGCTACCACTGCCACGCCACGGGCTACGGCCAGCCCGGCGGATTCGAGAGCCTGGAAAAGACGCCGGGCATGGCCAACGCGGGCTGCGAGGTCTGCCACGGCCCGGGAGCGGACCACGCCGAATCCGGCGGCGACACCTCGCTCATCAAGGGCAAGCTGGAGGTCAAGGACTGCGAGACCTGCCACAACTCCGAGCGGGTTTCCGCTTTTGACTACAAGCCGCTGATCTTCGGCGGCGCGCACTAGGAGGCCGGCATGAACATCCTCACCAAGATGTCGCTCGGCGTGAAGGTCCTGGTGCTTACGTCGTTCCTGACCATCGGCGCCTTCACCACGCTCTTTCTGGCCAATGCCTACTGGCAGCGCCAGTCCATGCTGGCCGAGACCCACGACATGGCCAAGCTGCATGCCGACATGGTCCAGATGAGCATCGAGAAGCCCATGTCCCGCGGCGACAACCAGGGCACCGTGGAGCAGTTCGACAGCATCGCCCGGCGCTACAAGGACATGGCCGTGTTCCTCACCGACTTCAAGGGCTCGGTGACCTATTCCACGGACGGCACCATGATCCGCAAGGGCATCCACGACTGGTGCTCGGCCGAGGCCTGCAGGCAGATCATCGACGCCAGCCTGGTCAAGGAGGTGGAGCAGGGCGGCCTGTTCAACCTGAACGGCACGGACTTCTTCGTGGAGGTCAAGACGGTCAAGAACGAGCCGCAGTGCCACCACTGCCACGGCTCGTCCAAGCCCATCCTGGGGGCCATGATCATGGCCCAGGACCTGACCAAGCAGTTCGGCGGCCTGCGCGCCACGCTCTACAAGAACGCGGGCATCTCGCTCTTCGGCATGGCCGGCCTGCTGGCGGCCCTGCTTCTGTTCATGAAGTTCTCGGTGGTCAACCGGGTGCGCTTCATCGCCGCAGCCACCAACGAGGTGGCCGCGGGACGCCTGGACGCCTCCTTCGAGGTCAAGGGCCAGGACGAGGTGGGCGGGCTGGCCCGCAACCTGGCGGCCATGGTGGGCCAGATCAAGGACCAGCTCCAGTACAACAAGAGCGTGCTGGACGGCATCATCGTGCCGCTCTTCGTCACGGACAAGGAACGCCGCTTCCAGTTCGTGAACCTGCCCCTGCGCAACATCCTGGGCCGCAAGGAGGAGGAGCTCCTGGGCCGGGTGACCTCCGAGGTCATCAAGCTCGGCTCCACGGGCAACAGCGTTACGGCCCAGGCCATCGCCGAGGACCGCTCGCTCAACGGCAACACCCGCTTCGTCCGCAGCGACGGCGTGGAGTTCCCCCTGCACTTCGAGGTCTCGCCGCTCAAGGACGCCAACGGCGTGTCCGTGGGCGCCATCTGCGTGCTCATCGACCTTTCCCAGGAGGAGCGCGACCGCAGGAGCATCGAGGCCCAGCGCCAGAGCCTGCTCGAGGTGGCCAACCAGGTCACCGAGGTCTCCAACCGGCTGCACAAGGCCTCCGTGGCCCTTTCCAGGCAGATGAACGGCCTGGCCAAGAACGTGGACGACACCGCGGCCCAGACCGGCGAGCTGGCCACGGCCATGGACGAGATGAACGCCACCGTGCTCGAGGTGGCCAAGAACGCCTCGGACACCGCCGACGCCTCCTCCCACTCCAACAAGGTGGCCCGCGACGGCGGCGGGGTGGTGCGCGAGACCGTGGGCGAGATCAACGAGGTGGCCCTGACCACCGAGGCCCTGGCCAAGTCCCTGGGCGAGCTCTCGGCGCGGGCCGAGAACATCGGCCAGGTCATGGGCGTGATCAACGATATCGCGGACCAGACCAACCTCCTGGCGCTCAACGCGGCCATCGAGGCGGCGCGGGCCGGCGACGCGGGCCGGGGCTTCGCCGTGGTGGCCGACGAGGTGCGCAAGCTGGCCGAAAAGACCATGACCGCCACCAAGGAGGTGGAGGGCGCCATCTCGCTCATCCAGCAGAGCACCGCGGAGGTGGTCAAGGAGATGGCCGACACCCGCGAACGTGTGGTCAAGACCGCGGACATGGCCCAGAACGCGGGCGGGGTGCTGGGCGAGATCGTGAACCAGTCCGACCGCATCGTGGACATGGTGCGCAGCATCGCCACGGCCGCGGAGCAGCAATCGGCCACCAGCAACGCCATCAACGAAAACGTCATGCACATCAGCGAGCTGTCCAAGAACGTGTCCAACGGCATCCAGGAGGCCAACTCCGACATCCAGGGCATGGCCGAGATGTCGGAACAGCTGGCCGCCCTGGTGGCCAAGTTCCGGCAGTAGCGCGAAATAATAACACCGACCTGTGGCGCCGGTGAGGGAAATCGGCTAAAGATAAGGGGGCGGTCCGCCACGGGCCGCCCCCTGAACTGTGGAGGAGAGCGCATGGACGGGTATCCCAGCGAGCGCCGCCAGACTCCCCGCATCTATCTGCGGGCTTACGCCTTCAACCGCTACGCGGACCTGCGCAAGGGCGAACGCACCCTGCGCCTGGGCTTGGTGGACATCAGCATGGGCGGCGCCCGCCTCGCCGCCGCCGAGGGCGGGGCGAACACGCTGCTCAACGTGGGCGATGCCGTGCTCTGCAGCATCCCCGGGGTGCCCGACCAGGGCAAGCTCCAGAACCTGCCCTGCGAGGTGCGCTGGGTGGACGCCGCCCAACTCGGCCTGCGCTTCCTGAACGAACTCCCCCTGTCCACCGCCCAGCTTCAGCAGCTGTTCTCCCACTGATCTTTTTTTCCCGCCAAGCCCCCCTGGGGGCTTGACGCGCGCTCTTTCTATTATTAGTAATAGTTATTAATTGGAGAACGTATGGATACCCCCAGACCGCATAGGCTTTCCCGCCAGAGAAAAGTGATCTTGCAGGAACTTTGCAAGGTTGACACGCACCCCACTGCGGATGAAGTGTACGATATGGTGCGGCGGATCATTCCCCGCATCAGCCTGGGCACCGTGTACCGCAACCTGGAGCTTTTGTGCTCCCAGGGGCTGGCCCAGAAGGTGGGCCAGGCCGGGGGCCAGAAGCGCTTCGACGGCTCGCCCAGGCCGCACGCGCACCTGCGCTGCCAGGCTTGTTCCCGGGTGGTGGACGTGGACTACCCCGCGGACCTGCCGGTCCTGCCCGAGGCCCTGTCCAAGGGCTTCGAGGTCAGAGCCTGTTCCCTGGAGTTCGTTGGGCTTTGCCCCAGCTGCAGGGCCAAGCTGAGCTGACCGCGCCGCGGACCTGCGTCCGCTCCCCCGCCGCCGCAACCCGACAACCCCGGCTTGTCCGGAGAGGAGGACTCATGCGTCTGAAAGGCACCCGCACCGAAAAGAACCTGCTCACCGCCTTCGCGGGCGAGGCCCAGGCCCGCAACCGCTATACCTATGCCGCGAGCAAGGCCAAGGCGGAGGGCTTTGTCCAGATCCAGGCCGTGTTCGAGGAGACCGCCAACCACGAGAAGGAGCACGCCAAGCGGCTCTTCAAGTTTCTGGAGGGCGGCGAGGTGGAGATCACGGCGGCCTTCCCGGCCGGGATCATCGGCAGCACCCTGGAGAACCTGCGCCAGGCCGTCGAGGGCGAGCATCACGAGCACTCCAGCATGTACCCCGAGTTCGCCAAGGTGGCCATGGAGGAGGGCTTCAAGGACATCGCCCTGGCCTTCAAGTCCATCGGCAAGGCCGAGACCTACCACGAGCGCCGCTTCAAGGCCCTGGCCGCCGAGGTGGAAGGCGGGACCTTCTTCAAGCGCGACAAGCCCGTGGTCTGGCGCTGCCGCAACTGCGGCTACCTGCACGAGGGCCCGGAGGCCCCCGAGGTCTGTCCGGCGTGCAATCATCCGCGCGCCCACTATGAAGAATATACGGAAAGATGGTAGAAGGGACTCAAGACGCCAAGGAGGCAACCATGGCCAACATCGGTGAAGTTTACAAATGCGCCATTTGCGGCAATGTCGTCCTCGTGGTCCACGGCGGCGCGGGCGAACTCGTCTGCTGCGGCCAGCCCATGAAGCACCTGGTGGAGAACACCGTGGACGCGGCCAAGGAAAAGCACGTCCCGGTCATCGAGGTGAACGGCGACACGGTCACGGTGAAGGTGGGCAGCGTGCCCCATCCCATGGAGGAGAAGCACTGGATCGAGTGGATCGAGCTCCAGGTGGACGACGAGGTCCATACCAAGCTGCTCAAGCCCGGGGGCAAGCCCGAGGCCAGCTTCTGCATCTGCGGCAAGAAACCCAAGACGCTCAAGGCCCGCGAGTACTGCAACCTGCACGGCTTGTGGACCGCCTCCAAATAGGGCAGAACAGAACCGGCGGGGGCTCTCCCCGCCGGACCTTGAGGTGACGCCATGGCCCGGCCCGAGGACATGTACCAGTGCCAGACCGTGAATTGCGGGTACATCTACAACCCGGACAAGGGTGACCGCAAAGGCAAGATCCCGGCCGGGACCCGCTTCGAGGACCTGCCCGAGGAATGGCGCTGCCCCATCTGCGGCGGCACCAAGAAGTGCTTCCGGCCCCTGGCCGGGGCGGGCTCCACCAAGGAAGCGCACTGCGAACTGCCGACCACCAGGAGCGACAATCCCATGAAGAAGTACGTCTGCACCGTTTGTGGCTACGTCTATGACCCCGCCGCCGGAGACCCGGACAACGGCGTGAAACCCGGCACCCCCTTCGACAAGGTGCCGGACGACTGGTCCTGCCCCATCTGCGGGGCGCCCAAGGACAGCTTCGAGCCCGAGGACTAGCCCCGGCCCGGCCGGGGATCGTGGCCGCTTCCGCCCCGCGCGGGGGCGGCCCGTTTTCGTTGGAACCCAAAACAACTGCGGGGAGCGGACATGCGACCGGTTGAGATCAAGAAGGATATCTGGTGGGTGGGCGTCGTGGACTGGAACAAGCGCAATTTCCACGGCTATTCCCAGTCCCCCCTGGGCACCACCTACAACAACTATCTCATCACGGACGAGAAGACCGTGCTGGTGGACACCGTGGACCAGGAGTTCGCGGGCCGCATGTTCTGCAACCTGGCCCACGTGCTCCAGGGCAAAAAGATCGACTATTTCGTCATCAACCACCTGGAGCCGGACCACGCCGGGTCCCTGGCCCAGGCCGTGGAGCGCTACAAGCCCGAGAAGATCTACACCTCGCCCATGGGCGAGAAGGCCCTGCGCGCCCACTTCCACCACTCGGCCGACTGGCCCGTGGAGGTGGTTCCCACAGGCGCCACGCTCAAGATCGGCAAGCGCACCCTGCACTTCCTGGAGACCAGGATGCTGCACTGGCCGGACAGCATGCTGACCTACGTGGCCGAGGACAAGCTGGCCTTCACCAACGACGCCTTCGGCCAGAACATCGCCAGCAGCGAGCGCTTCGCCGACGAGGTGGACCGCTCCATCCTGCGCCGGGCCATGGCCGAGTACTACGCCAACATCGTGCTGCCGTACTCGCCGGTGGTGCTCAAGACCCTGGACACCGTGGCCAACATGGGCCTGGAGCTGGACACGCTCTGCCCGGACCACGGGCTCATCTGGCGCGGGGCCCAGGACGTGCGCTACGTGCTGGAGGCCTACCGCGAGTTCGCCCTGCAGCGGCCCGCCCAGAAGGCCGTCATCGCCTACGACACCATGTGGCACAGCACCGAGAAGATGGCCGAGGCCATCGCCGACGGCCTGGCCGACGAGGGCATTTCGGTGAAGGTCATGAGCCTCAAGGCCAACCATCACAGCCAGGTCATGACCGAGCTGTTCGAGGCCTCGGCCTTCGTCGTGGGCTCGCCCACGCACAACAACGGCATCCTGCCCCTGGTGGCCAACCTGCTGACCTACGTCAAGGGACTGCGGCCCCAGAACAAGCTGGCCGCGGCCTTCGGCTCCTTCGGCTGGAGCGGCGAGTGCGTGAAGATCCTCTCCGAGACGCTCGCGGGCATGGGCATGGAGCTGGTGGAGCCCTCGGTGAAGGCCAAGCATGTGCCGACCCACGAGGCCCTGGGCCAGTGCGTGGAGCTGGGGCGGAAGATCGGCCAGGCCATCAAGGCCAAGACCGGCGCCTAGCCCGCGCCACGGACGCGAAAAAGC
>JAWRKD010000020.1:0-3172 GCA_040307135.1 Desulfovibrionaceae bacterium
CCGGACCTGGACCCCGAACGCTCGTTCTTCTTCGAGCAGGGCCTGCACTACACCTCGGACCACCTGCGGACCACCACCTCGGTCTTCGCCAACTTCGTGGACGACCTCATCGAGAGCCAGTACGTGAACGCCACCACCTACCAGATGGCCAACGTGGGCAAGGCCGAGATCTACGGGGCCGAGCAGTCCGTGGAATGGGACTTCATGCGGGACTGGACCGCCTACGGCAACATCGCCTGGGCCCAGGGCGAAGACGTGAAGCATGGCGACAAGCTGCGCAGCGTGGCTCCGCTCAACGGCCTGGCGGGCGTGCGCAACCACCTGACCCCGCAGCTCTGGTGGGAGCTGGAATGCGTGTGGGCCGCGGCCAAGGACGACGCGCCCGCGGGCGCGCTGGACACCGACGCCTGGGAAACGGTGAACGCCCGCATCGGGTACGACTTCTACGTGGACAAGGTGAAGAACCAGTTCGTGCTCTCGGGCGACAACCTCTTCAACGAGGTGTACAACAACTACCTGGCCAATTCGCGCGGGCTGGTGGTGCGCGAGCCCGGGGCCGCGGTCACGGCGGTCTGGCGCATGCAGTTCTAGGAAAAGTCGGCGGAATCCAGCAGGATGGTCACCGGCCCCCAGTTCACGAAATCCAGGAGCATGTCCGCGCCGAAGGCGCCCGTGGCCAGGGTCCCCGGGACCATGGGGCCGAGGTCGCGGACCAGGGCCTCGTAGAGCGTGCGTGCCGCGTCCGGCGGGGCCGCGTCCGAGAACGAGGGCCTGCGGCCCCGGCGGCAGTCGGCGTAGAGCGTGAACTGGGAGACCACGAGCAGGTCCCCGGCCGTGTCCCGCAGGCTCAGGTTGAGCTTGCCCGCGTCATCCGGGAACACGCGCAGGTCCAGGACCTTGTTCAGGAGCGCTGGCCAGGCCCTGGTCTGCGGCAGGCCCAAACCGTCGTCCGTCCCGAACCCGGCCAGCACGAGCAGGCCCCGGCCGATCTCGCCGAGCGTCTTGCCTTCGCTTTCCACCCTGGCCCGGGTCACGCGCTGGAGCAGGAGCCGCACCTAGTCCTCGCTGTATTCGGCCCGCGAGGAGTCCTTTTCCGACACGGCCACGAAGACCACGCGCACGGGCTCCTGGCGCAGGAGCGCGGCCACCTCCCGGTAGATGTGCCGGGCCAGGTTCTCGCTGGAGGGGTTCTGCGCGTCAAAGGGCGGGACCTCGTTTAAATGCCGGTGGTCCAGGGCGTCCAGCACCTGGTTCAGGGCCTGCTTGAGGACCTTGAAGTCCACGAGGATTTCCGTGTCCGGAGTGAGCCGGTCGCCCTCCACGCAGAGCTCCACCCCGAAGTTGTGGCCGTGCATGTTCTCGCACTTGCCGCAGTAGTTGCGCAGCTGGTGCGAGGAGCTGAAGGACGAGGTCACGCTCAAACGCCATCTGGCCATGTGCGCCTCACGAGAGTTCGAAGTCCTGGGACTGGGGCTTGTCCTGGGACTGGGGCTTGTCCTGGGGCTGGGGTTTATTTGGGGCCGCGGGCCGGGGCCGGGCCAGGGCGTCCAGGAGCTTGTTGGCGAGCCGGGCCTCGTCCAGGATGTCCTCCAGGAGCCGGTTGGCGCGGTTGGTGTTGCGCCAGATGATCAAGGGAGCGATGGTGATGCAGACGAGCACCGCCATGAGCACGGCCCAGGCCAGGAAACCGATGCCGGCGAGATATTCCATGACCGCCTCCTACTGAGCGGCCGCCAGCGGGCCGCGCCACTTGTCGATCTGCTTCCAGAACTCCGGGGTCGGATTCACGCTGTACTGGGGCGAGAGCTTGAGGGTGCAGACGCTGTCCTTCAGGTCCACGCTCAGGTACACCGGGGAGCCGCCCTTGTAGCGGGCCAGCAGGCCCTTGAGCTGGTCCAGGTACTCGTCGCGGCAGAGCTCGGCCGGGATCTGGAGCGGCACGGGCTCGGTGTTTCCGGCCACGGCCGCGGACAGCAGCGTCACGCTCTCGGCCAGGACCTTGGCCTGGCGCGGGCCTTCCTCGCTCTGGCCCGGCTCCTCGCGCACGTCGATGCGGCCCGTGACGAGCAGGGGCTGGTCCTGGGCGATGAGCTCGCGCGCGGGCAGATAGACGTTGGGCAACAGCGTGACCTCGCCCGTGGCCGTGAGGTCCTCGGCGTTGACGAAGGCCATCTTGTCGCCCTTCTTGGTCACGTACTCCTTCACCGCGGTGAAGAGCAGGGCCAGGCGCACCTCCGTGCCGTTGGCCATCTCCCGGCACTCGTCCAGGGTGTTCAGCCGCAGCCGGGGCAGCTCGTGCCGCCAGGCCAGGAGCGGGTGGCTGGAGAGGAAGAAGCCCAGGGCCTCTTTTTCCAGGCGCAGCTTTTCCTCATCGGGCCATTCCTCGGCCGCGAACTCCTCCACCGTGACGTTCAGGCTGTTGGCGGCCTGGCCGCTTGAGCCGAGCATGTCCAGCATGGAGAGCATGCCGCTTTGCTTTTCCTTGGCCTGGCGCTGGCCCAGGGCGTGGGCCTTGTCCAGCCCGGCCAGGAGCCCGGCCCGGGAGCGGCCGAAGCAGTCCATGGCCCCGGCCTTGATGAGGTATTCCAGCATGCGCTTGGTCACACGCCGCAGGTTCACCCGGCAGCAGAGGTCCACCAGGTCGCGGTAGGGGCCGTTCTGGTCGCGCTCCTCCACGATTTCGTTGACCGCCTCCTCGCCCACGTTCTTGATGCCCGAGAGCCCGAAGACCACGGCCCCGTCGCGCACCGAGAAGCGCGGGCGGCCCACGTTGATGTCCGGCGGCAGGACCTTCACGTCCATGTCGCGGCAGGCGTTGATGTACTTGAAGACCTTGTCCGTGTCCGCCAGTTCCGAGCTGATGAGCGCGGCCATGAACTCCACGGGGAAGTGGGCCTTCAGGTACGCGGTGTAGTAGGAGATGAGGGCGTAGGCTGCGGAGTGGGACTTGTTGAAGCCGTACTCCGCGAACTTTTCCATGAGGTCGAAGATCTCGTTGGCGGTCTTGTCCGGGATGGAGTTTTCGCGCGCGCCCTCCAGGAAGCGCTTGCGCTGCTTGGCCATCTCCTCGGCGTTCTTCTTGCCCATGGCCCGGCGCAGGAGGTCGGCCGCGCCCAGGGAGTAGTTGGCGATGACCCGGGCCGTGCTCATGACCTGTTCCTGGTAGACGATG
>JAWRKD010000021.1:0-5423 GCA_040307135.1 Desulfovibrionaceae bacterium
GCTCGCAGCGCGGGTTCTCGCTGTAGGCCGGATGGGCCGGGAAGCGCGGGGCCAGGTCGTACAGCCGCTTGAGGTTCTCCTCGGCCATGATGATGCGGGCCAGGCAGCCGGGCCGCAGGTCCGGCAGGCTGCGCAGGGCCGTCCCCACGGCCAGGGCCTGGTCGATTTCCGCGTGCTGGTCCAGGGAGCCTGGGCGCGAGGCCTGGGCCTCCATCTCGGCCATGGCGCGCCGGATCTCCTGCTCGCTGGGCACGAGTCGCATGGTCAGTCCCGCAGGCCGAGCTTGCGTCCGGCCAGGACGATGCCGACGAGCATGGCCACCACGAACGCCAGGCCCAGGACCTCGGAGAGGATGGTGGGCTCTTCCATGGCCTAGTCCTCGGCCGCGCCCGCGATGGGCCGCAGGCCGGAAATGATCCGGACCACCGAGGCGGACAGGTTCCGCAGCTTGACGATGATGTCCCGGGCCTCCTCCTCGGTGATCCGCTCGTCGCCCATGGCCTCGGCCGCCGCCTGCACCGCGGCGGCCAGGTCGGCCAGCAGGTCGGCCATGGACCCGAGCAGGGCCTTGTGGTTCAAGGGGCGGGGCTGCAGGCGCACGGCCCCGTGGTCCACCTGGGCCTGGATCCAGTCCAGTATCAGGGTGCTCCGGCAGGCCATGCAGAACCGGGGCAGGGACGTGAGCTTGGGGAAATAGTCGTCTGTGGCGCAGCGCATGCGGTTGAGCGTGGTGGGGCTCCAGCCCACGATGGCGGCCACGTCCTCCCACGAACGGCCGGAATGGGCCACCATGAGCAGGAGCACATCCTTGGCGTTGAGCATGAGCAACTGATTCTCGTTCACAGCCTCGCCTCCTCACCTTCTTGGTAAAAATTTCCGCAGCGCGTATGACATTTCCGCAGGCCTACGCCGCGGGCAGGGACGTGGATTCGCGCTCGGCCAGCCGGGCGCGCAGTTCCTGGTTCTCGGCCAGGAGCTGGGCCTTGGACACGGCCCGCATGGGCAAAAGCCCGGCCGGGACCCCGGCTGCGGTGAGCCGGTCGTGCAGGGACGTGCGCAGGGTCTTCTGCTTCAGGGCATAGGACAGCCGCTGCCCCGACACGCCGACCGCCCGGGCCAGGTCTTCCAGGGTCAGGCCGCGCTCCAGACGCCAGGCCGTAAGCAACTGTTGACGGGTGGGGATTTTTCCGTTTAGCGTGGTCATATTTTTCACCAACCTGTAAAATTGTCCCGCTGGAACTCTCGTGGGACTGTTGAGCTTTATATAGCGAAAAAAAATTGAAGCCGTCAATAAAAAAGTAAAGAAAGGCAGGAAAAATTTGTCGCCAGATACTTTTAGAGAACGATTGCTGCGGGTTATCGAAGATAAAAAAATACAGAAGCAGGTCTTCGCCAAGGCAGGCGGGGTGACCCCCACCAGCCTTGCCGCCTACCTGAAGGGCCGAAGCCTGCCGAGCCAGGACACCCTGGAGCGCTGGGTGCATGCCTACGGGTTGAGCGGAACGTGGCTGCTCACCGGCCTCGGCCCCATGTACGAGTTCGGCCGCGAGCTGGCCGGGCCGAAAAAGGCCACGAGCAGCCCCGACCTTGGCGACGATTTTTCCGCCGAGAACGACGCGGGGCAACTCATCGGGGATCTGCTCTGGGAGATCGTCGGGCTCAAGGACATGAGCCAGGAGGACTTGGCCAAGAAGGCCCGCATCCCGCTGGCCGACATGAAAAACATCATGGCGTCCAGACGGCCCCCCACGTTCGACGAGATGACCAAGCTGGCCAAGCGCTGCCACATCAATCCGCTCTATCTCATGCTCGGCGAGGAGCCTTATGTCCTGCCCCGGGACCTCATGGCCCGGCTGGAATACGCCACTGGCTTGCGGGCCCGCGACACCCTTTCCCTGGCCAGCAGCTTGGGCGTGGACACCGAGGACGTGCGGCAATGGCTGCGCTCCAAGGGGCTGAAAACCAGAATCCCGAACACGTGGATGATCAGCCTGGTGCGGAAATACCACCTCAACCCGGCATGGCTGCTGCGGGGGCGAGGGAGAACCCATCTCGGGCCCGAGGACGTTGAAGAGGCCGTGCGCATGCTCGGCGCCTACGCCGAACAGGACGGGCCGACCCTGCCCATGGCGGCCGAGGACAAGGCGGACTATGGAGGGCAACCCGCGGCCCCTCGAAGCAAGGCCGTGGGCCACGAAGACTGAGGGTTTTGGAGGGCGGTGGCCGCCGGACTAGGTCCGAGCCGCCCGCCCTGCGGCTCATTCAGGGCCGTCCGGATGTGTACACGTGAGAACACCAGCGGCCTTTTTCAGGGCCGCGGGCATAGAGCCTTCGATGCGAATGCGGATAACAGCTATCACCCAATGAAATAGAAAAGCGTCACCGCCAGGCCTGCGCCGCCTTGGTGACCACGGAATAGGACGCGGCGCAGGCGATGGTTCCGTCCGAGGCGTCCACGATCCGCAGGGAGACATATATCTTTTGCGCCTCGCGACAGCACAAGAGCCCGTCGTAATCCTTGAACTTAAGTTCGCCGCCCATGGTATAGGTCCCGACCACGAGAAAACGCACGTCGTGGCCGCGGGCGATCTCCTTGACGTTGCGCGAGAGCGCGAACTCGCCCCCCCGCTCGCGGATGAAAATCCTGTCCTGGTTCAGCTTGAGTTCCTTGATCTTGTAGCCGCGCCCGGCCAGGGCGTTGGCGATGATCTCGGCCGACATGCGGCCGAACGAGGAACTGCGCTCCAAGTCATCGACACTCACCAGGCTGGCCACGATGAGTGGGATATTCTTGTCGATGGACGCGCCGCAGGAGTTCAGCATTTCGTCCACAGCCGCCCGGGTGGCCTGGACGAAATCCGAAGCCTCCTGGAGCTGCGTGACCTGGGGATTGACCGCCTGGGGTTCCGTGCCCGCGCAGGCGGCCAGCAAGGCCATGGCGAGGAAGGAGAGGGCGAGGGTGCGCATGGCCGCTCCTTATTGGCTGATGGTGTAGCGCCGGGCCGGACCTGGAGCGGGAAGCTCGGTGCGGTCGGGCGAGAAGAAATAGTGGCCCTTGTCCAGGTCAGCGACGTAGTAGATGTTTGTCTTGCGAAATACCAGCTCGCCGGCAGGGTTGAACAGGTTGACGTTCACGATGATCTCGTTGCGGGGCATATCCACGGCCGAGGCCTGGCCGATCTCTTCCGTGGCTGCGGCCGCGGCTCCCGAGGCGAATATTCCCAGGGTCGCGTCGCTGGAGCTGCCCCATGCCTTGTACACACCATAGCCGATGCCGGTCATGACCAGCCCGGTTCCCGGAAAGTCGCGGTTTCCACCGGTGTCGCCGTGCTCCACGCACTGCACGGACCAGTCCAGTTTCATGCTGCCCTGGTCCAGGCTCGTGACGCGGGCTCCCGCATCCACCAACCAAGTGGTCCAAAAGGATCGGAATGCCCTGCCAAAGGAGGAGTTGTCGTTGGGCAGGATCTTCACCGGCCCGGCGAGCATGGGCGCCAGGTCGGGCGAGGCGGTGATGTCCGAGCCGAAGTCCGAGACCAGGACTTCCCAGTGCCGGGCGGCCTGGAGCTTCTTCTGGGTCTCGAAAAGGAAGGAGACGGGCTTGGGCTTCTGGGCGCAGGACCAGAGAAAGGCCAGGGCCAGGATGGAAACGAGCGCTAGGAACTTCCGCATGATGGTCCTCCTCGGCATGGCGTGAAACGATATTGATCACCTTACATAGGCTGGCGCGCGAGTTCAAGAACTCCTCGATTTCCACTCCGGCCCGGGATCCGGCTCCTCGCTGCGGTGGAGGACCGCGGACAGGGCGATGGCCAGATCCCGGATCTAGGCCTCCTGCGCATAATCGGCTTCGTCGTACATGCTCTACTCCTCTTCTTCAATCTTCAAGCTAGGATACTCTAAATATTTCCATTTTCGTGTAGCCTGCCGTAACATCGACAACCTTGCTGCCATTGGAGACGCGGAATCCAAACGAAACAGTATCACCTGCATCCAAAAATTGGCACATGGAAAATGCCATGCGCAGATAACCTCCAGTTGCGAGATAATATGGGTTTCCATAAAAAAGCGTCTGGTTGATATTCCCATTCTGTTGAAAGTATACCCACATCAGCGTGTGATTTGAGGCGATTCCCTCCAATGCCAAAACACTGGAGAGATGATAAAGCCCATTAGTTGGGGCGGTAAACAGTTTGTTCGTGCTATCCCATAGGCTATCCGGGTCATTAATCACCTGATCGAACGCCAGCTTATAGGCTGTATTGTCGCCTGTGACGTTTGTAAGGCCCGAGTTCAAACGAACTACAGCCCTCGGCGGCAATTGGAGTTCTGCAATTGCTACGGCGAGGTCTGCATGTCCATGCACTGGCAAGGCCTCCACATCCGAGACGCCATAGAGGAAACCCATGAGGTTCGCGGTCAGGGCTTCGCCCTCCAGGGTGACGGTGCTCAGGCCCGTGCCCGAACTATAGGAGGCCGAGACCACGGCGCCGGTCTTGTAGCCATCCGCGCCGCAGTTGGCCCGGACCTTGCGGCCCGCGGTGAGGATATCCGTCATGTCCCCGGACGTGGTGAATGCGGTGGGGGAAACATAGGTCGCGCTGATGTCGGCCATTACTTGAACTCCTCCCAGACCTTCATTTCAGCGGTCTGCGTGCGGCCGGTCCAGCCGGGCAGCGTGACCACGGCCTGGAGCCGGTAGATTCCTTCCTGGTCGAGCTCGCCCGCCTGAACCAGGTGGCGCACGCCCGTGCGGGCCCCCTCCACCTGCACTACTTCGGCCGACCAGATGGCCACGGTTCCATCCGGCTTCCGCACGGCCATGGACACGGCCGTGGCCTCGCTGAGGTCCTCGCCGGTATCCAGGATGATGGCCGTGCCAACGTCGCCCTTGTAGATCTTGTTCGCTCTGGCCATGTCACTGCTCCTTGCTGAGGTCGAGAGAAGAGGCCCAGGACCGGGCCAGGCCGACCTGGGCGAATGTCTCAATGGCCGCGGGACTCTCCAGGATGCGGGCCGGGGTGATCCCTGCGCGCGAGACGGCGTCCCGGGTCAGGCCCGAGTCCAGGACCCGGGATAGGAGAAGCCTGGAGCCCAGGATCTCCAGTTCGCGGGTGGCTGGCCCCAGGGTGAGGGTTTTGATTCTCAGCGTCAGGATCCTGGCCAGGACCCGCAGGCGTCCGACCTGGGCCAGGAAGACGAAGTCCTGGGCCTGGACCATGACCGGCAGGATCCTGGCCAGAATCCCCGGGCGGCCGACAGCGGCCTGCGAGGAGTCCCGGCCCAGGGCCGGATGCTGCACCAGGCCCAGGGCCAAGCGTCCGACCTTGGCCATGGCCCAGGTCCAAGCCTGGGCCGGAAGGGCTGCGGCCTGGCTGGAAATCCGGCCAACGGACCGGGAAGCCGCACTCGCGGCCGTGGCC
>JAWRKD010000022.1:0-5631 GCA_040307135.1 Desulfovibrionaceae bacterium
GCGTCGCTCAACATGGCGTCTCCTCCGGCGCTGTGAAATTTCATGCGGGGCCGGGAGTCCCGGCCCCGCTTCGTTCGTCTCGCCTTAGGGCAGCATCCAGGTGAGCACGTAGGCCTGCAGCACGGTGATCACGCAGACCACCAGGAGCATGGCGATGGAGTGGCCCAGGGTGAAGCGGAAGATGTCGCCCTCGTGGCCCACCATGTTGGAGGCCGCGGTGGCCACGGAGATGCTCTGGGGCGAGATCATCTTGCCGGTGACGCCGCCCGAGGAGTTCGCCGCCACGCACAGGGCCGGATCCACGCCGATCTGCTGCGCCGTGGTCTTCTGCAGCGCACCGAACAGGGCGTTGGAGCTCGTGTCCGAACCGGTCAGGAACACGCCGAGCCAGCCCAGGATCGGGGCGAAGAAGGGGAACAGGGCGCCGGTGGCCGTGAAGGCCAGGCCCAGGGTCGAGCTCATGCCCGAGTAGTTCATGATGTAGGCCAGACCCAGGATCATGGCGATGGTCAGGATCGGGAAGCGGAGCTGGTACACGGTGCGGCCGAAGCAGTTCATGGCCTTGCCGAAGCCGTAGTTGGGGATGACCAGCACCGAGAGCAGGCCGGAGAACAGGATGGCCGTGCCCGCGGCGGAGAGCAGATTCAGGACGTACACGGCGCCGTAAGGCGTGTCCTGGGTCACGATGGGCGTGGTCTTCACCACCAGGTTATGCAGCGCGGGCCAAGTGATCTTGATGGCCACGATGCTGTCCAGGAACTTCTTCACGTCGGCCAGGCCCCAGAGGAGCACCATCACGGCCAGGATGATGTAGGGCATCCAGGCCCGCACGACCTGGCCGGTGCTGTAGCCGCACTTCACGGGGCCGCCGCAGGACGGGGCCTCGTCCGGGAAGTGCCACACGTTCTTGGGCTTCCAGACCCTGAGGAAGCCGCCCAGGCCCACGATGGTGATGATGGCGGACATGATGTCCGGCAGGTACGGGCCGTGGAAGTTGGAGAAGAGGAACTGGGAGCCAGCGAAGAGCACGCCGGCCACGATGATGGCCGGGAGCACTTCCATGGCGCGCTTGAAGCCGCTCATGGTCACGGCCAGCCAGAGGGGCACCAGCACCGAGAGGAACGGCAGCTGGCGTCCGCAGATCTGGCTGATCTTCATCATGTCCAGGCCGGTGACGTTGGCCGCCACCACGATCGGGATGCCGATGGCGCCGAAGGCCACCGGGGCGGTGTTGGCGATGAGGCAGATGCCCGCGGCGTAGAGCGGGTTGAAGCCCAGACCCACGAGCATGGCCGCGGTGATGGCCACCGGGGTGCCGAAGCCCGCCGTGCCCTCGATGAACGAACCGAAGGCGAAGGCCACCAGGATGGCCTGGAGGCGGCGGTCGTCGGTGATGCTGGCCAGGGAGCTCTTGATGATCTCGAACTCCCCGGACTCAACGGTCATGTTGTAGATCCAGATGGCCGTGATGACGATCCAGACGATGGGGAAGAGACCGAAGGCAGCCCCGTAGAGTGTGGCGTTGACGGCCAGCCCGGCGGGCATGCCCCAGGCGAAGATGGCCAGGAGAACGGCCGCCAGGGTGGCGGCGAAGGCGGCCTTGTGGCCGGCCATGCGTTTCACTGCGAGCATGTAGAACAGAATGTACAGGGGGATGCCCGCCACCAGCGCCGAGAGCAGGATGCTCCCCAGCGGATTGTACGCCTGAATCCAGTTTTCCATACGCTCCTCCAAACGGTTGTTGATCCGCCCGCGGGAGCCCCCCCAGGGTCGCGAAACGCCTAGTGCCCGACCGCGAACAAGGGAGGGGACCGCCTCGGGCGGCCCCCTCCGCCCTACCCTCTACTTGCCGGCCCTGCCGTCGTCGCAAGGCTCCTCCGCCTTGCCCGACCGGGCGTGCTCGGCCCCGCCGGCCGTGGAGCAGGCATCCATGCCCTGCGCCCCGGCGGCATGCGCCCCTCCGATGAAACGGGCCTCGGGGGCGGCCATCCAGCGCAGCAGTTCGTAGCGCTGACGGTAGTCCTCCTCGATGCGCGCGCGGAACACCTTGGACGCTTCGGGCATGGCCTTCTCCAGCATGGCGTAGCGGGTCTCGCCGGAGAGGAACTCCTGCAGGCTGCCGTCGGGGTCCTTGGATTCCAGCACGAGGGGGTTCTTGCCCTCCGCGGCCAGAAGCGGGTTATAGCGGTACAGGGGCCAGTACCCGGAGGCCACGGCCAGCCGCTGCTCCTCCTGGGTCTTGCCCATGCCCTTCTTGATGCCCTGGTTGATGCACGGCGCGTAACAGATGATCAGCGAGGGTCCCGGATAGGCCTCGGCCTCCAGGAAGGCCTTGAGCATCTGCTGCTTGTTGGCGCCCATGGCCACCGAGGCCACGTAGATGGAGCCGTAGGTCATGGCCATGCGGCCCAGGTCCTTCTTGCCGGTCTTCTTGCCCGCGGCCGCGAACTTGGCCACCGAGCCCAGCGGCGTGGCCTTGGAGGACTGGCCGCCGGTGTTGGAATAGACCTCGGTGTCCAGAACCAGGACGTTCACGTCCATGCCCGAGGCCAGCACGTGGTCCAGGCCGCCGTAGCCGATGTCGTAAGCCCAGCCGTCGCCGCCGAAGATCCAGACGCTCTTCTTGGTGAAGAGGTCGGCCATGGCCGCCAGTTCCTTGAGCGCCGGGGTCGCGGCGGCCTTGGGCAGGAGCTTCTTCAGGGCGTCGCCGTGGGCGCGGGAGGCCGCGGGATCGTCCTTGCCCGCCAGCCAGCCCTCCAGGGCGGACTTGAGCTCGCCGGTGGCATCCTTGGCGGCCGCGGCGGCCAGGTCGGCCGCCTTGGCGCGGCGCTGGGACAGGCCCAGGGCCAGGCCGAAGCCGAACTCGGCGGCGTCCTCAAAGAGCGAATTGCCCCAGGCGGGACCGAAACCGTCCTTGTTCGCGCAGTAAGGGCTCGACGGCGCGGACGCGCCCCAGATGGAGGAACAGCCCGTGGCGTTGGCGATGACCATGCGCTCGCCGAAAAGCTGGGTCAGGACCTTGACGTAGGGCGTCTCGCCGCAGCCCGCGCAGGCGCCGGAGAATTCCAGCAGGGGCTGGTGGAACTGGCTGCCCTTGAGGGACTCGCGCTTGAGCAGGCCGTCCTTGAGCGGCAGGCCCATGGCGTAGTCGAAGTTGGGCACCTCGGCCGCGGTCTGGCTCTCGATGGGCTTCATGACCAGGGCCTTTTCCTTGGCCGGGCAGATGTCCGCGCAGTTGCCGCAGCCCATGCAGTCCAGCGTGTTCACCTGCATGCGGAAGGAGAG
This sequence comes from Desulfovibrionaceae bacterium, assembly GCA_040307135.1. GTDB lineage: Bacteria > Desulfobacterota > Desulfovibrionia > Desulfovibrionales > Desulfovibrionaceae > Aminidesulfovibrio. The sequence goes on from JAWRKD010000022.1 coordinate 3,286, forward strand.
GCCCTTGAGTTCCTTGCCCTGGGCGGGAAGGACGGAGAAGGCCGCAGGGGCCGCGGCCTTCTCCGCGTCGTTGAGGAGCACGGGGCGGATGGCCGCGTGCGGGCAGACAAAAGAGCACTGGTTGCACTGGATGCAATTCTCGGGGATCCACTGGGGCACGTTGATGGCCACCCCGCGCTTCTCGTAGCGGGAGGTGCCCACGGGGAAGAGGCCGTCCGGGGTGAAGGCGCTCACCGGCAGCTCGTCGCCCTTCTGGGCCAGCATGGGCCGCATGACCTTGGTCACGAACTCCGGCGCGGGGGGCGCGGCCTCGGCCTCGTCCTTGGCCTGGGCCCAGGAGGCCGGATACTTGACCTCCTCGAGGTTCTCCAGGGACTGGTCCACGGCCGCGATGTTCATGTTCACGATCTTGTCGCCCTTCTTGCCGTACTCCTTCTTGATGGACTCCTTGAGCAGGGCCACGGCCTGCTCGAAGGGCAGCACCCCGGAGAGCTTGAAGAAGGCGGTCTGCATGATCATGTTGATGCGGCCGCCCAGGCCCACGCCCGCGGCGATCTTCACGGCGTCGATGTTGTAGAACCTGAGCTTCTTGGCGGCGATGGTGCGGCGCACGTGACCGGGCAGCTGCTGCTCCATGTCGGCCAGGGACCAGTTGGAGTTCAGGAGGAAGGTGCCGCCCTCCTTGATGCCCTCCAGCACGTCATAGACCCGCACGTAGTTGGACTTGTGACAGGCCACGAAGTCCGCGGTGTTCACCAGGTAGGTGGACTTGATGGGGTGCTTGCCGAAGCGCAGGTGGGACACGGTGAGGCCGCCGGACTTCTTGGAGTCGTAGGCGAAATAGCCCTGGGCGTACATGTCCGTGTTGTCGCCGATGATCTTGATGGCGCTCTTGTTGGCGCCCACGGTGCCGTCCGAGCCCAGGCCCCAGAACTTGCACTGCACCGTGCCCTCGGGCGTGGTCATGAGCGGCGCGCCCACGGGCAGGGAACGGCCGGTGACGTCGTCCTCGATGCCCACGGTGAAGGGCGTCTTGGGCTCCTTGGCGGCCATATTATCGAACACGGCCTTGACCATGGCCGGGGTGAATTCCTTGGAGCCCAGCCCGTAGCGGCCGCCGAGCACGCGGATCTTGCGGCCGCCCTCCAGGAGCGCGGCGCAGACGTCCAGATACAGCGGGTCGCCAGGGGCTCCGGGCTCCTTGGTCCTGTCCAGGACCGTGACTGTGTGGGCCGAGAGAGGAATCCCGGCCAGGAGGGCGGATTTGACGAAGGGGCGGAAGAGCCGGACCTTGAGCAGGCCGAGCTTGGCGCCCTGGGCGTTGAGCACGCCGATGGTCTCCTCGATGGTCTCGCAGCCGGAGCCCATGGCCACGGCCACGTATTCGGCCTTTTCGTGGCCCACGTAGTCGAACAGCTTGTAGCTGCGTCCCGTAATGGCGGCCACCTTGTCCATGGACTCGATGACGATGTCCGGGACCTTGTCGTAGAACGGGTTGGCGGCCTCGCGGCCCTGGAAGTAGATGTCCGGGTTCTGGGCCGTGCCGCGCACCACCGGATGCTCCGGATTCATGCCGCGGGCGCGGAAGGCGGCCACCTTCTCATGGTTCACCGCGGCGGCGATGTCCTTGGGGTCGATGACCTCGATCTTCTGGATCTCGTGGGAGGTGCGGAAGCCGTCGAAGAAGTGCACGAAGGGCACGCTGGACTCGATGGCCGCCAGGTGGGCCACCAGGGCCATGTCCATGGCCTCCTGCACGGAGTTGGAGCAGAGCATGGCGAAGCCGGTCTGGCGCGCGGCCATGACGTCGGCGTGGTCGCCGAAGATGGACAGGGCGTGGGCGGCCAGGGCCCGGGCCGAGACGTGGAACACGGCGGGCAGAAGCTCGCCCGCGATCTTGTACATGTTGGGGATCATGAGGAGCAGGCCCTGGGAGGCGGTGAACGTGGTGGTCAGGGCGCCCGCCGCCAGGGAGCCGTGCACCGCGCCGGCCGCGCCGGCCTCGGACTGCATCTCGCGGATGTCCACCACCTGGCCGAAGGCGTTGATCCGGCCTTTGGCCGCCCATTCGTCCGCGGTCTCGCCCATGGGCGAGGACGGGGTGATGGGGTAGATGACCGCCGTGTCGCTCAAGGCATAGGCCACATGGGCCGTGGCGGTGTTGCCGTCCATGGTCTTCATTGATTTCTTGGCCATCGGATCACTCCTCGAAGTTGCGCGCTGTTGCGGGTCCGGCCGGGCGCACCTCGGCCAGGACCACTGTCCTCTTAACAAGAACCGTGCCGCTACTGGGCGGGCCTGACTGTCCTGTGGTTTTCCACAGAAGTTGATGGGTTCCGTGGGGGG
>JAWRKD010000023.1:0-19732 GCA_040307135.1 Desulfovibrionaceae bacterium
CCGCCGCCCCTTTTCTGCGACCCGCGCGCAGTCCGCGCCAGACAAAGCATTACAGAAATGTTTTGCTTCCGGAAAACCTCTGCTATAGGACGGCACCGGCCCTATGGCCGGGATCAAGGGAGGCCCGGATGCAACCCGACAAGCTCACCCTGAAACGGGTCCTGGAACAGAGCGTGGAACGCCACGCCGCCAATCCCGCCCTGTCCATGGCGGACGGCCCGGTGCAGACCTACGCCCAACTGGGCGAGCAGGTCCGCAACGTGGCCGCCCTGCTTCAGGAGCACGGGGTGGAGGCCGGGGACCGGGTGGCCCTCCTGTCCGAGAACATGCCCCAGTGGGGCGCGGCCTATTTCGCCATCGCCTGCCTCGGGGCCGTGGCCGTGCCCATCCTGCCCGACTTCCACCAAAGCGCCGTGCACCACATCCTGCGCCACGCCGAATGCGTAGCCGTGTTCGTCTCCCGCCGCCTGACCTGCAAGTTGGACGACGGCGATTTCGAGGTCCTGCGGGTGCGCTTCTGCCTGGACGACTTTTCCGTGTTGGGCGACGAAAGCCAGGGCCGGGTCAAGGGCCTGGTCCAGCGGGCGGCCAAGGAAATCCACCGCCTGCGCGAGGCCGTGCAGCAGCGCGCCGGGCGCAACGAGCCCGAGGCCCCCGAAGGGACGGCCCCAGAGGAGGCCGCGGCCCAGGAGGCCGGCGGCACGCTGCGCAAGGTCCTGGAGGCGGGCAAAAAGGAGTTCGGCAAGCTCAAGGACGCAGCACGGCGAGCCGCCCAGCGCGGCCAGCACGAGCCCGGCGAGGACGACCTGGCGGCCATCATCTACACCTCGGGCACCACGGGTAATTCCAAGGGGGTCATGCTGACCCACAGGAACATCGTGTCCAACGCCGTGGGCGCGGCCAACATCGCCCGCATCGGGGGCCAGGACCGGCTGCTCTCCATCCTGCCCCTGTCGCACACCTACGAGTGCAGCCTGGGCTTAGTCCTGCCAGTGATCCAGGGCGCGGCCGTGTACTACCTCTCCAAGCCGCCGACCCCCACCATACTCCTGCCCGCGCTGCAAAAAATCCAGCCCACTTTCGTCTTGAGCGTGCCCCTGGTGGTGGAAAAAATCTACCGTAACAAGATCCTGCCCGCCCTGACCAAAAACATCGCCCTGCGCACCCTGCTCAAGCTCGGCCCGGTGCGCCGCAAGCTCTACCGGGCCGCGGGGAAGAAACTCCTGGAGACCTTCGGCGGGGCCCTGCGCTGCTTCTGCATCGGCGGCGCGGCCCTGGCCCCGGAGGTGGAGAGCTTCCTGCGCGAGGCGGACTTCCCCTTCAGCGTGGGTTACGGCCTCACCGAGTGCGCGCCCCTGGTTTCCGGCATCATGCCCGAGGGCGCGCGGCTGCGTTCCTGCGGCCCTGCCCTGCCCGGCACCGAAATCCGCATCGCCTCGCCCGACCCCGCCACTCCGGGGGAAATCCAGGTGCGCGGCCCCAACGTCATGCGCGGCTACTACAAGGCCCAGGCCCTCACCGATGAGACCTTCACCCCGGACGGCTGGCTGCGCACCGGCGACCTGGGGGTGCTCTCGACCGACGGCTACCTGACCATCCGCGGCCGGCTCAAGAACGTCATCGTGGGTCCCAGCGGCGAGAACATCTATCCCGAGGAGATCGAGACCGTGCTCGGCCAGTGGCCGCACGTGCTGGAGTCGCTGGTTTTCGAGCAGGACGGCAGGCTGGTGGCCCGCGTGCACCTGGACTACGATCTGCTGGACGCCCGCTTCGGGGTCCGCGGCCTTACCGAGGCCGAGGCCCGCGCGCGCATCGCCGAGGTCCTGGAGGAACTGCGCCGGGACGTGAACGGCCAGGTTTCCTCGTTCTGCAAGCTCCAGCGCATCATCGAGCAGCCCGAGCCCTTCGAGAAGACTCCGACCCAGAAGATCAAGCGCTACCTCTACGTGGATTCCCCGTCCCGCTGAGTCACCCGGCGTCCGCCAGGCGCGCCTCGGCCTCGGCCTCGGGCAGGGGCTTGGAGAAGAGATAGCCCTGCCCGTACTCGCAGTTGAGGGCGGCCAGCATGTCGCGCTGTCGTTCGGTCTCGATGCCCTCGGCCACCACGGACAATCCCAGGTTGTGGGCCAGACCGATGATGGTCCGCACGATCTCCAGGTTCTCCGGGGCCGCCTCCATGGCGCGCACAAAGGACAGGTCGATTTTCAGGTCGTCCAGCGGGAACTTCTGGAGATAGCCCAGGGAAGAGTAGCCCGTGCCGAAGTCGTCCACGCTGAAACGGATGCCGTCCTGGCGCAGGCGGTGGAGCTTCTGCACGGAGTTGCCCGGGCTGGTCATGATGGCCGTTTCGGTGATCTCCAGCTTGAGCCGCTCCGGGTCCAGGCCCGTGTCACCCACCACCCGCAGCACGTCGTCCGGGAGCCCGGACTTGGCGAACTGGCGGCCCGAGACGTTCACAGCCAGGCTCATGTCCCGGGCCCGGGGGTGCGTGGTCTGCCAGCGGCTCATGACCGTGCAGGCCTGGTCCAAGACCCAGTGGCCCAGGTCGATGATCATGCCGGTCTCCTCGGCCACGGGGATGAACTCGGCCGGGGAGACCAGGCCGCGCTTGGGATGGGTCCAGCGGACCAGGGTCTCGAACCCGGACAGGCTGCCGTCGCGCAGGGACACGATGGGCTGATAGACCAGAAAGAACTCCTTGCGCCGCAAGGCCCGCCGCAGGTCGTTCTCCAGACGCAGGGCGGCCAGGGTCTCGGCCAGCATGCGCTCGTTGAAGACGTGGAAACGGTTGCGGCCGGATTCCTTGGCCTTGTACATGGCGATGTTGGCGTGGCGGATGAGTTCCTCGGCGTTGTTCTCGCCGTCGGCCGTGAGCGCCAGGCCCAGGCTGGCCGAGGATGTGAGTTCATGGCCATCCACCTGGAAGGGCTTACGCACCGAGTCGCGCACCCGCTTGACGATCTGGATGGCCTCGCGCGGGGACTCCACCTGCTCCAGGAGCAGGACGAACTCGTCCCCGCCGAAGCGGGCCACCAGGTCCATGCCCCGCACGCTGGTCAGCAGCCGCTGGCTCACCTCGGCCAGGAGCAGGTCGCCGCGGGCGTGGCCCAGGCTGTCGTTCACCGCCTTGAAGCGGTCCAGATCCAGGAAGATGAGGCCCACCAGGCCGTTCTTGCCGCGCTTGAGCCGCTGCAAGGCCAGGTTCGTGCGGTCCAGAAGCAGGGTCCGGTTGGCCAAGCCCGTGAGCGGGTCGTGCAAGGCCATGTGCCTGAGCTGGATCTCGGCCTCCTTGCGGGCCGTGATGTCGCGCAGGGACAAGCGCCAGCCCAGGGACCGGCCCTTCTCCTCGCCGGGCACCTCGCGCCGCACCAGGTTGATCCAGCGCCGCTCGCCGTTCTTGCGCCGGATGCGGAAATCCAGGGTCTCGCCCTGCGAGCTTTTGAGGAAGCGGCCCACCATGTCGCGGTCCTCGGCCTCCACCAGGTTCTCCAGGAAGGCGGGGTCGTCCTGAAAGACCTTGGGCGGAAACCCGGAAATCCGCTCACAGGACGGGCTCATGTACAGAACCTTGCCCTGGGGATCGATCCAGGATTCCCAGTCGTAGTTGTAGTCGGCCACGGTGCGGTAGCGCATCTCCGAGGCCTCCAGGGCGGCCTTGGAGGCCTGGAGGTCCTCCACTGTGCGGGCCAGGAGCGCGGAGGCATCCTGCAGGGCGCGGCGTTGGCGATGAAGTTCCACGAAGACCCGCACCTTGCTCCCGAGCACCTCGGCGTCCACGGGCTTGAACAGATAGTCCACAGCCCCGGCCTCGTAGCCCCGGAACACGTGGCCCTGCTCCCGGGCCATGGCCGTGACGAAGATGATGGGGATGTGCCGGGTGGCCGGATCGTCGCGCAGGGCCCCGGCCACCTGGAAGCCGTCCATGTCCGGCATCATGATGTCCAACAGGATGAGCGCCAGGTCGCGGCTGCGGGCCGCCTTGATGGCCTCGGGCCCGGACTGGGCCGTAAGCACCTCCAGGTCCGAGGATTTGAGCATGCCCTGGAGAAGGCGCAGGTTGATGCGCTCGTCGTCCACAGCGAGAATGGCGATCTTTTGGGACATCCGGCGATCTCCAAGAACCAACGCCAAGGGGTTCGCCCATTCTATACCACAACCGTGGATGCTTGAACATGATTTTTCAGGAACGCCGGGCCTGAAAACGCGAAAGAGGCCCGAAGGCCCCTTTGCGTGGAGGTGGGAGGGTCGGCGTGGAGGAGTTGCCCGGAAGAAAGCAGGAGCCGTGCCAACGCAGGGCATGAAAAAACATCGAAGAATATCAGCGTGCCGCCTTCAAGTCTTCTGCCCTCCCTCGCCGCGCATACATTTTTGCAGGCACAAAAACGTGGCCTCCTGCCGGAGCACGGCCTGCGCCGCGGCCCGCGTCCTTGACTTCCGGTGCGCCTTGTTCCAATTTGCCTTGTTCAACGCCCGGGAATACGGGCCAGTCCCTGCACGGAGGCAACAATCCCCATGAGCGACTACAAAGCGACCCTGCGGCTGCCCGAGACCGCGTTCCCCATGAAGGCCAATCTCAAGGAGCGCGAGCCCGCCATGCTCAAGCGCTGGGAGGAGATGGACGCCTACGGCCTCATGCTCGCCGCCAACCAGGGCCGCCCGGACTACGTGCTCCACGATGGCCCTCCCTACGCCAACGGCAACATCCACATGGGCACCGCCATGAACAAGGTGCTCAAGGACATGATCGTCAAGTCCCGCAACATGCAGGGACTCCAGGCCGGCTACGTGCCCGGCTGGGACTGCCATGGCCTGCCCATCGAGCACAAGGTGGAGCTGGAGCTCAAGAAAAAGAAGAAGGAGCTGCCCGCCCAGGTCATCCGCAAGCTCTGCCGCGAATACGCGGCCAAGTGGCTCTCGGTGCAGCGCGCGGAGTTCAAGCGCCTGGGCGTGTTCGGCGTCTGGGACAAGCCCTACATGACCATGGACCCCATCTATGAGGCGGCCACGGCCCGCGAGCTGGGCCGCTTCATGGCCAAGGGCTCGGTCTATCGCGGCAAGAAGCCGGTGCACTGGTGCTGCTCCTGCCGCACGGCCCTGGCCGAGGCCGAGGTGGAATACGCGGACCACACCTCGCACTCGGTGTTCGTGCGCTTCCCGCTCACGGACCCCAAGGTGCGTGAGGTCTTCCCCATGGCCGACCCGGCCCGGACCTTCGCCGCCATTTGGACCACCACGCCCTGGACCCTGCCGTCCAACATGGCCGTGGCCGCGCATCCGGAATTCGACTACGCCCTGGTTGAGCACGCCGGGGAATTCTTCGTCCTGGCCTCCCGGCTGGTGCCGGTCTGCGCCGAGGCCTTCGGCTGGAGCGGCCACAAGGTCCTGGCCGAGGTTCCGGGCGCGAGCCTGGAGGGGCTGATGGCCCGGCATCCCTTCTACGACCGGCCCTCGCCCGTGATCCTGGCCGACTACGTGACCCTGGACGCGGGCACCGGCCTGGTGCACACGGCCCCTGGCCACGGCCGCGAGGACTACGAGACCGGCCTGCGCTGCGGCCTGGAGGTGCTCTCGCCCCTGGACGACGGCGGCCGCTTCCTGCCCACGGTGGAGTTCTTCGCCGGGCTCACGGTCTTCGAGGCCAATCCCAAGGTCATCGAAAAGCTCCAGGAGACCGGCCGCCTGCTCCTCTCCGAGAAAATCCGCCACTCCTACCCCCACTGCTGGCGCTGCAAGGAGCCGGTCATCTTCCGGGCCACCACCCAGTGGTTCATCTCCATGGCGGCCAACGACCTGCGCGCCAGGACCCTGGAGGCCATCCACGGCCAGGTGCGCTGGATTCCAGCCTGGGGCGAGGAACGCATCGCCAACATGATCGAATTCCGGCCCGACTGGTGCATCTCGCGCCAGCGCAACTGGGGCGTGCCCATCGTGGCCCTGATCTGCAAGGACTGCGACGAGGCCTGGTTCGGCAAGGACTGGGTGGACTCGATGGTGGCCCGGTTCGAGCAGCACCCCACGGGCTGCGACTGGTGGTTCGAGGCCACGGACGCCGAGGTCATCCCCCAGGGCCTGGCCTGCCCCAAGTGCGGCGGCAGCCACTGGCGGCGCGAGACCGACATCCTGGACGTCTGGTTCGACTCCGGCACGAGCTTCGCCGCGGTCCTGGAAAAGCGGCCCGACACCCGCTATCCCGCGGACCTCTACCTGGAGGGCTCGGACCAGCACCGCGGCTGGTTCCACAGTTCGCTCCTGGCCTCCATGGGCACCCGCGGCGCGCCGCCCTACCGGGCCGTGCTGACCCACGGCTACGTGGTGGACGGCGAAGGCCGCAAGATGTCGAAATCCATCGGCAACGTGGTGGCCCCCCAGGAGATCATCGACAAGTACGGGGCCGAGGTGCTGCGGCTCTGGGCCTCGGCCGTGAACTACCAGGAGGACGTGCGCGTCTCGGACGAGATCCTCAAGCGCCTGGTGGACGCCTACCGCCGCATCCGCAACACCTGCCGCTTCCTCCTGGGCAACCTGAGCGACTTCACGCCCGAGGCCGCCGTGGCCCCGGCGGACATGCCCGCGGTGGACCGCTTCGCCCTGGACCTGCTGCGCCAGCGCCACGCGGTCATGCAGCAGGCCTTTGCGGACTACGAGTTCCACAAGGTCTATCACACCCTGCACAACCTCTGCGTCACGGACCTCTCGGCCTTCTACCTGGACATCACCAAGGACCGGCTCTACGCCGACGCGGCCTCGGGCACGCTGCGGCGCTCGGCCCAGACCGTACTCTGGCAGGCCCTGCTCACGCTCCTCTCGGACATGGCCCCCATCCTCTCCTTCACGGCCGAGGAGGCCTTCCTGGCCCTGCCCGAAGGCCTGCGGCCCGGCCTGGCCACGGTCTTCGCCCTGCGCCACGCGCCCCTGGACCCGGGCCTGGACCAGGCCGAGCGCGAGCGCTGGGACACGATCCTGGCCCTGCGCGCCGAGGCGGCCAAGGCCATGGAGCCCCTGCGCCAGGCCGGACAGGTGGGCCACTCCCTGAGCACGCGGCTGACCATCTACGCGCCAGCGCCCCTGCGCGCGGCCCTGGAGGGCTTCAGCGCCACAGAGCTGGAGGAGCTGTTCATCGTCTCCCAGGTGGCCCTGGCCGACACGGCCGAGGCTCCGGAAAACGCCTTCGTGTCCGCGGACATGGACGGCGTGCGCGTGGCCGTGGACGCGGCCCGCGGCGGCAAGTGCGAACGCTGCTGGAAGTTCACCGAGGAGCTCGGCGGCGCCGGCCCCGCGGACCTCTGCCCGCGCTGCGCCGCGGTGCTCAAGGGGCAGGCCTAGCCCATGAAGAGTCGCTACGCGCGGGCCGCCACCCTGGCCGGGGCCGTGCTCGTCCTGGACCTGCTCAGCAAGTGGCTGGTCATGGCCCGCCTGGAGCTCTGGGAGTCGCGGCCGGTCATCGCCGGGTTCTTCGACCTGGTCCACGCCACCAACAAGGGCGCGGCCTTCGGCTTCCTGAACCGGGTGGACATCACCTGGCAGACGGCCTTCCTCATCGCCGTGAACCTGGCGGCCGTGGCCCTCATGCTCCACATCCTGCGCCGGGCCTCGGAGCGGGAAACCTTCCTGGTCACGGGCCTGGGCCTGATCCTGGGCGGGGCCCTGGGCAACCTCATCGACCGCATCCGCTTCGGCCAGGTAGTGGACTTCCTGGACTTCTACGTGGGCGACTGGCATTGGCCCGCGTTCAACGTGGCCGATATGGGCATCAGCCTGGGCGCGTTCTGCCTGATCCTCTCCCTCTACCAGAAGAAACCCCATGCATCCGGTACTCGTTGACCTGGGCTTCGCCACCATCCACACCTACGGGGTCTTCATCGCCCTGGCCTTCGTGTCGGCCCTGGCCTGGACCTGGCTGGAGGCCCGGCGCAAGGGGCTGGACGCCAAGCGCATCCCGGACCTGGCCTTCGCCGTGTTCGTAGGCGCGCTGGTGGGGGCCCGGCTGCTCTACGTGCTCCTCTACCTGCCTCACTTCCTGGAACACCCCCTGGAGATCCTCCAGTTCTGGGAAGGCGGCATGGTCTTTTCCGGCGGGGCCATGCTCGGCACGTACCTGGGCTGGCGCGAGGCCAGAAAACACCACCTGCCGGTCATGCCCTGGCTGGACGCCGTGGCCCCGGGCCTGGCCCTGGGCGAAGCCGTCGGCCGCCTGGGCTGCTTCTCCGCGGGCTGCTGCTACGGCCAGCTCTGCGCCATGCCCTGGGCCGTGACCTTCACGGACCCGAGCTCCCTGGCCCAGCCCCTGAACATGCCCCTGCACCCCACCCAGATCTACCACAGCCTGTCCGGCCTGCTGGCCTTCGGCATCCTGGTCGCCCTGCGCGGCCGGCTGAAGCGTCCCGGCCAGCTCATGGGCCTGTTCCTGATCCTCTTCTGCCTGGCCCGCTTCTCCGTGGAATTCTTCCGGGCCGACTACCGGGGCGAACTGGGCCCCTTCAGCGTGACCCAGCTGCTTTACGCCGGGTTCCTGGTCCTCGGCCTGTTCCTTCTCCTCAACAAGCGCAGCGCGCGGAGCTGACCATGTTTCCCCTGCCCGACCTGACTCCGGCCCAGTGGGCCATGGCCCTGGGCGGCCTGGGCCTGTTCGTCTGCATCAGCCTCTACTCCATCTGGGACGCCTTCCAGCGGGAGTTCCGCTCCACCGCGGAAAAAATGGCCTGGGTGGAGCTTTGCGTGCTGGTTCCCTTTTTGGGCGGAGTGACGTATCTTCTCCTCGGAAAGAAAAGGGGGCGAAAGATTCCATGAAGACGAGCAGACTGAAATCTTCGGCCGTGGCCGCCCTGGTCCTGGCGCTGATCCTGGCCGCGGGCTGCGCCTCGCGCCAGGACGTGCAGACCCTGGACCAGCGCAACCGCCAGACCATGCAGGAAGCCCGCGAACTCTTCAAACAGCTCGAGGAGCAGATCGCCATCGCCCGCGAGGAGGCCCGCAAGAGCAGCGCCCCGGTGCAGGCCAAGCAGGCCGACATCTGGGCCGAGGTGGAGGGCCTGAAGACCGAGGTGGCCGCCATGAAGGGCCAGCTCGATACGCTGAACATGCGCGTGGGCTCCCAGGGCAGCCAGGAAGTGGCCGACCTGAACGAGCGGCTCAAGGCCGTGGAGCTGGCCCTGGAGACCCAGTTCGCCGTGGACCTGGGCAAGGGCGCCAAGGCCGCCGCAGCAGCGCCCTCCCCGGCTCCGGCCCAGGCCGCGAACCAGCCCGCCCAGGCCGAGGCCGCCGCGCCCCAGGACCCGGCCGACGCCCTCTACGCCAAGGGCCTGAACGCCTTCAAGGAACGCAAGTACGACGAGGCCCGCCGCGACTTCGCCGAGTTCACCACCACGTTCAAGAAGCACGCCCTGGTGCCCAACGCCGTGTTCTGGCAGGGCGAGTGCTACTACCAGATGGGCGACTACGCCAAGGCCGTGCTGGCCTACCAGGACGTGATCGACAAGTACAAGGACAGCCCCAAGTACCGCTCGGCCATGCTCAAACAGGGCATCTCCTTCTACAAGCTGGGCAAAGACAAACCGGGCAAGATCATCCTCCAGGAGCTCATCGACAAGAACCCGGGCACGGCCGAAGCCAACCGGGCCAAGCAGTTCCTGGCCGATCCCAAGAAGTAGGCCGCGGCCGGACCGTGCAGGTTCCGGCCCCAGCCGCGGAGAACACGCATGACTGAGAAACCGCACGGCGAGGTCCAGAAGGGCTTCCGCAAGATCGTTTACCTGACCTTTCCGCCTGAGGTCTCGGGACGCCCCGTGGTCTGCAACCTGGCCCGGCTCTTCGACCTCTCCTTCAACATCCTCAAGGCCGAGATCAGCCCCCGCCAGGACGGCGCCATGACGCTTGAGATCAGCGGCCTGGAGACCGACTTCCACAAAGGCATCAACTACCTCAAGGAGAACAGCGTCCGCATCACCCCGGTGGCCCAGAAGATCTTCCGGGACGAGGACTGCTGCATCCACTGCGGCCTGTGCACGGCCATGTGCCCCACCAAGGCCCTGTCCGTGGACAAGGGCACGCGCAAGGTGCTCTTCGAGATCGACAAGTGCTCGGCCTGCGGCCTGTGCACCCGGGTCTGCCCGGTGCAGGCCATGGCCGTGGACCTGGACGAAAACGGCCAGAGCTGAGGACGGCCCCATGGACAAGGAAAAGCGCACCTATTCCCGCGTGGCCGCCCGGCTCAAGGGCCTGGCCTGCCCCGTCGAGTCCGCGGACCTCGCGCCGCGCTTCCGCACCGCGCCCCGCCGCGACGGCGCCACGCCCCCGCCGCCCATACAGGGCCTGCCCGAGAGCCTCATCGAATTCCTCCTGGAAATGGACGCCAAGCTCGACCAGATCCTGGTGGGCCAGCGCCAGGACCAGCTGCGCCAGGACTACCCCCTGGAGCTGGACATCCGGGAGATTTCCGGGGCCGGAGTGCGCTTCTCCTGCTCCGAGCCCCTGGCCGAGGGCCAGGCCCTGGAAGTGGTCATCGTCCTGAACCAGTATCCCCTGCGCCTGGCTGCGGCCGTGGGCCGCGTGCGCGGCGAGGAAGGGGGGCTGCGCCGCTTCGAGTTCACCTACATCCGCGAACACGACCTGGAGACCATCGTGCAGTTCGTGTTCCAGGAGCAGCGCGAGGAAATCCGCAACCGGAAGTGGGGCTGATCCCGAGGCCGCGCCCCTGCCCTCCCCTTCACCCCAAGGACGCCCATGCCCCCCCAGGAAGACCTGCTCGCCTCGCTCTTGGAGAAAGTCTCCAGCCAGATGGCTGCGGACCTCAAGGAGACCATTGCGGCGGCCGTGGAAAAGGAGCTTTCCAAGACCCTGAACAAGGCCCTGCTGGAGGGCGAGTTCTATCGCCGGGTCAACGACGAGCTCCAGGACAGCCTCAAGAGCATCTACAAGGAAATCAAGACCGCCAAGCACGGCAGCAAGCCCATGCCCGCCGTGGGCGCGCCGGACGAACTCATCAACAAGGCCTCGGACCAGCTGGACGCGGTGCTGCGCACCACGGAAAAGGCCGCCGAGGAGATCATCGAGATCGTGGAGCGGCTGCAGGAGCTCCAGAGTTCCCTGGGCGGGGTCATCAAGGCCCTGGACTCGGGCGGGGTCAGCAAGGAGCAGCGCAGGCAGCTGGCCCAGATCAACGAGACGCTCGGCAGCGACCTGCTCAGGATCATGACCACCCTCTCCTTCCAGGACCTCACGGGCCAGCGCATCAAGATCATCATCGACACCATCAAGAAGATCGAGGCCATCGTGCTCGACGTGTACATGTCCACCGGGCTCATGATCCAGGCCCGGGAACAGGCCCCGGAAAAGGACTACGCCCAGATCGAGGCCGAGGCCAAGGACAAGGTGAGCAGCACGCTCAAAGGCCCCCAGGAGGGCACGGACCAGGGCGCGGTGGACGGGCTTCTGGCCTCCCTGGGCCTGGACTGACCAAGGGCGCGAACCAGCCATGGGGCCGCTCCGGGAGACCGGGGCGGCCTTTTTTATTGGATCAGAGCAGGACGATCTGGGCCAGGCCCAGGAGCACCCCGGCGTCCATGACCCCGCCCGCGGTGTCCGGGTCGAAGGCGAGCAGGGGCTTCAGCTCGGCGCGGTCCTCGGCCGTGACCAGGTCCTTCATCACGCAGTTGCCGCTGGAGGACGCGGCCGAATCCATCGCCGAGATGGACGGCCACGACCAGACCCCGCTCATCCGCCGCCTGGCGTGGGCCTCAGGCGCGGATCATCGAGGACATGTTCCCTGACGACGCCGCGGACTTCCTCAACAACCTGGACGAGGACCTGCGCCGCACGCTGCTCTCCAAGTCCAACCAGGTCCAGGCCCTCGATGTGCGCGGCGGCGCCCGCGGGACAGGCCAGTTCGGGCTGGGCGGCGTTGGACTCGGCATCGATGGGCCCGCAGGTCCCGTTCAGACGTTCCTTGTCCCCGGCCATAGCCGAAAATGCCCAGCCACTTGGCCTGACAGGTCAAAGCCTCTCACGCCCAGTCCTGTGAAATTCCCGTGACCGCGGCGCTGGACTTGACGCTGGCCCGGGGGTAGCTTACTCCCCGAAATCTCAGCCATGGATACCCCGTCATGAGCGACAGCCTGTTCGAACGTTTCTTTCAGAACGAGGCCCGCCTCTTCCTCCTGGCGGCCCTGCGCGTGGCCCTGTCCGAGGACGGCCAGGACCTCACCTCCCGGGGCATCTTCGCGCCCGAGGACCGGGCCCAGGGCCACATCCTGGCCAAGGAGCCCGCGGTGGTGGCCGGTCTGCCCATCGCGGACCTGGTCCTGGAATTCTGCGGCGGCGGCCACCAGATCATGCAGAACGTGGACGACGGCGAGCACGTGGGCGCGGGCGCGGTGCTGGCGGTCATCGAGGCCCCGGCCGCGCGCCTGCTCCAGGCCGAGCGGGTCATCCTCAACTTCCTCTGCCACCTTTCGGGCGTGGCCACCCTCACGGCCCGCTACGTGGAGGCCCTGGCCGGGACCAAAACCCGGCTCCTGGACACCCGCAAGACCTTGCCCGGCCTGCGCTACCCCGAAAAGTACGCGGTCCTGGCGGGCGGCGGCCTGAACCACCGCAAGAACCTTTCCGAGATGCTCCTGGTCAAAAACAACCACATCGACCGCGCCGGAGGCATCGCCCCGGCCGTGGCCCGGCTGCGCGCGGCCTACGCCCCGTGCCCGCCCCTGGAGGTGGAGTGCCGCAGCCTGGACGAGGTGCGCCAGGCCGTGGACTGTTCCGTGGACCGGATCATGTTCGACAACATGGACCCGGACGGGATCAGGGCGGCCCTGGCCCTGGTGCCGGACGGGATCGAAACCGAGGTCAGCGGCAACGTGACCCTGGAGAACGTGGCCGAGATCGGCCGCCTGGGCGCGGACTACGTGTCCGTGGGGCGGCTCACCCACTCGGCCCGTTCCGTGGACATGAGCCTGCGCCTGACCCCCCTCTGAGATGAACGACGCCGCCTCCCGTATTGAAGCCTGCCGCGCGGCCCTGGGGTCCCGGCTGGCCATCCTCGGCCATCACTACCAGTCCGACGCGGTGCTGGCCCATGTGGACTTCACGGGCGACTCCCTGGAGCTGTCCCGGCGCGTGCCGGGTCTCGCCGCCGGGCATATCGTGTTCTGCGGCGTGTTCTTCATGGCCGAGTCCGCCGCGGTCCTGGCCCGGCCCGGCCAGAAGGTGCACATCCCGGAGCCCGGCGCGGGCTGCACCATGTCCAACATGGCCCCGGCCCCCCTGCTGGAGGCCGTGCTGGCGGCCCTCACGGCCCGGGGCCGGAAGATCACGCCCCTGACCTACGTGAACTCCTCGGCCCAGGTGAAGGCCGTGTGCGGCCGTTTCGGCGGCAGCGTCTGCACCTCGGCCAACGCCAAGACCATGCTGGCCTGGGCCATGAACCAGGGCGACGGCGTGCTCTTCCTGCCGGACCGCAACCTGGCCGCCAACACCGCCGCGGCCCTGGGCATCGCCCCGCACAAACGCCACGTCCTGGACATCCGGGCCGGGGGCGGCAGCCTGGACCTGGAGGCCGCGGCCCGCGCCGACCTGCTCGTCTGGCCCGGCTGCTGCTCCATCCACCACCAGATGAACGCACGCCACGTGGCCCAGGCCCGGGCCGCGCACCCCGGCAGCCTGCTGGCCGTGCACCCCGAGTGCCCGCCGGAAACTGTGGCCGCGGCCGACGCCGCGGGCTCCACCTCGTTTCTCATCCGCTACTGCGCCGATGCCCCGCAGGGCTCCACCCTAGTCATCGGCACCGAGCAGGCCCTGGTGGACCGCCTGGCCCGGGAATACTCGGGCCGCAAGACCGTGCTGCCCCTGAGGCCGGTGCGCTGCGCCAACATGGCCAAGACCGAGCCCCAGGCCCTGGCCGCCCTGCTGGAGCGGCTGGATCAGGCCCCCCCGGTGCGGGTGGACGGGCGCACCACCCACGACGCCGACCTGGCCCTGCGGCGCATGCTCGAGGCCTGCGCCGCCTCATAAGGAGCGTCCATGAACACCTTCCACGTGAAGACCGACGTGCTGGTCATCGGCTCGGGCATCGCCGGGGCCATGGCGGCCCTGACCCTGGCCGCCTCGGGCCGGGAGGTCACCCTGCTCACGGCCGGGGACACGCTCTTTTCCGGCAACACCCGGCTGGCCCAGGGCGGCATCGTGTTCCACGCCCTGGACGAGAACCCCCGCAACCTGGAGCAGGACATCCTCACCGCGGGCTGGCACCTGAACCTGCTGCGGGCCGTGCGCTTCCTCTGCAACAAGGGTCCCCGGGTGCTCCAGGAGACCCTCATCGACACCTACCACATCCCGTTCGCCCAGAAGAGCGCGGACCGCTGGTATCTGACCCGCGAGGGCGGACATTCCGTGCCGCGCATCCTTTGCGCCGCGGACCACACCGGCCAGACCATCATGGAGCGCCTGGCCGCGCACATCGAGAAGAGCCCGAACATCCGCGTGCTCACCAACCGCACGGCCATCGACCTCCTGACCACCCACCACCACGCCCAGCACCTGGACTTCAAGTTCAGCCTGGAGAACCAGTGCGTGGGGGCCTACGTGTTCAACGGCCAGCAGGAGAAGGTGGAGACCATCCTGGCCGATTTCACCATCCTGGCCACGGGCGGGGTGGGCCAGCTCTATCTGCACACCACCAACGCCCGCGGCTCCATCGGCTCGGGCCTGACCATGGCCTCACGCGCCGGGGCCAAGATCATGAACGCCGAGTACGTGCAGTTCCACCCCACGGCGCTCTACGAGGGCTCCAGCAAGGCCGACCGCCGCTTCCTCATCTCCGAGGCCGTGCGCGGCGAGGGCGCGCGCCTGGTGAACGCCGCGGGCGAGCCCTTCATGCCGCGCTATGACCAGCGCGCGGACCTGGCCCCCCGCGACATCGTGACCCGGGCCATCATGGAGGAGCTGTTGCGCACGGGCGACGACTGCGTCTATCTGGACGCGGCCACGCACATGGAAAAGGACCCCAAGAGCCGCTTCCCCACCATCTACGAGAAGTGCCTGGAAAGCGGCGTGGACATGAGCCGCGACCCCATCCCCGTGGTGCCGGTGGCCCACTATTTCTGCGGCGGCGTGCTGGTGGACAACCGCGGCCGCACCACCCTGGAGCGGCTCTACGCCGTGGGCGAATGCTCCTGCACCGGCCTGCACGGGGCCAACCGCCTGGCCAGCACCTCGCTCCTGGAGGGCATGCTCTGGGGCCACAGCGCGGGCCAGGACATCATCCGGCGCACGGGCGGCAGCTCACGGCTCTCGCGCAAGCTCCAGGCCTCCATCCCGGACTGGGTGCCCCTGGGCGAGGTGCGCAACGAGGACCCGGCGCTCATCGCCCAGGACTGGGCCACCATCCGCAACACCATGTGGAACTACGTGGGCATCACCCGGAGCACGGCGCGGCTGACCCGGGCCTACAACGAGATGAGCAACCTGTCCAAGAACATCCAGGACTTCTACAAGCAGAACATCCTGAGCAAGCCGGTCATCGACCTGTTCCACGGCTGCCAGGCCGCCTTCCTCATCACCCAGGCCGCCCTGCGCAACAAGAAAAGCCAGGGCTGCCATTACCGCGTGGACTAGGTCGGCATTCCGGGCAACGCAAAAAGCCCGTCGCGCCAGAATGGTGCGACGGGCGATCTTCTTTTGAAAAAAAGAGGCAGTTAGGCCAGCTTGTTCACGGCCTGCTGGAGGCGGGCGATCTTGCGGGCGGCGTTGCGCCAGTGCACGACCTTCTTGCTGGCGGCCTTGTCCAGGGTGGCGGCGGCCTGCTTCAGGGCAGTGGCGGCCTGCTCCTTGTCGCTGGACTCCACGGCCTCGCGCACCTGCTTGACCACGTTCTTGATGCGGGTCTTCACGGCGCGGTTGCGGTCGCGGCGCTTGAGGCTCTGACGGTGGCGCTTCAACGCGGATTCATGATTGGCCAAGGTCTTTCTCCTGATCGTTGCTGTACGATGCCTCTGGTCTTTTGAACCAAGACGGCCTCTTTACACGTCTCTTCCCGGTCTTGTCAAGCCCCTCTAGACCTGGAGCGCGCCGAAATCGGCCAAGCGTCCCAGACGCTCCACCAGGGCCTGGAGCAGGTTCAGGCGATTGGCCCGCAGGACCGGGTCCTCGCACATGACCATGACCTTGTCGAAGAAGGCGTCCACCGCGGGCCGCAGCTCGCGCAGCTGCCCCAACAGGCCCGCGAAGTCGCCCTGCTCCCAGAGCTGGCGGAAGCGGGCCTCGCTCTCGGCCAACTTGGCGGCCAGAGCCTTTTCCTCGACGGCCTCCAGGCGCGCGGCGTCGAAGGCCCCGCTGAGCGCCACCCCGGCCTCGGCAGCCTGCTTGCGGATGATGTTGGCCGCGCGCTTGAAGGTGAGCACGGCCTGTTCGAAGTCGGCCTCGCGGCTGAAGGCGTCCAGGGCCTCCAGACGGCGGCCCAGGGTCCGCATGTCCGTGAACCCGGCGCCCAGGGCGGCGTCCACCACGCGGGTGTCGCGGCCCTGGCCCGTGAACAGGGCGCGCAGACGCTGGCCGAAGAAGTCCAAGAGCTTGGCCTTGGCCTGGTCCGGGTCGAGCTTCCACTTCACGTTCGCGTAGCCCGCCTGGGCCCAGACCAGGAGCTGGTCCAGGTCCAGATCAAGGCCGTGCTCCATGACGATGCGGCAGATGCCCAGAGTGGCGCGGCGCAGGGCATAGGGGTCGTTGGCCCCGGTGGGGATCATGTTCAGGCCGAAGCAGCCGGCCAGGGTGTCGGCCTTGTCGGCGATGGCCAGGAGCGCGCCGCCCAGGCTCGCGGGCACGGGCGAGTCCGGCCCCGCGGGCAGGTACTGCTCGGCCACGGCCTGGGACACGGTGGCGGACAGGCCCTTGCGGGACGCGTAGATCCCGCCCATGACGCCCTGGAGCGTGTCGAACTCGCCCACCATGCCCGAAACCAGGTCGGCCTTGGCCAGACGTCCGGCCTTGGCCAGGTCCGCGGCGTCCGCGCCGCAGGCGGAGGCCAGCAGGCCGCACAGCCGTTCCAGGCGGCGGGACTTGTCGCCCATGCTGCCCAGCGGCCCCAGGAAGACCACGTGGTCCAGCTCCTCAAGCCAGGTCTCGAACTCCACCTTGAGGTCCGACTCCCAGAAGAAGCGGGCGTCCTCCAGCCGGGCCTTGAGCACGCGCTCCCAGCCCTTCTTGACCAGGGCGCGGTCCGGCGGCTCCAGGTTCAGGGTGCAAAGGAAGTGGGCCAAGAGCTTGCCGTCCGGGCCTTCCACGCCGAAACTCTTCTGGTGGCTCTCCATGCTCGTGAGGAGCACCTCGCGGGGCAGCTCCAGGTAGCGCGGGTGGAAGTCGCCCAAAAGCGGCACCGGATGCTCGGCCAGGTTGCAGACCTCTTCCAGGAGGCCCTCCTTCCAGACCACCTTGCCCCCGGCCCTGGCCGCGGCCTGGTCGCTCTGGCCGCGGATGATCTCCTTGCGCGCCTCGCTGTCCAGGACCACGCGGCCGCGCTCTTCCACCACGGACCGGTAGTCCGCGGCCGCAGGCACCTCGAAGGGGCCGGGGCCCATGATCCGGTGGCCGAAGGTGCTGCGGCCCGAGACGAGCCCGGCCAGCTCGAAGGGCACCACGTCCTGGTCCAGCAGGGCCAGGAGCCAGCGCAACGGGCGGCCGAAATGGAAGTCCAGGGAGCCCCACTTCATCTTCTTGGGGAAGGACAGCTTCTTAATGGCCTCCACGCAGAGGCCGGGCAGGATGTCCATGGTCCGGCCGCCGCCCACGGTCTTGCGCGCGGCCAGGTATTCGCCCTTGTCCGTGGCGAGCACGAACAGGGCCTCGGGCCCCACGCCCTGGGTCTTGGCGAAGCCCTCGCCCGCCTTGGTCAGCTTGCCTTCGGCGTCATAGGCGATGCGCTTGGGCGGCCCGCTGACCACCTCCTCCTCCAGACGCTGGCCCGCAGCCAGGTCCTCCACCAGGGCGGCGATGCGCCGGGGCGTGGCGAAGGTCTGAATGCGGCCGAAGTCCAGGCGCGCCTCGGCCAGGGACTTGCCGAACACCTCGCCCAGCTCCGCGGCCAGCCGGGGCACGAAACGGGCGGGCATCTCCTCGCAGCCGATCTCCAGCACGAACCGGGGCATGGCTACCCCCTCCCCGCGCGCTGGAGCATGGGGTGTCCCATCTCCTGGCGCTGTTCGGCGTAGAGCGCGGCGATGGCCGAGGCCAGGGTCCGCACGCGGCCGATGTAGCCGGTGCGCTCGGTGATGGAGATGGCTCCGCGGGCGTCCAGCAGGTTGAAGGTATGAGAGCACTTCAGGCAGTAGTCGTAGGCTGGCCAGGGCAGCCGGGCGGCGCAGAGGCGCCTGCTCTCGGCCTCGTACATGTTGAAGAGGGAGAGGAGCATGTCCGGGTCGCTCTGCTCGAAATTGTAGGTGGACTGTTCCACCTCGTTGCGGTGATAGACGTCGCCGTAGGTCACCCGGCCGTTCCAGGAGAGGTCATAGACCGATTCCTTCTCCTGGAGGTACATGGAGATGCGCTCCAGGCCGTAGGTGATCTCCACGCTCACGGGCGAGAGGTCGATGCCGCCCACCTGCTGGAAGTAGGTGAACTGGGTCACCTCCATGCCGTTGAGCCAGACCTCCCAGCCCAGGCCCCAGGCCCCCAGGGTGGGCGATTCCCAGTCGTCCTCCACGAAGCGGATGTCGTGGCGCGAGGCGTCGATGCCGAGCACGGACAGGCTCTTGAGGTACACGTCCTGCACGTCGTCCGGCGAGGGCTTCAGGATGACCTGGAACTGGTAGTAGTGCTGGAGGCGGTTGGGATTCTCGCCGTAGCGGCCGTCCGTGGGCCGCCGCGAGGGCTCCACGTAGGCCACGTTCCAGGGCTCCGGCCCGATGACCCGGAAGAAGGTGGAGGGGTTGAAGGTGCCCGCGCCCACCTCGATGTCGAAGGGCTGGAAGACCACGCAGCCGTAGTCCGCCCAGAACCGTTGCAGGTTGAGGATCACGTCCTGGAAATGCATCCGTTTCTCCCGTTTGCTAGACCCTGCGGAAGCGGCCGTTGTCCCAGGCCAGGCCCAGGTGGAAGGCCACGAACCGCTCGATGATCTCGTAACACTGACGCCGCACGCCGCCGCCCATGTCCAGGCGCGCCCAGTCCGCCGGGCGGCTTTGGCCCAGGCGGTCCAGGGTCAACGCGGTCCCCGCCGAGGCGGGCAGGCACAGCCCCGAGGCCGGGCGGCAGGCGGAACAGGCCAGGCGGCCCTTCTCCACCAGGAAAAAACCGTCTCCCATCTCCTCCGCCGGTTTGCCGCACTCGCGGCAGGCGGAGAAGTCCGGGCCGAAGCCCTGCTCGAAAGCCATCCTGGCCCGGAAGAACAGCGGAAAAACATCCGTCGGAGGTTCGGAGCTTTCCTCCAGAACCTGAAGACTGTCAAGCAGCAGATCGAAGGCCGCCTTGGCTCCGGCGGGCCCGGCCTCCACCGCCTCCGCGAACTTCAGGCAGTTGACGGCCATGCCCAGGCGCGGGGCGTCGGCCTTGAGCGCCGGAAACCCCTGGAGCAGCGTCCCCTCCTCCAGGGTCAGGTAGGCCCCGCGCTTGCTCGAGCCGACCTGGAAGAGCACCAGGTTCAGGGTGTCCAGGCAGCCGCAGAAGCGCCGCCTGCTGCGCGCGGCCCCGAAGGCGAAGGCCGTGAAGACCCCATGCCCGGGACCGAGACAGCGCACCCAGGCGTCATTCTCCC